>JAURHT010000060.1 GCA_030833145.1 Aquirufa sp.
ATCATTTGAACGTGTTTTTACGAATGAACCACAAAATTAGCCATTTCCTTCGGGATTTAAAACTCTTAAAACTTGTTAATGAGGTTGTGCGAGCCTAATTTTCGTTTAATTTCGTGGTACATTTTTTAAATCAAATAAAGCCAAATGGAAATGAATAATCAGCTTAAGTCGTATGCGATCATTGCATTAATGTCCAGTGGAGTCACTTTAGGTGCCTATTCTCTTTTTAATTTAGGAAACTCGTCCGGATTCTCGGATGCGCCATCCGCTTTCACCACTTCCGTATCCAATCAAAACGTACCTGGAAATCCAGGCGAATTCACTTATGCAGCAGAAAAAACAACTCCAGCCGTGGTGCACATTAAGACGAAGATGGAAGTACGTCAAAGACAACAACAATTCTCGAGCCCTTTCGACGATTTCTTCGGATTTGGAGATCCATTCGGTGGTGGTGGCCGTAGACAACAGCAACAACCACAAGAAGCGTCAGGTTCTGGGGTAATCATCTCAGCAGACGGATATATTGTCACTAATAATCACGTAGTGGCGGAAGCTTCTGAA
Organism: Aquirufa sp.; assembly: GCA_030833145.1. Next base: position 562 of record JAURHT010000060.1, read on the forward strand.
GTAACCGTTATCTTAAATGATAAGCGCGAGTACAAGGCGAAAGTTATTTCAACGGACCCTTCATCGGATTTAGCGGTCATTCAAATCAAGGAAACGAATTTACCTTTCTTGACTTTTGGTGATTCTGATGCGCTTCGCGTGGGTGAGTGGGTACTAGCCGTGGGTAATCCTTTCAATTTAGAATCAACAGTTACGGCAGGTATTGTTTCTGCCAAAGGTCGTCAAAACATCATCGACCGCGATAGTCCAGATGTGAATCCATTAGAGTCCTTCATCCAAACAGATGCGGCGGTTAACCCAGGCAACTCAGGTGGAGCTTTGGTAAACTTAAAAGGAGAATTAATCGGCATCAACACCGCCATCTATTCTCGAACTGGCCAATTTGCTGGCTATTCTTTCGCTGTTCCAGTAAGCATCGTAAAGAAAGTATCTGGTGACTTAATCAAATATGGTAACGTTCAACGTGGATTTTTAGGAGTTCAAATCTCTGAGGTGAATGCCAAATTAGCGGACGAAAAAGACCTTAAAACAAGTGCTGGCGTATATGTAGGAGGTTTCTCTGAAAACTCTGCTGCGAAAGATGCAGGTATCAAAATCAATGACGTGATCGTGAAAATCGACGGAATAGAAACGAAATCATCTGCTAAATTGATGGAAATCGTGAGCAGAAAACGCCCAGGTGAGCCACTTCAAGTGACAGTTAACCGCGATGGAGCTACAAAAGAATTCAAGGTAACCTTGAAGAACAAAGACGGTAACACCGAAATCGTGAAAGGCGACAATTCTCCTGAATCAGCGAAATCAGAGTTCTTAGGTGCGAAGTTTGCGAGCTTGACTCCTTCCGAGATGAAGAAATTTGGCGTAAGCTCAGGCGTAAAGATCGCCGAAGTATTGCCGGATGGTCGACTTGAAATGTATGGACTTGCGAAAGGTTCTGTCATCACTAAGATAAACGACAAAGTAATCAATTCTCCTAAAGAGGCGGTTGAGGCTTTAGAATCCAGAAAAGGACGCATCAAGCTAGAAGGCGTGGATGTGGATGGATCGAGGTTTATTTACGTGCTTTAGAGAGTAGATTATAGAGTAGAGAGTGTAGATGAAAGCATAAAGCATAAAGCACAAAGAATAAAGCATAGAGGTTGAATCCGCTTCGCGGATGAATTCGTGAAAAATACTTCGCAAATGAATCGTCGCAGACGATACCCACTTTATGCTTTATACTTTGTGCTTTATTCTTTAATAAGTAGCGACAACAAAAAAGCCGGAGCTTCTCACGAAACTCCGGCTTTTTTTATGCTCTAAAGAAAACTACTTCTTGTAGGTTACTGTTTTAACCGCTTGGATCGTACGCTCGATGCTTGGAAGAATTTCTTCAATCAAGGTAGGTGCGTATGGAAGTGGCAAGTCACGCGAGTTCACACGAACTACTGGTGCATCTAAATAATCAAATGCCCAACGTTGTAAGTGATATGCGATCTCAGATGAGATTGCTGATAATGGATTCGCTTCTTCTACTACGACGCAACGATTTGTTTTCTTCACTGATTCTACCACCGTGATATAATCAATAGGACGAACGGAACGTAAGTCGATTACTTCGCAAGAGATTCCTTGCTTCTCTAATTCCTCAACTGCTGGCATCACCACGCGAGAAAGCATTTTTCCAAAAGTAACAATCGTAACCGCAGAACCTGGTTTTACGATGTTCGCTTTTCCGATTGGGATTAAGTATTCACCTTCTGGCACTAAACCTTTGTCACCGTACATCACTTCCGATTCCATGAAAATCACCGGGTCGTTATCACGAATCGCTGATTTCAGTAAACCTTTCGCATCTGCAGGATTGGAAGGAACCACTACTTTTAGGCCTGGTGTATTTGCAAACCAGTTCTCAAAGTTAGAAGAGTGTTGAGAAGATAATTGGCCTGCATTTCCCGTAGGTCCACGGAAAACGATAGGGCAAGAATATTGTCCACCGGACATAGACATCAATTTAGCAGCAGAGTTGATTATTTGGTCAATCGCTACTAAAGAGAAGTTAAAGGTCATAAATTCAACAATGGGACGAAGGCCATTCGCAGAAGCACCTACGGCAATTCCACCAAAACCTAATTCAGCGATCGGCGTATCAATTACGCGCTCTGGACCGAATTCGTCTAACATTCCTTGTGAAACTTTGTATGCACCGTTGTATTCTGCTACTTCCTCACCCATTAAAAAAACAGATGCATCACGTCGCATTTCCTCTGTCATTGCCTCACGTAAGGCTTCTCTAAACTGAATCTCTCTCATAAAAATGTAAATCTTGTGGGATTAACAAGCGGGTACAAAATTAGGCAAAAAATAGTCCATTTTCACAAAATCATGGTAATTTTGAGGAATCCATTGAAGAAAAAATCCTATGTCAGTCGAAATCGCACCTATTTTAAAATCTTTGCCGGCTTTTTTAAGCCAAAATGCCTATTTGCAAATAGCGGTTCTCGTAGACGAACAAACTTCCAAGCATTGCCTTCCGCTGATTCAAGCCTATTTACCGAAGGGTTTCATCAAGATTCAAATCAAATCGGGAGAGAACAATAAACACCTAGCAACCTGCGAAAAAGTGTGGGAAGCGATGACAAAAGCCAATATGGACCGTCACGGCTTGTTGATCAATTTAGGTGGTGGGGTGATTGGTGATTTGGGCGGATTCTGTGCATCCACCTACAAACGCGGAATTGATTTTATTCAGATTCCTACGACACTGTTAGCGCAGGTAGATGCGAGTGTGGGTGGAAAATTAGGCGTGGACTTTCAAGGTTTAAAGAACCATATTGGGGTATTTAATTTGCCTAAAACGGTATTAATTGATCCTACTTTTATACAGACATTACCTACAGCTCAAAAGCTTTCAGGATACGCCGAAATCATCAAGCATTGCTTGATTCGCGATGTAGAGAAATGGGAGCAAATTAGCCATAGCGATTTTTCAGAGGTTGATTTTGCTAGTCTTATCGAACACTCCGTCGAAATTAAAAAGGCTGTAGTGGCTGAAGATCCGACCGAAAAAGGATTGCGCAAGATCTTGAATTGGGGACATACCTTAGGTCATGCTGTAGAAACGTACTTGCTAGATCAAGGGAAGCGCAAGATTTTGCATGGTGAGGCCATTGCTGTGGGAATGATTATGGAGGCCTTTGTGGCCTTTCAACGCGGATTGATTAGCGCGGAAGAATTAGGTGATATCGAAGTATACTTATTTGAGACGTACGGTAAAGTAACGTTAAAGGCTTCGGAGATTCCTGCGATTATTGCCTTAACACTTCAGGATAAGAAGAACAAAGGGGGAGAAGTTCGCTTCTCGCTGTTAACTGGAATTGGAGATTGTGGCTATGATATTCCGGTAAGCAAATCAGAAATGAAAAAAGCCATTGAATACTATATTGGGTAATTACTCGATTATTACTCAATTACTTGCGGTACCTTGAAATAAGTATCGTTGGTGTCAGGACCTAAGGCAAGGGCTTTGGCACGATCTAAAGTCACTTTACCCTCATCCTCACGGAAATGATTTAGGGCAGACGTCATGTGGACCAAAGGCTCCACAGACGACGTATCCACCGAATTGAGGGCTTCCATCCAGACTAACACCTTGTTAATGGAATCTTGCATCTCCCCTAGCTTTGATTCAGGCATTTCTAATCGAGCCAAATGCGCGATTTTCTTCACATCTTCTTGACTAACCTTCATTTTCTTTCGGTTTTAATTTTTTATCATCTGGCATATGCTTGTCCAAAAAGGCATTTAACTTATCCCGATCCAGACTAGACGTGATGGTTCCTAATGAATCGATATTCATTTCAAATCCCGCTAATTCTGGATGAACGGTGGGTAATTCCTTCTTTTTGTCCTTTTTGGCCATCTTCTTTTATAGTGCTGGGAATTTTGCCAAAGCCGTAGCCAATCGCTCAATCACCTCCGCCTTACCCCATAATTGCATTGAAATCATCAAATCCGGACCCGCTCCGTTTCCACTCAAGGCCACGCGCAAAATCTGCATCACTTTACCCATCTTAATTCCAGTCGCCTCTAAAACTTCGTGAATCGAATGTTTGATGCCTTCCGGCTCCCACGAATCCACATTAGGTAAAGCTTGTGCAATAAATTGTAAACCTGAAGCCGCATCAGCATTCCACTTCGAAGCCATAACAGCTTCATCATAAATCGCTGGACGAGCTTGAAACTCCGCCACTTTCACCGCTAATTCTTGTGGGAACGTAATGCGATCTAAGAATAAATGCACAAAGGCAAGACCCTGATCAGCTGGTAAGTTAGGCAAATAATCTGCCGCTAAGGCTGCTGGATCCTGTTGTTTAATATATTGTTCATTGAACCATTGGGCTTTTTTTACATCGAACTTCGCACCTGCTTTGTTAATGCGCTCTAATGAAAAAGCGTCCGCCAGTTCTGTCAAACTGAACATCTCTTGCTCAGTCCCTGGATTCCAGCCTAGGAAAGCCAAGAAATTCAAGGTTGCTTCTTTTAGGTAACCTTCTTGCTTAAATCCTTTAGAAACTGCACCTGTCGCAGGATCCGTCCATTCCATGGGGAATACAGGGAAACCACCTAAATCCGCGTCTCTTTTGGACAACTTACCATTCCCCTCAGGCTTAAGCAAAAGAGGCAAATGAGCAAATTGAGGCGCTTTCCAGCCGAAAGCTTGGTACAATAAAATATGCAATGGCGCTGATGGCAACCATTCTTCTCCCCGAATCACGTGGGTAATTTCCATAATGTGATCATCCACCACGTTCGCCAAATGGTAGGTAGGCATCCCGTCCGACTTCATCAAGACTTTGTCATCGATGCTAGACGTGTGAACGTGTACCCAATCGCGAATGCTGTCTTGGAAACGTACCTCTCCTTTCGCTGGCACTTTCAAGCGAATCACGTAAGGCGTTCCGGAAGCAATCAATTGTTCTACTTCAGCCGGAGCCAAAGCAATCGAATTTTTCAACTTCACGCGGGTTAATGAATTGTATTGAAAGGCTGACCCTTGGCTCTCAAAACTAGCGCGCATCGCATCTAAATCTTCAGAAGTGTCAAAAGCATAATACGCTTTTCCATCTGCTAATAATTGATCTGCATAGGCCTTGTAGAGGTCTTTGCGTTCGCTTTGGCGGTAGGGTTCATGTGGTCCACCCACGCCTACTCCCTCGTCTGGACTGATGCCTAACCAGGCTAAGCTCTCTAAAATATAGTTTTCTGCACCCGGCACAAAACGCGCCTGATCGGTATCTTCGATACGCAACAAGAATTTACCCCCCATTTTGCGGGCAAACAGGTAATTATATAAAGCGGTTCTTACCCCTCCAATGTGGAGTGGTCCCGTAGGACTAGGCGCAAAGCGAACACGTACTGAATCAGACATAGTTATTATTTATAGGCAATACACGAAATCTCTACACGCACGTCCTTAGGCAAGCGCGCCACCTCTACCGTCTCTCTAGCGGGAGGATTTTGAACGAAATAACGACCATAGACTTCATTGATTTGGCCAAAATGACCCATATCCTTCACGAAAATGGAACATTTCACCACATTTTCGAACGAATAGCCCGCTGCCGTCAAAATATGTTGCAAATTCAACATCACTTGATTGGTCTCTTCTTCGATCGATCCGCCTGCCTCAAAAACGGACAAGGCAATCTGACCAGACACATAAAGAGTGTTGTTCACCTCAACTGCCTGGGAATAAGGTCCAATGGGTGCAGGTGCTTCAGGAGATAAAATTATTTTTTTTGTCATACCTTTGAAATGAAATGCAAGTTACCAAAATTTGAGCTAATCCTCGAAATTTATATCTAGATGTTGAAACGAATTTACTCCAATAAAGGAGTCTTTTTCATGTTGCTCTCCTCGCTTTGCTTCGCGATTATGTCCGCGATCGCCAAAGAAATGAGCCACACTTTCAGCTCCATTCAACTCGTCTTTTTTCGAAGCGCGGTAGGATTACCTTTCTTGTTAACGAGTCTATATCGAAAACCGGCCGTCCAAGTGGGTGGGAAACTCTATTTCATCATCCTCCGAGGACTTTTAGGGGCATTTACCTTGTATTGCCTCTTTTACACGCTGGAACATTTAGGTTTGTCCTTAACGAACACCTATGGCCAGGCATTCCCGCTCTTCATCGCGGTTTTTAGCTTCTTTTTATTGCCAAATGAAGGACTTTCCAGCAAACAAGTATTATTTCTACTGATCGGATTCTTTGGCATCTTGCTCATTTTTCAACCAGGAAGTGGAGGATCGCTTTGGCATCACAGTACCGGAATCATCTATGCGATGGGAACGGCCTTAGGCTATTTAGCCATCAAAGAGGCACAAAAGTATTACGATTCCCGCTGGGTCGTCGTTTCCTTCATGGGGGCGGGATTAATCGCATCCACCATTTCACTTCTCACGGGAACGCTAGGTGGTTTTGAGAATAGTTTTGTGACGGGTGTTTGGGTGCAGCCTTCTTTAGCGGAATGGATCTGGGCCTTAGTGATGGGACTTTTAGCCTTAGGCGTTCAATACTTTACCACACAGGCGCTATTAAACGAAAAAGCCAGTGTGGTAGGCGTAGTGGGAAATAGCGCGGTTATTTTTTCTATTGCGATTGAGGTGGTGTTAGGCCATGGATTACCGGACGTACTGACGTTTCTGGGGATGGGGCTGATTGTGTGGGCGGGGTACAAAATAAGTTCCTAGCCCAACTTCTTAAAGCACAAAGAATAAAGCATAAAGAATAGAGTAGGAATCCGCTTCGCGGATGAACTCCAGAAAAATCCTTCACGAACTCATCGCCGGAGGCGATACCACCTCTATGCTTTATGCTTTATGCTTTAAAAAATAAGCTTTAAACAAAAAACGGGACCTTGTAGGGTCCCGTTTTTTTAATATTAAAATCTAGAGTTTATGCTGTCGCATTATTCATCACTTCCGTTTGCTTACGGATAGACTCTAAGTGAACTAATTTGAATAGTTCTTCTACGAATTCTGGATATAAAGCTAAACCTTTCGCTTGGTTTGCACGGTCGTTGTGTAATTGCTTCCAACGATCTAATTGCAATACCGCTACGTTGTTATCACGCTTGTATTCACCTAATTTCTCTACTACTGACATACGAGCAGCAAGAACTTCTAAAAGTTCACGGTCGATGTTGTCGATTTTCTCACGAAGACCTGCTAATTCATCAGAGAAGTCAGCGCCGTAGCTTGCGTTGCGAACTTCTAGGTCACGTAACATTTCGCCTAATTTCTCAGGAGTTACTTGTTGTGAAGCATCTGACCAAGCTGCATCTGGATCGCGGTGAGTTTCGATGATCATACCATCGTAGTTCAAATCCAAAATACGTTGAGACAATTCCATCAATAAAGCACGCTTTCCAGCCATGTGAGATGGATCACCGATTAAAGGCATTTGAGGGAACAAACGCTTTAATTCTACTGCCATCGCCCACATAGGTGAGTTACGGTACTTTGTTTCTTGTGCATTCGAGAAACCACGGTGAATAGCACCTAATTTCTTGATGCCCGATCCTTGAAGACGCTCAAAAGCACCTACCCAAAGAGCTAAATCTGGATTCACTGGATTCTTTACTAATACAGGAACGTCTACTCCTTTCAAAGCATCCGCTAAATCTTGTACGTTAAAAGGGTTAACCGTTGTACGAGCACCGATCCATAAAACATCAACGCCGTATTTCAAGGCCAATTCGATGTGCTCTGGTGTAGCTACTTCAATCGCTAATGGTAATCCTGTTTCTTTCTTTGCTTCTACTAACCATTTCAAAGCTGGTTCTCCCATCCCTTCAAAACTGCCTGGACGTGTACGAGGTTTCCAAACACCCGCTCTCATAATGTGAGCATAACCCTCCGCTTTAATACGGCGAGCGGTTTCTAATACTTGCTCTTCTGTCTCAGCTGAACAGGGACCCGCGATGATCAAGGGTTTGCCGTTCGTCTGAATCCAGTCCTGCATCGGTACAATGTCTAAATTGGCATTCATAATAATCTGACGGTTAACGAGGACTTCCGTCCCCTATTGATTTGTTTATTTATTTCTTAAGCAATCGATAATAATTCACTTATATTTGCAACAATTTTTCGCACAAATGACAAAAAAATCATCAACACCATCCTCTACTAGTTTATCTTTTGAGGATACTAAAATAGCCTTCGCTTCGAAAGACAATTTTCAGTTGAAGAAGTCCTATTGGATTTTCGCCACAATGAACCAAAATTGGCTCGTAAATTTAGGCACTTTTTTCATCAAATTATTTCTTTTCCTGCATTTTCCGGTTAAAAAAGTCATAAAAAGTACCATTTTCTCTCAATTTTGTGGTGGAGAAACCATAGATGGCTGTGAATCAACGATTCAAGAACTTGAAAAAGCGAAAATCGGGACAATTCTGGATTACTCAGTGGAGGGAGAAGAAAGCGAAAAATCATTCCAAAAAACCAAAGAAGAAATCCTAAAAACCATCCGTAAATCTGCTGAAAATCCGGCCATACCTTTCGCTGTTTTCAAAGTAACAGGCATCTTCCAATCGGAACTTTTGGAAAAAGCACAAACCGAAGCGGAATTAAACGAAGAGGAGCAGGAATTATTCGACCACAGCAAAGACCTATTAATCGAAATTTGTGCGTTAGCTTATGAGCTAAACGTTCGCCTTTTCATCGATGCAGAGGAGAGCTGGATCCAAACATCCATCGACCAGTTGACCTATGAAATGATGGCGAAATACAATCATAAAACAGCCATCATCTACAATACTTTCCAAATGTACCGCCACGATATGCTTGCGAATTTAACGGAGGCCATTGCGACAGCGGAGGAAAAGAAGTATTATTTAGGAGTAAAATTAGTGCGCGGAGCCTATTTGGAAAAAGAACGCCAAAAAGCACATGAGGATGAGTATTCTGAGCCTCTACACGTTTGCAAGGAAGATACGGATCGCGATTATGATTTAGGAGTTGAATTATGCTTAAAACACGTGGAGCGCGTACATTTCTGCATGGGAACTCACAATGAGGCGAGCTGTTTGCGTTTGTGTGATGCCATGAATGCCTTACAAATTCCGAGCAATCATCCGAATATCTATTTTGCCCAATTACTTGGGATGTCAGACAACATCTCCTATAACTTAGCAGCCTCAGGATATAATGTGGCTAAATACGTGCCTTATGGGCCTGTGGACGCCGTTATGCCTTACTTATTTAGACGGGCAGAGGAAAACAGTTCGATTGCAGGTCAAACTTCCCGTGAATTTGCCCTATTACAAAAAGAAGTAAACCGCCGAAACAACGCATGAAAAACTACCGCTATTTCTTATTAAGCATCTTGATTATTGCCCTCGATCAGGGGATTAAAATAGCCGTTCACACTTGGATGGAGCCAGGATATTTTGGCCAAATAGCACTCATTGGAGATTTCTTCAAATTACATTATACCTTAAATCCAGGAATGGCTTTTGGGATTCAGATAGGCTCTATCTGGGGTAAGCTTATGCTGACTAGCTTCCGCATTGTGGCTATGTTCGGAATTGGTTATTACCTGCATTCTTTGACTGTCAAAAACAGTCCTACGGGCTTATTGATTTCTGTCGCCTTGATTTTAGGAGGCGCTATTGGCAACTTAATTGATTCCGTTTTCTACGGAGTTTGGTTTAATAATGCGCCTGCCGGAGCACCAATGAGCTGGTTCCATGGCCAAGTGATTGATATGTTCTTTGCTGACTTTTATGAGGGGACGTTACCTTCTTGGATTCCACTTTGGGGAGGATCTTATTATTCCACACCCATCTTTAATTTCGCAGATGCGGCCATATTTTGTGGGGTAATGGCTATCTTGTTTTTCCAAAACAAGTTTCTAATCAAGGAATAACAAAATGAACCAAGGCTTCTATCTCTTCTTTTTATTAGCCTTGTTAGCGGAGATTATTGGAACCATCAGTGGATTTGGCTCCTCTATCCTATTCGTGCCCTTAGCCTCAGTTTTTATTGATTTTAAGCTAGTCTTAGGCATCACAGCGGTCTTCCATGTGTTCAGTAACTTATCGAAGATTTTTCTGTTCCAAAAAGGGATCCATAAAAACATCGCCCTCAAACTGGGCATACCCGCTGTGGCATTCGTCGTACTAGGAGCCTACCTTACCTCCATCATACCCCAGAAGGAAATCGAACTGAGTATGAACCTGATTATCCTCGCATTGACGCTGTTCCTGATTTCGGGTGCCGGAAAAAAGATCAAGCAAACGAATTTCAATCTCTATACGGGTGGGGTAATATCTGGCTTTATGGCAGGTTTGATAGGCACAGGGGGAGCGATCAGAGGAATTACACTGGCCGCTTTTGGCTTAGAAAAAGATATTTTCATTGCTACTTCAGCCCTCATTGATTTAGGGGTGGATTCGAGTAGAGCTATTGTCTATATTTTGCAAGGTTATTTTACACAAGAACACCTCATTCTCATCCCATTTTTAATCGTCATTGCTATTGTAGGCTCTTATCTGGGTAAAAAGATTTTGGCCTTTATACCGGAGAAATATTTCCATTATGTTGTCTTAGGCGTGATCGGAGCTATATCGATACTGCAAACAATCCAGTATTTTAGGGCATAAAAAAAGCCCGATCGTTTCCGATCAGGCTTTCTTCCATAACGTAAAGAATTAATTACTTCTTAGGAGCTGCTGGCTTCGCTGCTGGAGCTGCTACTGGAGCCGCTGCCGCTGGAGCTGGTGCACCTGCTGGACGTGGAGTAATTCCCATTTTCTTCAATACTAAGTCAGAAATATCTGCCTCCGCTGGGAAGTGCAATAAAACAGGGTTAGCACCTGTACCTGGCTCGTAGTTGTTGAATACGAATGTGTAGGCATTTTCGTTAGCCACTGCGTGCATATTTTCTTCAATCTTCTTAACGATAGGTTGTAACAATTGAGCTTGCTTCTTTTGGATAGAAGTTTGCGCATTTTGTTGGAACTCTTGGATCGAAGTTTGCAAGTTCTGTAATTCCTTTTCTTTGTCTTGCTTGATGATGTCAGACGTGTTTGCTGGCATTTTCTCGTAAACAGCAGCCTTATCTTGGAAATCTTTGATTTTCGCTTGAATCAATGTTTGGTATTGCTTCTCTGTGTTCTTCAAATCTTCCTCTACTTGCTTAGCCTCAGGCATTTGGCTATAGATTTTCTCTTGGTAGATGAATCCGATTTTTACTTGAGCCGTAGCAGGCAAAGCAGCTAATCCGAAAAGTAGGCCTGCGGCCAAAATAAACTTGTTTTTCATGTGTATTAATAATTTGTTTGTGTTCTCTG
>JAURHT010000190.1 GCA_030833145.1 Aquirufa sp.
ACATTTTTTGTCCATTAATGATATAATGCGTTCCAGCAGCATTCAACTTCGCTTTGGTCTTTGCCGCATTTGCATCAGACCCCGAATCGGGTTCCGTCAAACAATAGGCAGCTTTCCATTCACCAGAGGCCAATTTTGGTAAGTACATTTGCTTTTGTGCCTCCGTGCCATAATACACAATCGGTAAAGTTCCGATACCCGTATGCGCTGATAAAGCAACCGCAAATGAATGTCCAGCTCCACATGCCTCTGCAACCAGCATCGATGTATTAAAGTCCATCCCGAATCCACCGTATTCCTCTGGAACAGATGTACCCAATAATCCTAATTCCCCAGCTTTATCGAGTAGGCCTACCATAACAGAAGTATCAGTAGCATAATCTATTTGATCCAAAATTGGATGCACCTCCGTCTTAATGAAATCAAGACAGGTTTGACCGATCATCTTTTGCTCCTCGGTAAAATCCTCCGGTATAAATACCTCCGACGGTACTACAGGACGAATTAAAAATTCGCCTCCCTTGATGGCTGTTGAACTACTCATGGCTTTATTTTTAGTTTTGTTGATACTGACTCAAAAATTGTATTTGATTCCTCCTCTAAGATTTGATTGATTGAACCAATCACCTCAAAAAAGTCGGAAATTTTTTGCTCCCCTAATCGCTGATACACGAGTTCATTAAATAGGATAACCCCCTGGCGTGCCTGATCTCGTTTCTGCTTACCTAACTCTGTCAGAAATATTTTAACTACCCGCTTATCCGCATAATTCGCCTCCCGACGGATCCACTTTTTATCCTCCAACGTCTTCAGCATCCGTGTTAAACTTCTTGACTCTAAGCCTAACGCAGGTGCAATTTTAGTCGCAGGCGTCCCCTCCTTGTCTATGTGCAAAAGCACGTAACCAATCGCCATGGTCATATCAAACTGTGCGGAATAGGTGTTGTACATGCGCGAGATGGCATACCAACTGGACTTAATTTGGAAATCGACTGTTTTCTCTGCTTTCATAGTGTGTCTTCGTATGCAAGCATACCAAAGTAAATTTGACACAAAAAAAAATAGGATGCAAGCATCCTATTTTCAAAATTCTATAAAATCTACTTATTTGATTCGATTTCCACGCATGCGTTTGCTGTTAACCTTTAAGCCAGAAAATGATGACTTCATGATCAATAGACGAACCTTTTTCTTATTGTACAACAAATATTTATTCCCATCATAAGCCAAGCGCGAGAAAGTTGGACTTCCTGCATCGTCAACCAATTGGTAATAATATTCACCTCGTTCACCTAATACAGGCGCAAAATGCAAGCTTTTCTCTATTCCTGCTCCAGCTTCAAACGAAATCAACAATTGATCTTGTAGCTCCTTTACTAAAACACCTGGTGTTTGTGGCTCCAGATTAACGCGATTAATCGACTTACCATTGACAATCATCACTTTACCTGATTTCACATTGGCATCAGAGGCATTTAATTCACGCTCCAAAAACAAGGCATTATCATTATAAAACTGAATTTTATCTAAAGGCAATTGGTTCTCTTTAATCAATGTCATTAATGAACCAGTAAGCTGCGTCTTTTCTGAACAAGATGTCAACAAACCTAAACCAACAAATAAAATGACAATTCGCTTCATAGATGATTAATTTATGCCTTCAGCAAGGATTAAAACCTTATTGTTTAATACTTCAACGACACCACCCTCAATTTGAAAAACATCTTTGTCAGCCGTTAGTGTACCTTTTTCAAGTGTACTCACTAAAGCTGCGTGATCATTCAAAATTTGAAAAGAACCATCCACGCCTGGTAAAGTAACAACAGAAGCTTCTCCAGCAAATACTTTACGATCGGGTGTAATAATTTCTACAAACATAGTTTTTCTTATTTCGCAGCTTCTGCAATCAATTTCTCTCCTTTAACTACAGCATCTTCAATAGTACCTACCAAGTTGAATGCTGCTTCTGGTAAATGATCATATTCACCATCAATAATGGCATTGAATCCTTTGATGGTATCGTTAATATCTACTAGAACGCCTTTCAAGCCAGTAAATTGTTCAGCTACGAAGAAAGGTTGTGATAAGAAACGTTGAACACGACGTGCGCGAGAAACTACCAATTTATCTTCCTCAGATAATTCATCTAAACCTAAGATCGCAATGATATCTTGTAACTCTTTGTAACGCTGTAAAATTTCCTTCACACGTTGAGCCGTATTGTAGTGAGAATCACCCAAAACCTCTGCTGACAAAATACGTGAAGATGAATCCAATGGATCCACAGCAGGATAAATACCTAATTCAGCAATTTTACGAGACAATACCGTTGTGGCATCTAAGTGAGCAAACGTTGTTGCCGGCGCTGGATCCGTTAAGTCATCGGCAGGTACGTAAACCGCTTGTACCGAAGTAATCGAACCACGCTTCGTCGAAGTAATACGCTCTTGCATCGCTCCCATCTCAGTTGCCAATGTCGGCTGGTAACCTACCGCCGAAGGCATACGACCTAATAGGGCAGATACCTCAGAACCCGCTTGTGTAAAACGGAAGATATTATCGATAAAGAATAGGATATCACGTCCTTGACCTTCGCCATCCCCATCACGGAAGTGCTCCGCAACTGTCAAACCTGACAATGCCACACGAGCACGTGCTCCAGGAGGCTCGTTCATTTGACCGAACACCAAAGTCGCCTGTGACTTAGCTAACTCCGTTTGATCTACTTTAGATAGATCCCACTCACCAGCTTCCATCGAATGCTTAAATTCTTCACCATATTTAATAACGCCAGATTCAATCATCTCACGCAACAAGTCATTTCCTTCACGCGTACGCTCACCAACTCCTGCAAATACAGATAAACCTTCGTAAGCCTTCGCGATATTGTTAATCAACTCCATGATCAATACGGTTTTACCTACACCGGCACCACCAAACAAACCAATTTTACCTCCTTTTACATAGGGAGCTAATAAGTCAATTACTTTAATTCCTGTAAATAATACCTCAGTGGTTGTTGCCAACTCATCAAACTTCGGTGCTGCACGGTGAATCGGCAATCCCTTATCTGATTTAGGCTGAGAAATACCATCAATCGCATCTCCAACTACATTAAACAAACGACCTTTGATACCCTCGCCAGTTGGCATAGTCATCGGAGTTCCCTTATCCACAACCTCTTGTCCACGCTGAAGACCTTCAGTACCCTCCATCGCAATCGTTCTTACACGATCCTCTCCTAAGTGTTGTTGAACCTCTAAAATAAGTTCCTGACCATTTGATTTGGTAACAGAAAGAGCATTTAAAATCGCTGGTAAATGTGATCCATCGCCTTCGAAGCTCACATCGACTACAGGCCCAATAACCTGAGCAACTCTCCCTTTATTAACTGCGTTTGCCATTTGAAAATTAATTTTAAAAAAATGAGATATCCATTCGGACTGCA
>JAURHT010000069.1 GCA_030833145.1 Aquirufa sp.
AAAGGCGTGGGTATCTTCTTCGCATCACAAACACGTCAGCGGAGTAATGACACCGAGTTTCAATACGCTCAGAACAAGAATTTCTATTATTTAACGGGTTTAGAAGAGCCCAATGCAGTTTTATTGTTATTCAAGCAGCCGGTTACCTTGTTAGGTAAAACAGGAACAGAATTTATATTTGTTCAAAACAGGGATCCGTTTAAGGAACTTTGGACGGGTAAAATCCTAGGAACAGATGGCTTTAAGGCAAAGAGTAAAATGGAAAATGTGTTCATCAATGACCAATTTACGAGCTCTTCGATCTCTCTAGCTGGCGTGGATTCGGTTTATACGTTGTACCGCACGGAGGGTATTTTTGCTAAATACAAAGCGAAGGAAGATCCTTTATCTCGCATGGCTTCGTTAGTAGATAGTTTAGTGATTTCGAATGCTAAGCCTTTGGCATCTAGATCTACTATGAATACGTTAAGAACCTTACGTGGCATTAAATTGCCAGAAGAGATAGCTCTTATTCAAAAAGCGGCTTCCATTAGTGTTTTAGGTCATAATGATGTGATGCGTGCGGTAAAACCTGGTATGAAAGAATACCAGGCGCAGGCGATTATGGAATACCATTTCAAAAAGGAAGGTTCTGAATACCCGGGTTATAACAGTATCAATGGAGCAGCGGAAAATGCCTGCGTCTTACACTATATCACTAATTTGAAGACCATTAAAGAAGGGGATTTATTATTAAGTGATTGTGCGGCAGAATACCACGGTTATTCAGCAGACGTTACAAGAACGGTTCCTGCAAACGGTAAATTCTCAGAAGCGCAAAAGGCCTTATACGAAATCGTTCTAGAGGCTCAAGATGCAGGGATTGCAGCTTGTAAGGCTGGCGCTCCTTTCAGCGATGTGGATGCAGCTTCTCGCGCTGTGGTGAATGCAGGTTTAATCAAATTAGGTATTGTCGCTAATGAGAAAGAAGCACGTACCTATTTTCCTCACGGAACTTCACACCATTTGGGTTTAGATGTACACGATTTAGGACCTCGCGTTTTAGCTCCGGGAGTAGTCGTTACCGTGGAACCTGGTATTTACATTCCAGCAGGAAGTAAGTGCGATAAGAAATGGTGGAATATCGGTATTCGTATCGAAGATGATATTTTAATCACCGAAAAGGGAAATGTAAACCTTTCTCAAGGTTCTCCTCGCACGGTGGCTGAAATCGAAAAGATGGCAGCACAGAAGAGTGTGTTTTAGTCTTTCCTAGGTACATTAAAAAAAGCCCCAAGAAATTGGGGCTTTTTTATTATCTGGTGGAATCGGAGGGACTCGAACCCTCGTCCAAACCTAGAGAACTGATGCTTTCTACACGTTTAGATTTGATTCATTTTCGATGTTAGATAGGTTCAGATCAGACCTTACCTAACACTTATCCTCTGGATACTACTGAACCGTTAGAGAAATCGGATTCAGCGACTCTGCATGTCGACGCTCAGAATCCCCCGTCGGCAGAGTTTGGACAGGGCTGAACGATGGCAATTGGTTAGTCTATCAGACTAAGCAGCCATGGCATACGAAGTATTGCCAGCTATAATTCGAAGGTTTTTTTAACAGGAAATGCCTACAACTCCCGACGTGCTTACAACCGGACTACATAAGCTGTCAAAACCGGTCGATCCCAAATAGAAGTACAAAGATACAAAATTTAAACGGGCAATGCGGTAGTTTGTTTGATTTCATCCATCACAAACAGGTGCTAATGTGGGCGACAGAGGGCAATACCGCTAGTTTTTCTTGGTAAAACTGATTGTAACTTTCTACATCCGCACTGACCACATTTAAATAATAATCAAAGTTTCCAGATACTAAATGGCAGGAAGTTACCTCTGGAAAATTCAGGATGGCTGCTTCAAATTCACTAAAGTTCTTTCGGTTTTGTTTCTCAAGTGTAACTTGGCAATGTACGAGTAGACCCAGGTTGAGTTTCTTACGATTCAATAGCGCCACATAGCCTTGGATGTACCCATCTGATTCCATTCGCTTGATTCGATCATGTGTAGGACTGAGGGATAAGTTTACTTGCTCGGAGATCTCTTTAAGGGTTTTTTGGCTATCGTTTTGGATGATTTGTAAGATCTTGTGATCCAATTCATCGAGTTGCGTATTTTTTGCCATAAAGTTTTCGGTTTTCCGGTATGAAAAGCGGGATGAATCTTAAATTTTCTTGTATATTATTATTTATTCAGTAAATATTACTTATTATATGCAATTATGCAAGATATTTTATTGTCTTATCTATATTTGTAGTGTATTATACTTCATCAAAGGTAAAGGCCAGCGGATTTTTTTCGGTGGCCTTTCTTTTTAAAACTTTTCGATATGATCATAGGTGTCCCTAAAGAAATTAAAATTCAGGAGTTTCGGGTAGGCTTAACTCCGGCAGGTGTTCAAGGTTTAACGGCAAATGGACATCAAGTATATGTACAAGCAAGTGCTGGAGAGGGCTCGGGCCTTTCAGATGCGCAATACAAAGAGGCTGGTGCTGTTATTTTAGCAACAGCTGCTGAAGTATACGCCATAGCGGATATGATTGTAAAGGTGAAAGAACCTTTGGCAGCTGAATTTCCGCTGATTAAAAAGAATCAAATTTTATTTACCTACTTCCATTTTGCAGCATCTCGCGAATTAACTTCCGCCATGCTACGTTCTGATGCGGTTTGTATTGCTTATGAGACCGTTGAATTAGCAGATCGAAGTTTGCCTCTTTTGACGCCGATGTCGGAAGTGGCCGGTCGCATGGCGATTCAAGTGGGAGCCTTTTATTTAGGCAAACCACAAGGTGGGAAAGGAAAGTTATTAGGAGGTGTCCCCGGGGTGAAACCAGCGAATGTGTTAGTGCTTGGTGGTGGAGTGGTAGGAACACAAGCGGCGAAGATGGCGGCAGGATTAGGCGCGAATGTGACGATTATGGACACGAATTTAGCGCGCCTACGTTATTTAGATGAGGTAATGCCGGCTAATGTCTCTACGCAATTCTCTACTTCTTACGCGATTCAAGAAGCATTACCCACAGTGGATTTAGTCATAGGTGCGGTTTTATTGCACGGTGCCAAAGCGCCACATTTGATTAAACGAGAAGATTTGAAGAAAATGACTCCTGGTACGGTTTTAGTGGATGTTGCAGTGGATCAAGGCGGATGTATTGAAACTTGTAAACCTACGACGCACGAGAATCCTATTTATGAAATTGATGGAATCGTTCACTATTGTGTGGCTAATATGCCAGGAGCAGTTCCACAAACCTCTACCATGGCTTTAACGCAAGCGACATTGCCCTATGTGCATCTGTTAGCTAATCTGGGTTGGACAGAGGCTTGCATCCAAAATGAAGCCTTAAATAAAGGATTGACGATCTATGATGGCAAACTATTCCATCCAGGTGTCGCGGCAACCTTTAATTTATAGTTCCCAAAATTTAACGCCCTGCGTTTTTAACAAGTCCAATTGCTGGAGATTGAATTGAAATTTGAAATTCTCCTCTTGCAATTGGGCTTCTTCTAATAAGTTTTGGATTTGATCTAATTCCAATTGCTTAATCGTTCCCTCTTTGTAACGAGCTTCTCCAAGTTGATAGGCATATTTTGCCTGATCAATTACTTTTTTCTGAGTGGCTAATTTGTCCTGAATTAAGTTCAGGTTCGCTTGTCCTTGACGTAATTCGTAGGCAAGCTTTGTTTGAGTATCCTCTTTTTGGAAGGCGATGCGTTCTTGTTGGATTTTGGCCAAACTCTGTTGCATACTCGCTCTTTTTCCTGAATAAATTGGTACAGTTAGTTTAATGCCTACCAAAGAATTCAATTTGAAGTCATCCTCAAAGGCAGGTACCTCCCCATTTATGCGGGGTAAATAACCGTTACGTACTCCAAGCGATGCAGAACCTGCTAGAGTAGGAGCGCTCGCTTTACCTTGGATAGCAATCTCTTGCTCGAAAACCGATTTCTCTGCTTCTAAACTTAGGATGGCAGGATGTTGATCGATAGCGCCTTTTGTTGTGTTTGCTTGTAAGATAGCTTTGATTTGCTCTTTGATCCCTTTTTGACCGCTTTGCGTTTGCAAAAAGTCGATCAATTTATCGATTTGTGTTTCGGTCTCGGTGATTTTTGTTTCTTGGTTCTGCACTCGAATGCGAAGTCCCATCACATCTAATTCCAAAGCTTCGCCTAATTTAATTTGATTCTCAACAATGGCTTTGTGCGAATTGATTCGGCCTAATTCAGCCTTTTGAATTGTGACAACGTTTTGTAAGAAGAGAATTTGGTGGTATACCGTTGCGATTTGGAAGGCTAATCCAAAAGCCGTTTGATCAATCTGCGTTTGAGAAAGACGCGTCTCTAAAAGAATCTTATCAATGGTGGACTTGTTCTTCCCCCAATCATATAGCGTTTGGCTCGCCACAAAATTTGTATTGTAATTCATATTAGGCTGAAATTGCAATACGGATGGAACGCCGCCCGTCGCAAAGGTAACCTTCGAAACAGGATCAAGGCGCGTTATGCCGGCTTCATAGGCTACTATGGGTTTTGCATAGGAACTTTGAATCTGTGTCTTTATTTCTCCCGCTTGCAATTGTGTTTTTTGCGCCTTTAGAATAGGAGAGTAGGTCAATACTTGTTGAACAAGCGTATTCAACTCTTTATTCGTTTGAGCTTGAGCTGACAAGGCTAAAAGTGTAAATAGGGCAATTTTTCTCATATCATTAATGGGCCTCTTCACTGGCCTTTAAAATTTTCTCGATGTCTTTTTTATCCTTCTTGGGCGTTTTGATTAAGAAAACGAAAGGAAATATTAGAATGAAAATGATGGAAACTAAGCGGAATGTGTCCAAATAAGCTAAGTAATAGGCTTGCTTCGTTACCGCCATATCAATCTGCTTGTAGGCCATTTCGCCGGCACGAACAAGCTCACCTGTTTTCTGGGCCATCGATTGCGCAATTCCTTGGAATCGTTGTTGGAATAATGGATTCTCTGCCGTTACATTCGCTAGTAAATCGGAACGGTGTTGTGCAGCACGAGTTGTCGCATAATTATTAGCCACAGCAATACCAAAAGCACCACCCAGCTGACGTATCATATTGGTCAAGGAGATACCTGAAGCATATTCTTGGGGCTTTAAACCAGCTACCGCCTGATTAATTAGGGGCATTTGTAGACAAGAAACTCCGATGACGCGAAGCATCTGCATAGGAAAGAAATCCCAACGACCCATATCGCTCGTTGATTCCCCACCAATAAACCCGAATACAATGTAGATCAAAATTCCAAATACCATGAAGGGAAGTGGTTTTGCTCCTTTGGAAAGTGCACGACCAATAACAGGAAATAAAAAGACTCCTAAAAAAGTAGGAACCATCAAGGATAATCCTGTCTCTGTTGGTGTTAATCCATTAATCCGCTGCACCATGATAGGGTATACGAATACCGACGTAAACAAACCAAATCCACCTACTAGAGTGAAGATGGAGCTCATGGTAAATGTTTGGTTTTGGAAAATGCGCAGATTTACTACGGGTTGTTTCGTATTCAATTCCCTGTAAATAAACCCGGCTAAACCACCCACAAATAGAAGTGCACAAATATTAATCAAGCGTGAATCAAACCAATCCTCCGATTCCCCTTTTTCTAACATGAATTGCAATCCTCCCACAGTGATCATTAACAAAATAATACCCGGGTAATCAATAGTCATATTGGCTCGATTCGCCCCTTCGCCTTCCTTTCGGTCGATGTAAACCAGGGTTAAGATGACGGCTATAATACAAATAGGAATATTCACTAAAAAGATATCTGACCAGTGGAAGTTATCGACTAAATATCCACCTAGAACGGGTCCTAAAGACGGTCCTAAAATAATACCCATCCCGAAGAAACCAGAGGCCATAGGTCGATCTTCTGGTTCAAAAGCATCAAACAAGATAGCTTGTGATGTGGATAGAAGGGCTCCGCCACCAATACCTTGGATAAAGCGCCAAAAGACTAATTCCCATAAGGTTTCACTCATTCCACAGAAATAGGATGCAATACCAAACAGAATCATTGATCCGAGGTAGTAATTCTTTCGGCCAAAATACTCGCCTAAAAATCCAGTCATTGGAATAATCACTACGTTCGCGATGGCATAACTCGTAATGACCCACGCGATATCTTCAATGGTAGCACCTAAGGCACCAGATATCTGGTTCAAGGCCACATTGACGATGGTCGTGTCCAATAACTCCATCACGGCAGCCGTGATGGTCGTTATAACAATAATAAATTTGGCAAATCCTTGCGGGCGCTCCATGAAATTAGTTCAATGGGATAGATACTTCTAAAGACATACCTGCGCGAAGCATAGATTTGTACTTAGCTAGATCCGAAATTTCAATTTTAACGGGAATACGTTGGGTTACTTTTACGAAGTTACCTGATGAATTATCCGGAGGTAAAAGGGATGTTTTAGCCCCAGTTGATTCAGAAATAGAAACGATTTTACCTTTGATTTTCTCTTTAGGGAAAGCGTCAATGGTTAACTCAGCCACCATTCCAGCATGTAATTTTTGAACTTGTGTTTCCTTAAAGTTAGCCACTACCCAAAACGTATTATTATCTACAATCGTCATTAAGGGTTGTGAAACCTGGATAAATTGACCTGGTTCTATGGATTTCTTTCCGATTCTGCCTGAAACAGGTGCTGAAATGGTATAGTAGTTTAATTTCAATTTTTGTTGTGCAATCTTCACCTCTTTATTTTTTACTAAGTTCTCCGCACGCTTAACCGCAGATTCTTGGATAGCTAATTTTGACTTAGTACTATTTAACTCATCAATCGACCCAAAATACTTGATGTTAGCTAACTCTAGTTGATCTTTCGAATCTACCCATTGTTGGTGTGTTATCGCCTTCGCCTTTTCTAATTCACTATTGCGATTCAAATCTCTTTCCGCCTTGTTTTTTAGGTATTCAGCCGTTTTTACTTGCGCTTGTTGCGCTTGAATGGCTTTTTGAAGGCTAGTCAAATTAGCTTTCGCAGCAGTCACATCGATTTTTGCTTGATCTAAATCTACTTCCATTTCAGATAAGGCTAGTTTTGCCTCTTCATTATCGATTTCTACTAATACGGTACCCGCTTTCACCATTTCATAATCATGAACGCTTACCGATTTCACAAAACCAGCTACGCGAGGTAATACAGGAACAAAATAGGTCTCTATTTGTGCATTGTCTGTGTCTTCGTGCGTGGTCGCGTATCGGTATTTACTGATTCCATAATAGCCTCCTAAAAGGACTACAATGGCTAGAATGATTTTAGGTAAATTCTTTTTGGGTTTCTGCGTATCTGTCATAAGAATGTATTTGATCACAAAGCTAGCTTATTTTTCAATAAAGTCAATTTGGTTGACTAAATTTCTTGTATTAAGTTTGTGTTATGAATGAACACCGCGAGGAATCAGAATTATTTTTGAGTCGACTATTTGCGAAGTCTTACCGTGTTATCAAGTCGTTGAACGCCCACTATTTGGCAGAAATGGGGTATCATGACTTTAAAATTGGTCATATCATGGTGATGATGAATCTGAAAGAGGAGGGGATAACGGCTGCGGAGATTTCTAAGAAAGTACATGTTTCGAAACAAGCGATTAGCAAATTAGTGCATGAATTAGCGGAGAAAGGCTTTTTGATGAATCTCAAACACCCGGAGGATTTACGAGCAACTTTAATTCAAACTACGCTAGCCGGTGAGCAATTTTTAGCGGCATTAAATGATTGCCGAATTAAGGTAGATAAAGAATTATCACAAGTGATAGGGACCGATAAATTAGATCAAATCAGGTCAGCCATGGAATCTATGTTACTTCATTATGAGTCCAAAGCTTATTTAGATTCAGAAAGTGAATCTTTTGCGAACTCGAAGCTCTAGAAAAAGCGTTCGTGAAAATTAACCAAAAAAATCTCGTGACTGGCTCGAGTAATTGCTGTATATAACCAACGCAGGTATTCGGCGTCTATTTGATCTTCCTTCAGATAGCCTTGGTCTACAAAAACGGCCGACCATTGTCCACCCTGTGATTTATGAACGGTTAAGGCGTAAGCAAATTTTACTTGCAAGGCATTCAAATAGGGATCTTTACGAATGGCCTCGGTGCGTTCCTTTTTCTTAGGAATATGGGCATAATCCTCACAAACAGAATCATATAGCTTTTTGTTTGCCTCTCTTCCTAGTGCAGATTCCGTGGAATGCAAGGTCTCTAATAAGATTTTAGCCTCAATGGGCGGATGGTCTTCATAGTCACAAAGTCGCAAAGAAACATCTAGGAACCGCTGTCCATGCATTTCTTCTTCTCTTTTGATCTTCATGATCTCCACAAAATCCCCATTTGCTAAAAATCCTGCAGGAGAATCCTCATCAAGCCAATGGTAATTATTGCGAACGATCATGAGCAAATCACCACTTGATATCTCATCTTCTTGGTACAGAATCGTTCTTCTGACGAATTCATTCAGCTGAACGGCACTCTTGTTTGAGCGGGTCAGTAAAATTGTTTCTTCTTTCCCAAACTTCTTGTAAGCGTAGTGCATCCCATCCTCCATCTTTTCTCCCGTCATCCGGAAGATATCTTTGAAGGATTTGGTATTGAATTGAATGGCTGTCGAATTCGCTAAGAGCAATTGCCTTAAAGCGGTCGCATTGTATAAAATACCGGAATCCAGATCTTGTCGCATGACATCAATTAACTCATGATCCAGCACTTCCATATGAAATTCGGAGGAGATATAATCTCTAGAAAGAGCAGGTGAGAGGCTTTTTCCGACAGGTGGTAATTGAGCTGTATCCCCCACGAAGATTAATTTATTGCCCGTATGCCCATTCTCTGGATTCGTAAATACGTATTCGATTAAATCAGTTAATAAGCTATTGGTGCCAAAATCTGATTCATCTGTAATCATCGACGCCTCATCCACGATAAATACCGTATTTGTGGCATAATTATTCATTCGCTGAAAACTCAAAGCCCCAGAATGCGGATTACTTACCTGACGATAGATCTTTTTGTGAATGGTGCTCGCTTTTTTCTTGGCATAATTAGCCATCACTTTGGCAGCACGGCCAGTAGGGGCCATTAATTGGGTTTTATAGCCAAAGGCAGGCAAGATTTTAATTAAGGTCGAAATGACAGTGGTCTTTCCTGTACCGGCATAGCCTTTGATAATGAAGGTCAAAGGAGCCCATTCATCTTTATTGAGCACAAAAGTACTTAGCTTTTGGAACAAGGACGCCTGAGATGGCGTAGGTTCAAAAGGGAACTTTTGGTGCAATAAAAAACTGGGACTTTTATCGGTGGACATAGATCAATTTACAAAATAGATTCGGCTACCGAAAGGGAATTTTCCAGCGAAAGTGGTCGAAAAACGTTAATTAAACAAACGCGTTCATAGGAGGCTAATTCCTCAACAAAAATATCAGTTTCTTCAATTTCTTCCTCAATAATCAATCGTGCTCTTGTTGTTCCCCAATGCAAAGGATCTTCCGGCGTATACCAAATCCCCTCTTTCAAAAATGCTAAATTCGCCATACTGCAATCTTGCACCTTTCCATCTTTCACAAAAATCACCTCATCTGCTTCTGGGTGAGCCTCTAAAAAGGTTTGGAAAAAACCTCTCTCGCTCCATTTAAAGCCATAATCGATTTCTCCTGTATCCACGAAAGCGAATCGTTTAATCTCCTTTTTAGTATAAGGAAGAATTTCTATGGTTTCAGGATCTTCTCGGTACGTGATACGAAGTCGATGTGTCCCCTCTGTAGGTAATGTCTGTTCTGAGACAAGTTCTTCTACATCAAAGGGTTCCCAATCAGGGAAAAACTGGTCGAAAGTCTCATTTACCCGCATCTGGTGGAAATCCAGATGTTGCGCTTTTCCGTCTTGAATGCAAATGGTTTCGAGGAAGGAGAACATATTAGAAGGGGAGATATACTTTTTGGATTAATTCGTCGTATTCTTTTTTAACATCTGAGAAAACGGTGATGCCGCCGCCACTTTTAAAAACGAGTCCCTTTGATTGTTTTTCGATAAATCGAATCATCACGCCGGAATTGAATGATTTTCCATCAAATTTACCCATAATTCCGGTATAAAATCCGCGGTCATATTGTTCAGACTCTTTAATGAGTTGCATTGTCGCTTTTTTAGGTGCTCCGGTAATGGAACCTGCTGGTAATAATTCAAGTAGGATCGATCCGTATTTTCCCACTAATTCGGGTACTAATTTACCAGTAATTTTGGAGGACATCTGCCAAAGTTCCCCCGAATTTGTCTTAACCTTGTCTATATACTGGTATTTTTCTACGCGAATCGGAAAAGCTACTTTACTTAAATCATTTCGAATTAAATCTACGATGGTGGCATGCTCCGCCTTTTCTTTAGGATTATTTTGTAAGTCAGATGCAGAAGTTTTTTCACTTACTTCACCTCGATGTCAGGAATGATGCCGGACGGTTTAAACACAACACGGTAGCGGTACACGCTGGCTGGCGCATTCTCCAGTTGCTCAACAAAGAAGGTCACGTTGTCGGACAGGCCGAG
>JAURHT010000126.1 GCA_030833145.1 Aquirufa sp.
ACATCTTTCGTGATGTCCACGTATTCTTTCCACATCGCTTTTTGGTCCGTAATATTTTTCTTTAAACGCGCTTCACCAG
Source organism: Aquirufa sp. (assembly GCA_030833145.1). The sequence goes on from JAURHT010000126.1 coordinate 80, forward strand.
ACGCTGGGCTCAAGAAACGTTCGATGTATTTGTATTTTACATCATCCTGCGTGAATTTTTGCTGGAATTTCTTGCTGTGGAAAATCATATCCGTGCTATCCACATAGTCCATCCAGAACGGAATCCAGGCTTTTAATCTAGCTTGGTGCGTTAACACATCTTCGTACAAAAGACCCGCTTTATTCGATTTAGCGAAAGAAGGAACGAGTTGTCCCATCGTCGTTTTCAACGAGAATTTTCCCTCATCTTGCCATTTCATCAAGGCAGGAACGGAAGTTGAAATCTTGGTAATAGAAGCTAAATCGAAGATATCGGAAGTCTTTAATGGAACAGTCGTTTCATAGATCTGGTTGCCAAAAGCTTTGTGGTAAATGACCTTCCCTTCTTTGGCAATCAACACCACTACGCCTGGAGCGCCCTTCACCGCGATCGCTAATTTCGCCATCGAATCCACTTTCGCATTCAAATACGCAGACGAAATTCCCACCGCTTCCGGAAGCAAATTGTATTGTAAACGCGCTAAGGAAGTGGTCGTTACACCCATCCCTTGCTTGTAGTCCGCATTCAAACTTACCGGCAATTTCCCGGTCGCTGGAATCGCTCCAAATACAATCTCTGCCGCCGCTTCTTGCTGCGAAATTCCATCTTGATAAGCCGCCATTACTGCCCCAGCATTCTTCAAACTGTCAAATTGTGTCAGGGTATTCACGTTCGCAAAGTGAATCGCCACCGTTTTAGGCGTGGCAAAACGGTTCACTAAGGTCTTAATCGCGGGCTTCAAACTATAATTATTCGCAGGGCGAATCGAAATGCTGTGAATCCCCATCAACACCACATCGTAGTTTTTCAAGGTAGTTTCAATACGTGCAATCGTGGTATCCGCGCTCGTCTCATCCAGGTAAAAATGCGGCATTTCGACGTAGTTATTGGCCATTTTTTGGAACTCCGTAGGGAATGCGGACCCGTAGGATGGCTTGCCAATCGCAAGTGTCGCAATGCGCGTTTTGTCCAACGCTTTAATAGGTACTAAGTCGCTTGGATTCTTAATTAACGTGATCGTTTTCTCAGCTAATTCGCGGTTCAACACTTCACTTTTCAGCGGATTCAAATCCTTGATTAAATTCTCCACGACGATGGGTTCGTAGTGGGCAAGTCCCGCCCAGGCTTTGGCATTCAATATACGCTTCACCCGGCTATCGATATCCTCTTGCGTGATTTCTTTGTTATCTAAGGCCTTTTTGATAGCATTAAATGCCGCCGGGACGTCCACAAAAGTTTCTAAAATATCATTTCCCGCCAGGATCGCCTTCACGTTTGCTGTGCCTTCTGGGAACATCTTCGTCGCCCCTTTCATATCCATCGCATCCGTAAACACGAGACCCTGAAACTTCATTTCATCGCGCAACAAACCCGTTACAATCGGTTTAGAAAGCGTGGATGCTAAAGACGCGGTCGTATCCAATGCCGGCAGGTTCAAGTGACCCACCATCACCCCTTGCAAACCATTCGAAATCAATTCTTTGTAAGGATATAATTCCAAACTATCCAAGCGTGAACGCGAGTGGTTCAACACCGGAATATCCAAATGCGAATCCACTCCTGTATCGCCGTGACCTGGAAAATGTTTCGCAGAAGTAATGATTCCCGCTTTTTGAAGTCCTTTCATATAGGCCAAAGCCTTCGCCGTCACATCCTCCCGATTCTCCCCAAACGAACGGAAATTAATCACCGGATTCAACGGATTATTGTTCACATCCACCACCGGCGCATAATTAATGTGCACGCCCATTCTCCGGCATTGCTCCCCTATTTGGACACCCATCTTCTCGATCAAAGCCGTATTTCCTTGCATCGCGCCTAAGGTCATTTGGTATGGAAAACGGAACGTCGAATCCAATCGCATCGCCAGACCCCACTCTAAATCCATCCCAATAAACAGAGGAACCTTCGTTCTACTTTGCAATTCATTCACTAAGACCGCCTGCTTCACCGGATGTCCTTTAAATAGAACAAAGCCTCCCACGTGGTAGTCTTTTACAATCGAATACAAACGCGTCGTATCGTAAGTGTCCGCCACATTTCCACGGGGCATCAACAATTGACCGATCTTCTCGTCTACACTCAAGGAATTGAAAACGGAATCCACCCATTTTTGCTGGGTATGCGGGAACAAATCCTGTGAAAAGGCCTGGAAACTTAAAAGGAAAAGCAGTAATCCGGTGCTGATTTTTTTCATAGCAAGGTTAACATTCATATAAGGTGTGAAAATACGCTAAATGTGGGAATCTTCTGAAATATCCGGCCTAATTTTTCGTGCTAATTTTCATTCCACGGAAAGCATTCGTAATTTTAGGACTTAAATGATGAACGTATGAGAAAAAAAATTGTTGCAGGTAACTGGAAAATGAACAAAACGGCGCAAGAAGCATTCGTTTTGGCTACTGAAGTAGCAGAATTAGTGAAGTCTAGCGTTTCCGCGGATGTTCAAGTGATTATGTCGACACCGGCTTTGTATTTAACGGGTGTAAATCAAGTAATTGAAGGCATTCCAAATTTAGCCGTTGCAGCCCAAAACTGCCACGAAAAAGCCTCTGGCGCTTACACAGGAGAGATTTCTGCTCCCATGTTAGCTTCTGCCGGCGTACAATATGTCATCTTAGGACACTCAGAGCGTCGTCAATACTTCGCAGAATCAAACGAGCAATTAGCGGCTAAAACAGACGCAGCTTTGGCAAACGGCTTAACGCCTTTATTCTGCTGTGGCGAAAGCTTAGAAACGCGCGAAGGCGCAGATTTCTTAGGCCACGTGGCTCAACAATTAACAGAAAGCTTATTCCACCTTTCTGCAGAGGAATTCAGCAAAGTGGTCATCGCTTACGAACCCATCTGGGCGATTGGAACCGGTTTAACCGCTTCTTCAGATCAAGCACAAGAAATGCATGCTTACTTACGTGCACATATCGCTAAGAAATATGGCCAAAGCGTAGCCGACAGCATCTCTATCTTATACGGTGGAAGCTGCAACGCGAAAAACGCGAAAGAATTATTCGCTTGCGCAGACGTAGATGGTGGTTTAATTGGTGGCGCATCTTTGGTTGCGGCTGATTTTATTACGATTGCGACTTCTTATTAGTAAAGCGGAGCTTTGCTCTTTAAAGCATAAAGAATAAAGCACAAAGAATAAAGATGGTTAAAAATGGGGCTTCGGCCCCATTTTTATGTTTGAGGAAATGTGGTACAAAAACATTTCATATACGCGTCGCAGGCGACGCTTCCTACTTTATGCTTTATGCTTTGTGCTTTATTATTTAAATTTGAATCATGGAACACGTAATCGCATTCGACGCAGACGACACCCTTTGGGTGAATGAACCCTATTTTAGAGAGACAGAAGATAAATTCTGTGCACTCTTAGAAGACTATTTACCCATCCACACCACCGGTCAAGAGTTGTTCAAAATCGAGATGAATAACCTCGCACTTTACGGTTATGGGGTCAAAGGATTTATGCTTTCCATGGTCGAAACGGCCATTCATGTTTCGGGCGGAACAATGGGCCTAGACGGAATCGAAAAGATTCTGAATCTAGGCAAAGAGTTACTCGAAAGAGATATCGAAATTCTTCCAGGAGTAGTAGAAGTTTTGCAATCCTTACAAGGCAAATACCGATTAGTCGTGGCCACCAAAGGTGACCTATTAGATCAACAACGCAAACTCGCTAAATCCGGCTTAGAACAATATTTCCACCACATCGAAATAATGTCGGATAAGCAGGAAAGCGATTATTTAAAGCTCATCAAACACCTCGATGTCGATCCAGCCCATTTCACGATGATTGGAAATTCATTGAAATCAGATATCCTTCCTGTCCTTGCGGTGGGCGGACACGGCATCCATGTTCCATACCACACGACTTGGGCACACGAGGTGGTTTCCCACAAAGTGGAGCACAAGAATTTTAGAGAGGTGGAGGATTTACGATTAATTTTAAATTTCATTTAAAATTAATCGTAAAGTAAAGCACAAAGAATAAAGGTGGCATCGCCTGCGGCGATAACCTTCATGAAATGTTCAAAAGCATTTCATATACCATAAAAAATGGGGCCTCGGCCCCATTTTTTATTCCAACTTTATTCTTTATGCTTTGTGCTCTATTCTTTTAATTTTACCACAATCTCCTTAGGAGATTGTGGTAAAATTAAACCCCTTCCGCCACCACTTCCTTCACACCCGGAACCATACGCGTTAATAACGCTTCGATTCCCTGCTTTAAGGTCATGGTTGAAGATGGGCAGCCAGAGCAAGAACCTTGCAATAAAACCTTTACTTGACCTGTTGCTTCGTCAAATGAGTGGAAGGTGATCGCGCCGCCATCGGATTCTACCGCTGGGCGAACGTATTCGTCTAGGGCTTGTTTGATTTGCTTGATGGCTGGTGTGTCGTTAGACTGATCGTCAGCGATCGTTGCTTCTGGCAAAGAGAAAACGGGTTGTTTCTCCTCGAAATACTTCTTTAAATAGGTCTTAATCCCGAATAACTCATCCTCCCATGCCACTGACTCGGATTTTGTCAAAGTGATGAAGTTGTTCGTGATGAAAACGCGGGATACGAAATCAAATCCAAAAAGAGCGACCGCTAGTGGCGAGTTTTTCTCCTTCGTTAATCCGTCCGCTGGTTGGGTGTAATCGAATGACATCCCTTCCGGAAGTAATTCCATATTGAAGACGAACTTCATGGAATGTGGATTAGGGGTCGATTCGGTATAAATATGGATAGTAGTCGAAGTGTTCATGTGGGGGTATTTTAATATTTAGAACAAAGGTACGGCCTATTTGGTTTCCAAAAAACAAAAAAACCCGGCATTTTCATGCCGGGTTCTCTATGTCAAATAACGAAAATTACTCAGCCTTAGCTGCTTTCTTCGCTGGTGCTTTTTTCTCTGCTGCTGGAGCTGCTGCTTTTTTCGCAGGAGCTTTCTTAGCTGGAGCCTCAGCTGCTGGAGCTGCTTCTACTGCTGTTTCTGCTACTGGAGCTGGAGCTGCTTTCTTAGCTGGAGCTTTCGCTGGTGCATCTGCAGGAGCTGCATCTGCTGAAATAGGTAATACGTGAACGAATGAACGTCCTTTGAAACCTTTTTGGAACTTAACAACACCATCAGCTAAAGCGAATAATGTGTGATCTTTTCCGATTCCTACGTTTAAGCCAGGATTGTGAGCTGTACCACGTTGACGAACGATGATATTTCCTGCAATGATTGCTTGACCTCCAAATAACTTAACGCCTAATCGTTTTGAATGTGATTCGCGACCGTTTTTGGATGA
>JAURHT010000175.1 GCA_030833145.1 Aquirufa sp.
CCAGACCCAATTATGCAGCAAACGGACTTTGTGGATTCGGTGAAGAATCGCAAAAAGTTTGCCTTAAATGAGGAAAACGGTCATCGTTCATGCACACTTATTAATCTAGGATTAATTGCGATGCGCGTTCACCGTAATTTGAAATTTGACCCGATCAATCAAGTAATCGTAGGGGATGATGAGGCGAATCGCCTAATGGATCAACCGATGCGTGCACCTTATATTCTATAATTCGATGAGATATCTATTCCTATTTTTATTGATCAGTTCTTCGATCCTCGCTCAGGATCCAAGTCGTGTAGAACAAAATCGCCTTCGAGCCTTAGCAGAAAAAGGGGATTATGCTAGTTTGAAATCGGCCGCTTATGCGTTAAAAGGGGCATATGATCCTACTCAAGTGACGGAATCTTTCATTAAAGCCATTTCGAAAAACAAGTCTGAATTACAGGCTTACTTGGCGATTGGATTAACCGAAAATGCAGAGATGATGACCTTGAGTCATTTGGATGCTCCTGTATGGTTAGCTAGTTATAAGTCATCGAGACCTCAAGTGATGGCCTTTATTTTAAAGAATTATTTAAGTGCTCCACGAGATCTAAATGCCCTTAAATTAGCTAGTAAATCGTGGGATGCAGTACATGCTCGTGCTTTTGTAGTAGCTGTAGGTACTTACAAAGCCTCTTGGGCTTTAGCCGCATTGCCTGTAGGTTTTACTCAGGAAAAGGCCTTGACCCTATTAAAAATGGGAAACCTTTCGGCTGCTTGGACTTTGTTAGGAACAGTATCTGAGTCTAACCTAGAGATAGCGGATTATTGTACCTCCTTAAAAGCCAATGAATTCTTTCAGAAGGCTTTAGCTTCTTATGAACAGTCTTCTTTAGCTCAAAAAACGATTCTACTCGTATATGGTTCTGCTAGACAATGGCCGGAAGTTAAACCCCTCGTTTGGCGTTCAGCACAGTCTAATTTACCCACTCGATCGGCAGCTTTCTATGCCTTGCCTTATTGGGTGAGCGTGGCTGATTTTGATATTATCGCGGGTAAATTATCCGATGCCACTCTCGCTTCAGAAGTGAAGGCATTACAACAAGCGATGACGACAATAACGAAGCAAGATGGCACCTTGAATGGTAAAATCACTGCATTTGCATTGATGGCTTCTCAAAAATCCAATTGGATTCCTTTTGTTCAAGAGCTTGAAAACCTGCCTTGGTTATACGCTGAGGCCAAAAAGACTAAAAATGAAGAGGCGATTCGAGCCTATGCCCGAATTAATGCGAAGCTATTTAAAAATGTCGATCAGCAGGTGTTGAATTACCGAAACGCTTGGGAATTAACGTCTAATCTAGAAACGCGAGAACAAATCTTTAAAGGATTAGCAAAATGTAATTCGTTATCGGCGATGCGTACCCTTTATTTGGGATTAAAAGATCCGAATGTACGTCAAATTTCGATCGATGGTTTAGCCTCACTATACCTGGCAAATCCTGATTTTAGAGGCCAAATGACCAAAGATTGGGTACAAGAGAACTTCAATCAAATCAGTGATCCAGCGGTGCGCGAGAAATTAACAGATGCGTTTAAGATTAGTGATCGTGGGTTTTACACAATGTATAACGGCCAAGATTTACGTGGCTGGAAAGGTTTGGTAGCTAATCCAGTGAAGCGCAGGTTGCTGTCAGCAGATACCATTGCTTTAATGCAAGTAAAAGCAGATAAAATCATGCACGAAGGCTGGGAGGCGAAAGGTGAGGAATTACATTTCACAGGTCATGGCGATAATCTGTGCTCGGTGAAAGACTACCAAGACTTCGAAATGTATGTAGATTGGAAGATTGAGAAAGAAGGGGATGCAGGCATTTATTTGAGAGGGTCACCTCAAGTACAGATTTGGGATACAGCTCTAACGAGAGTAGGTGCTCAGGTAGGTTCTGGTGGATTGTATAATAATCAAATCAACCCTCGTAATCCGCTGAAAGTGGCCGATAATCCGGTAAATGAATGGAATACGTTCCGAATCATCATGAAAGGAGAGCGTGTTACCGTGTATTTAAACGGCGAATTAGTGGTAGATAATGCTATCCTCGAAAATTATTGGGATCGCAAGATTCCTATTTTTGTGAAAGACGCGATTGAATTGCAAGCCCATGGAAATCACATCGTTTACCGTAACATTTATGTGAAGGAATTAAAGCCAGATGCAGCTTATGTTGCACCAGAGGCAGATTTTACCGCTTTATTTGATGGTTCGTCCTTATTTAATTGGACAGGAAATACGACGGATTATTTTCCCTTGAACGGCGAACTAGTGATTGATCCGAAAAGAGGAGGAAAGGGTAATTTGTATACCAAAAAAGAATACGGTGATTTCCATTTAAAGTTCGACTTTCAACTAACTCCCGGCGCAAATAATGGTCTAGGTATTCGTGCACCATTAGAAGGGGATGCGGCTTATGTGGGGATGGAATTGCAGATTTTGGACAATACGGCTCCAATGTATGCTAAATTGCAACCTTATCAGTACCATGGTTCTGTTTATGGAATCATCGCTGCAAAGCAGGGTTTCTTGAAGCCTGTAGGGGAATGGAATGAGGAGGAAGTGATCGCACAAGGAAATAAAATCAAAGTGATTTTAAATGGGGAGGTGATTTTAGATGGCGATATTGCTTTAGCTACGAAAGAAGGTACGGCAGATCACAAAGAACATCCAGGTTTAATAAACAAAACGGGACATATTGGGTTTTTAGGACATGGTTCACCTCTGAAATTTAGAAACCTACGAATTAAAGAATTGACTAAGAAAAAATAAGACTATGGCGATTAATTGCACGGTTAACAAGAAAAAGGTATCTCTGGATATCGATCCTAATACCCCGCTATTATGGGCATTAAGAGATCATTTGTCTCTATTGGGGACAAAGTATGGTTGCGGAATTGCCCAATGTGGCGCCTGCACCGTTTGGGTAAATGGAGAACCGATGCGTTCCTGCGTTCTACCTATTTCAGCGGTATCTAACGCGCAAATTACCACGATTGAAGGTTTAGATCCAGCCGGTAAACACCCGGTGCAACAAGCGTGGGATGAGTTAGATGTACCTCAATGTGGTTATTGCCAAGCTGGTCAAATCATGACAGCTGCTGGACTTTTGAAAAAAAATCCACACCCGACAGATCAAGAAATTATTGATGGAATGTCTGGCAATATTTGCCGCTGCGGAACCTACCACCGTATACAAGAAGCCGTTAAATTAGCCTCTAAAAAGAGTAAGAAATGAAAACGTCCAGAAGAGATTTTTTACAGAAAACCGCCCTATTTACGGGTGTATTTACCTTAGGTTTCGATTGGTTTTCAGCGGATGCCTCGGCCATGGAAGTGGTCGGATCTGCCGGACGTTTTAACGCCTTCCTTTCGATTGATAGTCTAGGGAAAGTGATTTTATATTCCCCAAATCCAGAAATTGGCCAAGGAATTAAAACAGCTTTTCCAGTTGTCGTAGCGGAAGAATTAGACGTCGATTGGGCTCAGGTGCAAGTGGAACAAGCGAATTTAGATACTAAACTTTTTGAACGCCAGTTGACTGGTGGAAGTGGTGCATTGAAACATTCTTGGGAGCGCCTAAGAAAAGCGGGTGCAACGGTTCGTAAGATGATGATGCAGGCTGCTGCAGATCAATGGAAGGTGGATGTAAGTACTTGCAAAACAGCAAAAGGAGTTGTCTTAGGACCTGCAGGTCAAA
>JAURHT010000176.1 GCA_030833145.1 Aquirufa sp.
ACCATCGGTGCTTTTAGTTTTACTAGGACGCTTGGGTGGTGGAACTGGTAGACACGCGGGACTTAAAATCCCGTGAGCCGTAACGCTCGTGTGGGTTCGATTCCCATCCCAAGTACAATTCAAGCGTCTGAAAAAGCCTTCCTTCGGGAAGGCTTTTTTGTTTTCAGGGCATAACAGACAATAGCCGGATAGCATCAATTGAAATTTTGTGTACCTTACCACTAACTAATTGTTCTAATTTAAAATAAAGTGATTCCTGCGATTTGTCTTCTCGGGTTCTTAGGATCTATTCTGCTATTGAATTTTGCAGACAAGGTAAATCCGGCTAATCGCTATTTGGCCTATCATTTTTTTCTTAATTCATTGTTTGGTACAGCTCATTGGGCTTCTGTTGTTTCTGATTCAGAGACATTACGTGCGATTTTTACCATTCATTACTTCCCTATTTATCTATTAAATACCCCCTTCTTGTATTTTTATGTCAGAGCCGTTTTGACAGACAAGGTTCAAATTAGAGGATGGGATTATATTCACTTTCTGCCTTTTTTAATCGTCGTAATCAATATACTTCCTTATGGAATCCATAATTGGGCCTACAAATTAAATTTTGCCTACCAGCTACATCGGGATTTTAGAGCTATTTATCTAGTATATTTCCCGTTCATTTCATTTCCTGTGTACTTTGTCTCTCGGTCCATTTTCTCGCTTACATACATATTCTTTGCTTATCAAATTGTTTTGAAGGCAATGAAAGCAGGGCTTTTGACACAAACCATCATTTTAAAAAGGTGGTTGATAACTTGTCTAGCTCTAGGTGCGATATTTAATTTCTCTCTTCTCGTTTTTTCTTTTTACTCATTATGGCAAAATCATTTTTTGTTAATTATGAACGAACATGGTATTGGAAGAACGGTGGCTACCGTAGTCATGTCTGCGCAGATTGTAACGATTTATTTTTTTCCAAAAATCTTATACGGACTTCAATTCTCGACCGGCAAAACGATGGGTGACGTCATTAAACGGAATGAAGAAATTGCCACTATTGTTAAAACTCCAGAATTCTCTAAGGAGCGATTAAAGCAAGTGCAAAGGCTCATTCAATCGTATGTTACCGAGAAGAAATTTCTAGTCCCAGGTTTCGCGATGTCAGACTTAGTGAAAGATATAGCAACGCCAGAACATGTGTTAACTTATTATTTTAATAATTACCAAGGCACAACTTTTTTAAAGTGGAAAAATCAACTTCGTATTCAAGAAGCAATACATTTATTAGAAGCAGGGGAGGCAGAAACGAACACTTTGGAAAGTGTAGGGAAGGCTTGTGGTTACAAATCCCGTTCTAATTTCATACAAGCATTTAAAGCACAAACGGGCGAATCGCCATCGGCGTATTTAAAGAAGCTCCCTTGACAATTTGATCCAATTGGGCGAATCGAAACAATCCTGATGTCCTAAAAATTCATTTCCGAACGTTATAGAACTAATATTGGTCTTCACGATTCAATACTGTTCTATGAGATCAATTTTTACCCTCTTGGTTGCCCTATTTTTCGCTTCCTCCTTACAAGCTCAAACCTGGAATTTCGAAGCCGGAAACAACATCACTCGCTACGTTTTCACGAATTCAGCTGGTAATAATCCTGACTTTTTGAAGTCTAGCTCTGGCCTTCATTTGGCTTTGTCCCGTGAGAATAAACTATCGAAAGCATTTGTGTATGATTTGGGTTTGGTCTACAATCAATATAATAACGTAGGGGATGTGCAAAATATTCCTTTCTCCTATCAAACTGATTTTATGGGATTGGCTGGTGGAATTGGCCCCTCTTATACCGGACTTCATGGTTTGACGGTTTCTGCCAAAGCTTCAGCCGCCGTCCAAACCCTTATTAACGGTACCCAGTTTTTACAAAATAAATACTTAGATCTCGCTAGCGACGACCAATTTAGTGGATTAAAGTTCTCCGTAGGTTATACCTTATCTATCACGAAAAAAGTTAACGATCAGATTTCGGTTTATACATCTTTTCAACATCTAGATACGAACACCTTCGGTTCTTCTACACTGAATTTTGTTCCTTCTACCTTCAGTTTTGGCCTTAAAATAGCCACGAAATAATTCCTCATTCATCTGTTCTACTACCATGAAAAAACTAGTACTATTTATTCTATTATTTGTTTCTGTTGTGGCAAAGGCCCAAAAGGGGATTTCTTACCAAGCAGTTATTTTAGATCCTGCAAAAATCGAATTACCTGGATCTGACATTTCGGGTCAGCCTTTAGTAAACGGAAATGTTTCCGTGAAATTTGTCATCGTTTCCGGAACGAATATTCAATTCGAAGAGATTCAGCAAACGAAAACCGATGCCTATGGGCTCGTAAATTTGACTATTGGATCTTTAGCAAATACAGCATTTAATGCGATAACCTGGGATGCGACACAAAAGTCTTTGCAGGTATTCGTCAGTTTCAATAACGGTGCCTCATACACCAAAGTTTCAGACCAAAAACTAAGCTATTCTCCTTATGCACTTTTCGCTGAAACAGCAGGTAAATTAGGCAGCACATTAGGAATTGCTGGTGGAGGAACGGGCGCAACTACAGCAGCTGGAGCAAGAGCAAATTTAGGTTTAGGCAACGTGGATAATACGGCGGATGCAGACAAGCCGATTTCTACAGCTACACAAGCGGCTTTGAATTTGAAAGCAAACGTGGCGGATGTGAATGCGGCATTAGACTTAAAAGCAAGTGCTGCGATGTTAGCCGCTCACATGGCGATTACTGTCGATACAAATATGTTAGCGACAAAAGCAGCATTGACTGATTTGAATAATTATGCACCCATTAATTCGCCTACATTTACAGGAACGGTTTCAGGCGTTACTAAATCTATGGTTGGCTTGGGGTCTGTGGATAACACGAGTGACGCGGCGAAGCCGATTTCCACAGCGACACAGGCGGCTTTGAGTACAAAAGCATCTCTTGCTTCTCCTGCTTTAATAGGTGTACCAACGGCCCCCACGGCTGCCCCTGGTACAAATTCGACACAGATTGCCACTACAGCGTATACAACTGCCGCTATTGCTGCAGCAACGGCCGCTTCTGGAGTGGCGGACAATTCAATTACATCGGCTAAAATTGCTAATGGTGCTGTGACTGATGCCAAAATAACTTCGGTAGCAGGGAATAAAATTACAGGTGTTATACCTGTAACTAATGGCGGAACGGGTCAATCAACTGTGGCTGGAATTCTTTCTACACTGGGATTTGCGAGTAATAATATCGCGATAGGCTCACAAGCTGGTACACCTAACCAAGGAGTAAATGCGAACACAATAGCAATCGGTGGCGGAGCTGCCCGCACTAATCAAGGTCAAAGTTCCATCGCTATTGGTTATGTTTCAGGTGATACGAATCAAGGAGCAAATAGCATATCAATAGGCGGCAATGCGGCTCAAGGGGGCCAAGGTTCCCAAGCAGTGGCTATTGGATTCGCTGCTGGTCAAAATGGACAAGGAGCGAATGCTGTAGCGATTGGTACATTTGCCGGGCAGTCTAGTCAAGCAGCAAACAGTATTGCTATTAATGCAACAGGTACAAGTACACCTTTGAATCCCACCACAACGGGATTTTTTGTTAATCCGATACGAAGTACAACTGCGACCTCCAATTTATTATATTATAATACCTCGACCAAAGAGATCACTTCTGGAGCGG
>JAURHT010000009.1 GCA_030833145.1 Aquirufa sp.
AGTCTCTTGAGCGATTTCAAATAATTCGCGAGATGACATGGCGCGTAAATCTTTCAAAGACTTAGCTCCCGCTTTCTCTGCAAAGGCTACACCTAATTTCTCTGCTTGTGCTAAAGGAACAGGAGACATCGTCGGATTAATTCCCGCGCCACTTTCTCCAATCGCTCCGGCGATTAAGCCCTTTGATAGCGGAGAAGCCATTTGGACAGATACTGAAGCAGAACCTGCTGATTCCCCAGCGATTGTCACTTTAGACGCATCTCCACCAAAAGCTGCGATGTTCTTCTTCACCCATTGCAAGGCTAGATTTTGGTCTAAATATCCATAGTTTCCAGACGCCTTATAAGATGCCTCCGCTGATAATTCTGGATGCGAGTAGAAACCGAAAAGGCCTAAACGGTAGTTCACCGTCACGACCACAATTCCTTGTTTCGACATCGCCTCCCCATCATAACGCGGCTCCGAGGCATCGCCTGCGAATAATCCACCTCCGTAGAAGTAAACTAATACCGGCAAGTTTTTTGTATTTCTTTTCGCAGGAGACCATACATTCAGGTATAAACAATCCTCGCTAAGTCCAGCAGAACGAGATCCCATATCACCAAACACAATCGCCTGAATAGGACGTGGTCCAAAGGCTTTTGTCTTCTTCACTCCTGACCAAGATTCAGCCGGAACGGGTGCCTTCCAACGCAAATCCCCTACCGGAGGTTTAGCGAATGGTACACCAAAATACGTCTGAATTCCCGTCTGGGTATTGTAATCACCTTCGATGATTCCTGATTCGATTTTCGCCTGAACAGGCATCTTAAAATCAGTCTGTGCAAACGCATTGGACGCAATTAGTCCAAGCAGGCAAGTAAGTTGCCAGATTCTTTTCATGTTAAATAGGTTTATTGTCAATAATTGATACAATAATAAAACATTCTTTTGGAAAGTCCTATTGCTTGTATACGCTCACTGTTTCAAATTTATTTGATTTACCGGTAATAACTTGCAAAATATAAGGTCCAGGCATCAACCCTTTAGTTTCAAGAGTTCCTCCAGTTTCCATCATTGAACTTTGATGTATTCGTCCTGTCAAATCCACAAATCGAACTTCCTGAGGCCCCACTCCACTAACCTGCACATATTGATCAAACGGATTAGGGTAGACTAGTGGAACATTCTGCTCAAAACGTGCCTCTAATGGGATTTCGTCCACTATTTCCTCCACGCGCAAAGCGGTTATTTGCAAAACTCCTGTAGAATTCCCAAGATCAAATGATATACGCGCATTAGCGTCAAAAGGCTCATTCATCGTGAACAAAAACGTGTATTCAGATTCTGACGTACCTACGGTAAATGAGTTGTAATTGCTATAGGCATTGTAGGGATTTGAAGCTCGACCCATATAGCCGGTAAAGGAAATGGCTTTGTCTGCTTTGGCCTTAAACTTCACTAAATACCTTCTTTTATACGAAAGAGGAAATCCAGATCTAGCCAGTTGAACATGCCAACCCGTACCTGTTACCGATGAAATTGCCACTTTAAGCCCTATTCCCTCCGCATTCATCGTAGCTAAAGCGCCTGAATTCAGGTTCAAATTCCAACCTGCCGTACCATTTAAATCAAACAATGGTTTAGAGGGAAGTACTTTGGCAGTCGGCATGGAATTTTTCAATAGGGCATTGACTAATTCTGTTTTGTATGTGCCAGAGACAGGATCATATATGCCAAAACCAGCGGAGAACTCCCAATACGCCCAACTCAAGCCCTGCGACTCAAACCACCTAGCTAAAAAAGTAGTCCACCTGGCACGAGATGCCATATCGGCTTTTTCATAGGCCCCAAATTCACCTACATGGAGCGGTATATTCTTCGAACGAGCCCATTGAATGGCATAGCTAAAATCAGCTACCACTTGATCCCGCTCCATTTGCAAATCTTCCCATTTCGTGCCTAGGTATTTATCCTTATTTCCTGCCCAATCTGCCCCCTGATGCGTAAAATTAAAAGGATTATAATAATGTACGCTAAGAATTAAGTTCGGATCTGATGGCGGATTTAGATTTTTCACCCCCTCTAAACCTCCGTACAAAGCCGTTCCTAACAGCACCTTTCTAGTCGGGTTTGTTTTCCTGATTTCTGCCAAAGCCTCCGCAAAATACGCATTCCACAAATCAGGCGTCAAGGCATCATGCGGTTCATTCAGTACTTCAAAAAGTAGATGTTGATCATAGCCTTTAAAAAAATTCGCTATCTGAGACCACTGACTAATGAACCTCGGCTTTACCCCAGCTGGATTAGTAAAAATCTCCTCATGGTGATGCATATTGATGATTACGTAGAGGTTCTTAGCAATCGCTAGATCCACAACAGATTTAATCCTAGCTAGAAAAGCAGGGTTGAGCGTATAGGGTGCAGTGAGCTGCGTCCTTTCAGCCACATCCCAGCGAATAGGCACTCGAATATGATTGAAACCTTGTTCGGCAATCTTCGCAATGTACTCTTCTTTGAATGGATTGCCCCAAGCTGTTTCTGAGGGAGCCTCAAACATATTACCTAGGTTTATCCCTCTGCCTAAGTCTTGGGCAGATAAGGAATAACACCAAAGTAATAGCAAGACAATTTTCTTCATTTACTGTACAAAAGCTAATATCGAAGCCGCCACCTTTCCAGGCACCTCTTCCATAGGCACGTGTCCTACGTTTTCATATACATCGCCTTTGCTTCCTTTAATGTCCCTTATAAAATTATCCCAATTATGTATTGAAATAAGATTGTCTTCTTCCCCCCAAAGAACTAAGGTAGGCGTCTTAATTTCTTTAATTCTATTCACATTTGAATTCAAAAAGCGTTTGGAATCCCCTTGGAAAGAACCTTTAAAGATTAATAAAGCCACTTTCCTATTTCCCTCCCGAATCGCCACATCATGAAAACGCTCTACCTGTGCATCAGTCACCCGAGATTGATCAAAATAGACGGTCTCTAAACTTTTACGCACTAAGGCTTTGGGAGTGGCATACAACAATAAATTATTGATCACCGGAGTGGAAGCAATTTTAAATCCTAAGGAACCGCTTTCCCCTTTCTTCGGATATCCCGCTGCATCAATTAGAATCATTTTAGCCAATCGAGATGGATTGTGTAAGGCATAGTTCCAAGAGATCGCTCCACCCATCGAATTCCCCGCTAAGATGAATCGTTTAATTTTCAATCGAGTGGTAAAGGAATCAATGAACTTAGAATAGTAAGGGAAATTATAGGCCATTTCTGGAGAAGGTCCCGTTAGTCCAAATCCCGGTAAGTCAAGGCTAATGACTCTTTTGTGGGGTTTAAGAGAAATCACCACACTATCCCAGGTGTTCAAAGACGAAGACATCCCGTGCAATAAAATCAGTGGCAAGGTATCAGTTGCGACACCCTCGTCCCGGTAATGCACTTTCATTCCCATGATAGGCATGAATTTAGAATCCTTGTTCGCGTACAAAGGAATCAACTCTTCTACTGGTCTGTCTCGCTCACAGACGATAAAAAGTAAAATAACGATTAGGCCAATGAAGCCCCCTAAAATCTTAGCGATTGTTTTCATACAATTGATTGAATACCATTTTAAATGTACTGTGTGTTTGGCCTCTAAACGTTACTTCTGGACCATACACATATAAATTTCCTTTTCCCACTTTCGCTTGGAAAGCAGCTACGCCATCTTGCAGATAAGCTTGGCCAAAAGCCCAGCCACTGCGCAACGTTTTCTCTGTCGCGAACCAAGCTAATGGAGTTAATACACCACGAGAGATAGACTCCGGCGCTAACTTAAATACAGGGCTAGCGGCAAAGATGACATCCGCTTTAGGCGCCATCCCCCAGTTTGCTGGCGAATTTTGATCCACGGTTACTTGCATCACACTACCCGGAATGTAGAATTTCTCGCCTGGCAAATTGCGCTCTTTTCCTGCCACCATCTCCACTAAAGCATTCTTTACTGGCAGATTTAAATGATAAGCCAAGTTCGCACTCGACCCAATCGTGATGATATCTCCACCCTCTTCTAAGAAAGTGCGAAGTGCAGGAATGGATTTAGCTGCGGTGATTTTACCCATCGTTTCTTGGTATTCCGCTGGAATCTCTGATTCAACCGGCTCTTTCTCATCCCACTCGTTTGCAGGCTCGGCTTTTAAACCAGGAATGGCTCCTTTGACAAAAATCAACACATCGAATTTCGAGCGCAATCCACCTTTATCGATTTCTTTTGCAAACACTAATTTGAAGTCAAAATGGTGTTGTTCTAAAATCCAACGCAACCAACCAGACGGCATCGAACCACCATAGGTGTCCCAAAGACCCACCCGCTTCGTTCCCACTTTAGCAGAAACAGAAGCAGGTAAAGCAGCTAGCGCCTGTGTTTTCGTGGTTGCTTTTGAAAGAATATCCGCCGCAACTGCACTGTGTTTCACATAAAAGCCTGACGCGTTTTTCGACACTTCTACACCCGCTTTCAATAAATCATTCAACAAAGTGAATGAAGCATTATCCGAAGTGGAGAATGAATAATAAGCGCCAGTTGCAAACACTGGTTTAGCCTTTTGAAGTTCGCCGTAAGGAACTGTTTCGAAAGGTCCATTTATGTCTTCCAACATGCGATCAAACTGAATCCCCATCGTATAAGCAGGCGTCCAGCCAGCGGCGTCATACGGACGAACCGGAGGACCTCCTGGGTATTGGAAGTCATTCGGGTGATCTTGTGGTTCGAACATATCGATCACGTGCGGACGGAAAGCTTGATTTGTTTTCACAACATAAGAACCCGCTGGATAGGCTTTCCCATTTACCTCAAAAGCTTTCGTTGCCTTCTCTACCCGAATTCCGCTTTTGATCAAGATATTGATAAAGGCGATTCCAGAAGTCGATTGATCTGCCGTCACGATGTACCCACGCGCATCACGCGTTTGTGGGTTCTTGTAAACCACCGTAAATAAACTGTCAGCTTTCTTCTTGTAATTTCCACCCGAAATCTCTGCTAACTTTTCCACTTTATTAGGAGACATCGTCCAGTAATCTTGAGATCCTAAATCGATCGATTTCTTACCCATCTTGTAGATGTTCATCAAGACCTCTTCGCGGTAACGAGTCGCATAATTCAACACGGCATAGTTCAACGAAAGCGAATAATCAATCGAGTTTTTAAAGAACCACTTGCGGGGTGTGATCGGGAATGGTGTCGCCGAATTGGGGATCAAACGATTAGGAACTAATGGGATGTTTTCTGGAGTTGGATCACCGATGATCTCCGTTAATAAACCGATGATATTGTGGTAGTAGGCGGTAGTACGTAATCCACCATTCCACCAAGTCGAATAAACCGAACCCGATTTCATTGTATAACCTGGCTTACCTTCCGCGTTCAAGCGAGAGCTCATTGCCGCACCTAATGCATCAATTCCCGTTATTAATAATGGATCATAGACATAGTTGAATGGATCACGGTAAGGAGGACCTGCCACAACCGTTCCGTCTGGACCCGTTTGGTGGTGGTTATACAGGATTTGAGGCATCCATTCGATGTATTGTTGGCGAGCCATATTCGTGGATTCGCTCATATTCATCATGTAGAAATCACGGTTATTGTCGTGCCCGATGTATTTTTCGTACAGACGAGGCAAGTTATCCGTCGAGCGTTTCAGCGTATCTGGTTTGCGCATGTACCAGTTAGAAACGAGTTCCTGACCATCTGGATTTGCGTGAACAAAAAGGATGATGGTGTTTTGGAGGATACGTTTCGTTTCCTCATCGTTACGAGTCGTGAACTGGTAGATCGACTCGATCCACTGGTGGATTCCCACCGTTTCTGTGGCGTGTAAACCGCCGTCGATCCAGACGATGGCTTTTCCTTCTTTGGCCAAAGACTTAGCTTCCTGCTCAGACAAGCCTTCCGCCCGCGCCAAACGCTGCGAAATCGCTTTGTACTTTGCTAAATTCTTAATATTTGCCGGATCAGAAACGATGACCATGTATTGATTTCGGCCCTCTTCCGTCTTCCCAATGGACTGCAATTTTACGCGATTAGACGAAGCTGCCACCTTTTTCAAGTAAGCTTCGGTCTGCGTAAACGTAGCTAAATGGTAATTATCGCCTATGTTAAAGCCAAAATGCGATTTAGGACTAGGGACCTGCGCGCGAATCGTCAGCGACGCGAATAATAAAACGATTAAGATTTTTTTCATAAGTTGAATCAGGTAAGCTTTAAAGATAGAAATATAGAAATTAATATTTAGCTTCGCACCCAAGAAATTTATCCAGCTATGATTAAAAAAATATCCTTTATTGGCCTGATTGCGATGGCCGCTTTGAGCACGATGTCTTTAACGAAGGCACCGGCTGTCACAGAAGAGCCTGCAGAGGTGAATTATACCAAATATTGCGCGTCTTGCCACGGTGAAAAAGTGGAAGCGTTCGTGGACCGCAAATGGAAACACGGAGATAAAAAAGCAGACATCTTAAACAGCATTACGCACGGCTACCCGGATTTAGGCATGCCTACCTGGAAAGAAGTATTGACACCTAAAGAGATTGAAAAATTAGCCGATTTGATTGTCGAAAATTTAGCGGGTGTGGAACAATACAAGTTCGCTAACAAGCCTACGTCGAACATCTTCAAGTCAGATGGAATGACGATTGCTTTAGATACCATCGTAACCGGTTTGGATAGCCCTTGGGGTTTTGTGCAGTTGCCGTCGAATGATTATTTGATCACAGATCGCGCCGGTGTATTGTATAAAGTAGACCAAAAACGCAACAAAACAGCCATCACAGGCACACCAGCGGTGTACGCTCAGGGTCAAGGTGGTTTATTGGACATTGCACTTCACCCTCAATTCGAAAAAAACGGTTGGATTTATTTATCCTATTCGAAATTCAAAATGGAGGATGGGGCCAAAGTAAACACAACGGCTATCGTTCGTGGAAAAATCAAAGACAACGCATGGGTAGAAGCGCAAGAAATTTTCGAGGCGAAGCCTTATACAAAAACATCTTTGCACTTTGGATCTCGTATTACGTTTGACAAACAAGGACATATTTTCTTCTCTGTGGGAGAGCGTGGAATGGAGAAAGTATTCCCGCAAAAATTAGATAGTGATAACGGAAAGATTCACCGTTTAAATGATGATGGATCAGTTCCTTCGGACAATCCATTCAAGAATACGGATCACCCGAGCATCTATTCCTACGGACAACGTAACCCTCAAGGTTTGACGACGAATCCGTGGACGGGCGATATTTGGGAGACGGAGCATGGCCCTCGTGGGGGTGATGAAATCAACATCATCCAAGCAGGCAAAAACTACGGCTGGCCGGTGATCACCTACGGAATTAATTACGACGGAAAACCGATTTCGGCTATTTCCAAAAAAGAAGGAATGGAGCAACCTATCTCCTATTTCATCCCATCGATTGCCCCATCTGGTTTGACTTTTGTGACGGGTGATAAATACCCAGCTTGGAAAGGCAACTTGATGATCGGTTCATTGCGTTTCAATTATTTGAATCGTGTGGAGGTGAAGAACAACAAGGTGGTAAAGCAAGAAAAGGTTTTAATCAACGTGGGTCGTATGCGTAATGTGGAGCAAGGCCGCGATGGGTATTTGTATATTGGGGTGGAGAATCCGGGGATGGTATTCCGTCTTAGACCGCAATAGATTCATATTACGATTATTTACTTGGTCTTACTGAAATTGCTCTACGCGATAATTTCTGGTAAGACCAAGCAACTAATCTTCAATAATTGAATCAATTGGGATTCAATCAACTCTCTCTTTAATTCTGAGTATAATAACTATACTATCAAAAAAGGCTTCGACCCTTTTTTGATTCCAATTTATGCTTTGTGCTCTATGCTTTGTGCTTTACAAAATCACTATACTATCAAAAAAGGGCTTCGGCCCTTTTTTTGATTCCAGCTTTGTGCTTTGTGCTTTATTCTTTGTGCTTTAAATGGGAAATTAACCTTTTGTCAAGAATCACTTCTTGCTGACACTTTTTTGTGGGAACTTTGTCCCCATGAAATTAATTGCATTATTACTAGTTTGTTCGTTTACGGCTTTTGGCCAAAATTCCTTACACCTCCGCCTTCAGGATTCTAATAAAGAAGCACTGCCATTTGCTACGGTTCTATTAAAGAAATCGGTTGATTCAAGCCTGGTAAAAGGAATGAATACTGACGAGAACGGAGAATTGCGTGTCTCTAAATTACCCCTGGGCAAATTCACCTTAACCCTACAATCGACTGGTTTCAAACCAACGAAAATCGCCTTAGATGAGATATCAGCGGATACTCAAATCGAATTAGGGGTCATCACATTGCAGCCTTTAAGCACCGAATTAGCAGAAGTGAAAGTGACGGCCACGAAACCGTTCATCGAAAAAAAGCTAGATAAGACCATCGTTAACGTGGAGAATTCTGCGATGGCGGCTGGAAATACCACTATGGAATTACTGGAGCGTTCACCGGGTGTGATCGTGGATAAAGATGGCAACATTTCCCTTAGAGGAAAATCGGGTGCTGCCATTATGATTGATGGAAAGATCTCTTATTTGAGTGGAGCTGACTTAGCCAATTATTTAAAGAATTTACCGGCTGATCAGGTCTCACAATTGGAAATTATGGCAAACCCTTCTTCCCGCTATGATGCAGCTGGTACGGGTGGCATTATCAATATCAAGCTGAAGAAGAATTCCAATATTGGACTTAATGGGTCAGCGAACGCGACTTTAGCACAAGGGGTTTATTCCCGTCAAAGTACCGGGGTGAATTTGAACTACCGGAAGAATGGCTGGAACTGGTTTGGGAATGGTTCAGTGGTGAATCGAACAACCTTAGAGCGCAATTATTTAACCCGTTATTTTAGAACCCAAAACGAAGTTTGGGAGAATGGATATGGTTTTAAAAATGAAAATCAAACGACGCAATTGAAAGGTGGCGTGGACTGGTATTACTCGAAGAAAACGACCGTGGGTATTTTGGTCTCTGGAAATATCAACCAATATACGTTGAACAATGGGTTGAATCAGACGATTCAATATACCAGCGCCGGTGCCGCTTTGACTCGATTAAATACCTACAATAATGTGGGCAATCCGAGTCACAATTACGCAGCTAATTTCAACTTCAAGCATAGCTATGATAGCACGGGGCGCGAATTAACGATTGACCTAGACTATGCGCGATTTGTGGATAATAGCGGTTCTACCTTGCGTTCCCAGTTTCAGCGCGGGGATTTTAGCATCCTGCGTCCTGACTCCCTTTTATTGAATAATGCCAAATCTCTTGTGGATCAATATTCCTTCAAATTAGATTACGTCCTTCCCTCCTTCTTGAAATCGAAATGGGGCACGGGATTGAAATCATCTTATGTGAAAACGGATAACGATTTACGCTTTCAGGGCAAGAACGATGGGGATGCTAATTTTACTTTTTTAACAGGCCAAAGTAACCACTTCGTCTACACCGAACAAATTCACGCCGCCTACCTGAACACGGAACGTGCCATCGGTAAATTCAGCTACCAAATTGGATTACGCGGAGAATGGACTGTAGCGGATGGATTGTCTCAAGCTTACACAGCTAACTCAAAAGATTCCATTTTCCACCGTGACTACGCGCAGTTATTTCCGAGTGCTTTTTTGCAGTATGACCTATCTAAAAACCACAGCCTTGGCTTGAATTATTCGCGTCGCATCGACCGTCCGAGTTATGGGGATTTGAATCCATTTGTGTTCTTTTTGGACAACTATACATTCAAAGTGGGTAATCCGATGTTAACTCCTCAACTAACAAACTCGTTGGAATTTAGCCATACCTATATGGGGGCTTTCAGCACGATTTTGGGCTATAGCCACACCACAAATGTGATCACAGAAATATTAAAGCAAGACACGCAAGCTAGAAAATCGTATCAGACAACCGCTAACATGGCGGAAAGAACTAATTATAGCCTAGGATTCTCCCTACCTATTCCACTCGCCAAATGGTGGTCGACTAATAACGACATCTACTTTAACCGTGCGGAATTAGTCGGGAAAGTAGAAAATGCTAGCCTCAGTCCGGTTAATAATCAATTTTACATCAGTTCAAATCACATCTTCACTTTACCAAAGGCCTATCGCCTCGAAATTGGCGGCAATTACTTCTCTGGTGGTTTAGAGAGTGCCTTTATTTTTGGAGCAGGAGGAGCACTTAATTTAGGTATCCAAAAAACGGTGATGAACAAACGCGGTGTCATCCGCCTCAATGCGCAAGACGTACTTTATACCTCTAACCCAGATGTGTTTATCAAATACGGGGATCTTGATATCGTGGTTCGACCGAGAAATGATTCACGCGTTGTTCGGTTGAACTTCACGTACCGTTTTGGAAATATGGCTATTAAGGGGGCTAGGGAGAGAGCGACGGGGTTAGAGGCGGAGAAGAGTAGGGTTAAATCGAAATAACAATGCGCTGAGAATATGGCTACTAAAATTGCTCTACGCGATAATTTTTGGTAGCCATATTCTCAGCACATTTCTTATTTCAACTCTTTACTCTCTTATCTCTAATCTAAGAAAGAGAGAGAAGATTAAACCGAAATGCTAAAAATAACTCGTTTGTTTAAACGTAAATCTAAAATTGCGCTGCGCGATAATTTTGTGATTTACGTTTAAACAAACTCTCTGAAATAAAGAGAGAGAAGATTAAACCGAAATGCGTAAAAATATCGCGCAGCGCATTTTTAGCATTCGTTTTAAGCTTCGACTTTATTCTTTATGCTTTATGCTCTACGAAGACGAGATAGAATTGGATGATTAAAAATCATCCAATTCTATCTCGTCTTCGTTAATCCTCTTCCTCTCCCTAGCTTCTTTCATCTTCTTGCTTTCAAACTTATAGCTAAACCCGATATAGTAAATACGGGTTTCTTTCTTGCGTTCGAGGTCGCTGACAAAACCGAAAGGACGGGAATCGTAGATCGTTTTTTGGGTGTTAAATAAATCGTTAATCCGAGCATTAATGGTGAGCCTTCCTAAGTCTTTTTTCAAACCCAGATCTACGGTATAATATGGATTGATGATTCCCAAAGGGTTTATTTGAACAGACTGGTATATTCCCGAAAGCTGGGCTGACCAATTGTTTTTCCATTTGAATTGCTGGTTCAAACGAGAGTTCCAGCTCCAGCGGTTCTCAGAAACTTGCGTCCCATTAATCAAACCTTGCAAATCGGTCTGGTAGACGGAGGAACTGAGGGTTATTTTAAAAGCCTTTGAAACAGACCAGGTGCTGAGATTCTCGAAACCCCAGGCACGGGATTTGGAGATATTCTCATACCGCGTCAAGGTCGTATCTCCATCTAAAAAGGTTCTCACACGGCCGACTAATCCGGTGATTTCGCGATAAAAAACCGAGTTAGAAACAGAAAGAGATTTAAAATCTTTCACATGTGAAAGTTCGAGCAATAGGGCCTTTTCCGGCTTCAGCGATGGATTTCCCGCATTCAAATTCAAAGGGTCCGCAAAGGAGATGAACGGATTCAGGGACTTATAACTCGGTCTGGTGATCCGGGAAGAAAGGGCAAACGAAATCGACTGTGAAGTAGAAATGGGGTGCAAAATGGAAAGTGATGGGAATAGATTCGCATAGTTTTGTTGAACGTCGCCCCCAATTTCTGTGGCCTCGACGCGGAGACCACCATCCAATTGAAGGTAACGCGCTTTTTGAGAAATGGAAATATAGGCAGCTTGAATATGTTCTACATACCTAAAGCCATTCGAACGAACGCGATCTTTGACATAAATCCCCTCCTTCTGTTTTTCATATAAGAACGAATTTTCAAAGAAACGCGAGTTCAATTTGAACCCATATTCCAGCGAAAGCTTTTTTGAAAAGGACTTAGTCCAATCGCCCTGCAATAACAAGGTGGAGTTTGCACTGGAGGCAGATGAACGCTCGTAGCGTACAGGAATGTTTGGATTAGGGGTGTCAAAATCCCCGTAATAGTAGTGCTGAAAGAATTGATTCGCGTCGGAACCTTGGTTTTGGATCCATAAAAAATCGATCTTTCCGTTTGCGCTAGGACTAAACGATAGGTTCAAATCAAAGCCTACATCGCGCCCATTCTTATCTGCATCGCGAGCATAAAAGCGGTCTGCAGCATAGCTGAATTCGCTTTTATTGTAGCGCACTTCCGAATTGTGGTCAGACGATAAACGGCCAATAAATGAAATCCCGAAAGTCCGGTCCTTGCTGAAAGTATAGATCGAATGTAGGCGAATGGATTGGTTGAAATCGCGGTTGATTTCGTTGGTTGTTTGGGCAATTTGAGAAAAGCCAAAAGGGCTTGGGTTTTCGCGGTAGAGGAACTGGTAATTGTGGCGGATGTTTTGGCGCAGATTAAGATCTACCAAATGCGTCCAACGTTTGTATCCTTTTGCATAGGTAGCAGAAAGCGCATATTTATCGTTTGTTCCTAGGTTTGAATTCAGACGCAAGGACTCCGTTTTCGAGCCTTTCTTCAATATGATGTTTAAGATTCCTGAACTTCCTTCAGCGGAATATTTAGCGCCAGGGTTCGAGATAATTTCGATGCGATCGATCTGATCTGCTGGATATAGACTCAAAGCATTTGCCCGAGAGGAACTCAAAATTCCGGCTGGTTTCCCATCGAAATAAATGGTTAGATTTTGATTCCCCCGGTAATTCACATTCCCATCACTGGTCACATAAATGGAGGGAATGTTACTCAACACATCGTACAGATTACCTCCTAAATTCGTCAAATTCGCCCCCACCTGAAATACTTTTTTCCCGGGATCGCTCGTTATCTCTGAGCGAATACCGTTAACGCGAACTTCTTGCAAAGTATCTTTCTGAGCAAAGGCAAAGAAGGGAAAAAGAAGAAAAAGAAACTTATGCATCTAGGTCAAGGGATCCGGACTCATTTTCTTTGGAGAAATAAAACACCCTTAATTGCGCGATTCCACGTTGATAATCAACCTTAACGACTTGCACTTTGTGAATAGGATATCCCGTGCGCTCCGCTAAATCTTTTAATAATTCAGTGCGTTCGGCTGGTTTGATTAAACCCAAGTTATCGTAATTCAAAGTTTGGTAATTCTCGTGGGTCAGCGACAAAGTTCGACCTAATAAAAAAGTCATCGCCACTAATACCGAATTAGCCACTAAAAGCATCTCAATGTTCACTAAAGAGGCCAAAGAGTTAATAATTCCCAGCGTCACCACTAAGAAAAAATAGCCCATTTCACCGATAGGCACCGTCACTGTGCGGTAGCGAAACATCGAAAAAAGGGCAAATAATCCGAAGGCAAAACCAAACTTCAAATCAGCCTCCGCTAACAAATAACAGAGCACAAAGAGGATGGTATTAAATAAGAAAAAGGTGAAAACGAAGTCGTTATTCCGGTATTTAGGATAATAAATAAAACGCACTACGATGAACGTAAACAATAAATTCAGGGCGTAACGAATCAAAAAGGTTTCTAGCATTTGTTTTTATTTATCTTCAAATATAACCATTTCCCTTTATCTGCCCTATTTGCCATTTCATCATTTTGAAAAGCACATTCATCGACTCCTGATAAAAATCATTTATTTAACGCAGAATTTTGGCTAAATTTCCATCGTAAAACCCTAAATAGCATGGAAAATAAAATTAAACGCCACGAATTTTTGAAATCATTAGGCTTAAAAGGTGCCTCTCTTCTAGCCGTTTATTGCGGCGTATCCTCCCTTTCTTCTTGCACAAACGAATCTGTTACACCTGCAAGTAGCGTTGACCTCACTTTGGACTTAAATAATGCCACCTACAGCAAACTAAATACGGTAGGTAATTACGTCATTACGAATGGAATTGTCGTTGCTCGAGTTTCTAGCACCACTTTTGCCGCGGTTACCCAAGTTTGTTCACACGAAAACAAGGCAAATGTTATTTATAGCGGCGGCGGATTTTATTGCACGCAACATGGAGCCACTTTTTCTACTACAGGCGCTGGAACGAATGCCAATGGTAGCAGAGGAATTAAAGCCTACCAAACGACCTTATCTGGAACTAACCTTCGCGTATTCTCCTAATGAAAAAACTACTCTTACTTCTTTTTTGTAGCAGTCCACTTTTTGCCCAGGATGATCTTCTCGATATGCTGGAGAAAGAGGATGCGAAGAAAACGACCTTCACCCAGGCCACCTTCAAAGGTACACGTCTGATTAATGGACAAACGGTGGAAACACTTGCGAAGCAACACCTGAATTTCTGGATCTCTCACCGTTTTGGATCTATTAACTCTGGATTCATTGATAATTTTTTGGGTTTAGATGAGGCCAAAATCCGTTTAGGCCTAGAATATTCGTTAACTGACAAATGGCTTTTAGGAGCTGGGCGCTCGACTATCGAGAAGACCTATGACATCTATTCCAAGTACAAGGTGTTAGCTCAATCGAACAAAATGC
This sequence comes from Aquirufa sp., assembly GCA_030833145.1. The sequence goes on from JAURHT010000009.1 coordinate 14,477, forward strand.
CTGTTACCGTTACCTTATATGGAGGAATGACGACTAATACGATGCCTAGCGGCTACACGACTTCTAGCGGAAATGTGATGCGCTACCAAAATAACTTGCAACGTCAGTCCTATTTTGGGCAAGTCCTAATTGCACGGAAGTTCAGCGACAAACTTTCTTTACAGCTGATGCCCACGGTATTGCACAACAACAAATCCGAATCTATTTACTTGGATAATAATCTAGCATCGATGGGATTTGGTGGGCGATATAAACTCACAAATCGCTTGAGTATTTCAGCTGAATACTATAAAAACATCGTCGATAAAGAGGAATATCAAGAAGGTGCAGGCGTTCCTTATCCTTACCAAGATTCCTTTTCGCTTGGTTTTGATATCGAAACAGGTGGTCACGTTTTTCAATTGCATTTGACGAACTCTCGAGGGATGACCGAGAAACATTTTATAGGCCAAACCCTAGGAACTTGGGGCGCTGGCGACATCTTTTATGGCTTTAACATGGCCCGTACTTTCAGTTTAGAACCTAAGAAAAAATGAAAAAATTATTCCTTTTAGCTTTGCTATTTATTGGATTCCAATCCAAGGCTCAATTGTTTATGACTACGAATGGAGAGGTCTCTTTTTTCTCCAAAACTCCAATGGAGGATATCGATGCCGTCAATAAATCCGTTTCAAGCATCATTAATACGGCGACGAACGAGGTAGCAGTTCAAATGCGCATCACCAATTTCGTCTTCCCTAATAAATTGATGCAGGAGCACTTTAACGAGAATTATTTGGAAAGTGAAAAATTCCCATCAGCGACCTTTAAAGGAAAAATCAAGGAATCAGTAGACCTAACTGTAGCCGGAACCTACCCTATCACCGCATCTGGATCAGCTACCATTCACGGGGTTACGCGTCCTATCGAATTGAAAGGAACAATTGTTTCTACGGGGACAACACTTTCCTTAACGTGTCAGTTTGAAGTGAAATTAGTGGATTACAAAGTGGATATCCCTAAGATTGTGTTTGCCAAAATCGCAGAGGTCATCAAAATCTCTTCTAAAATGAACTACACGAAGAAATGAAAAGAATAGGAATATTCGCGGTCTTACTTTTGGCATTGTCTTGTTTAAATGACAAAAACCAACCAAACCCTGTTTCCTCAGGGGTAGATACGAATGCAGGAACTGTTCTGAATCCCAGTACGCCAGCTACTAACTGCAGTCCAGATACCGTTTATTTCCAACAAACCATTCTTCCGCTAATCACTTCAAACTGTGCCATGAGTGGCTGCCATGATGCTATTTCTCACAAAGAAGGAGTGATTCTAACCGATTATGCACACATTAGAGCCTATAGCTCTGCCACTAATCCGACCGCGAGTAGTCTTTACCGAAGTGTGGTTAATGGCTACATGCCGCCTAAAGCACCTTGGCTTGCCACCCAAAAAGCGACTCTTCTAAAATGGATGCAACAAGGAGCAAAAAACAATTCTTGTGTGGCATCGGCAGCTAATTGTGTGGCAACAAATGTCAGCTTCGCTAATACAGTATTACCCACCTTAAGAACCAATTGTACGGGTTGCCATAGTGGATCCTCCCCATCTGCAGGCATCGATTTAAACTCGTATGCAACGGTGAAGGTTCAAGCGGCCAATGGGAAATTAGTGGGATCAATCTCGCATGCAGCTGGATATATTGCCATGCCTTCTGCAACGGTTAGTATTAGCGCTTGCGAAATCAGCCAAATCAAAGCTTGGGTAACAGAAGGAACTTTGAACAATTAATTTTTCGTAAATTGACAGCAAAAAACAAAAGATGAAAGGCTTATTATTCACCTTCAGCATCATTGCCGCTGTCATTTTAACCCTTATTTTTCCTGAACCCTTTCTTGGTTTTGGTGATCTGAAATTCAAAATCTTCATTATTCCCCTCTTACAACTCATCATGTTTGGCATGGGTTCAACGATGAAGATGAGTGACTTTGCCGAGGTATTACGCTCACCTAAGGCCGTAGTTTTAGGCGTCTTTTTTCAATTTACCATTATGCCCTTCGTGGGCTGGGGCCTCACAAAGGCATTTCAATTCCCGTCTGAAATCGCGGCAGGTATTATTTTAGTTGGTTGCATGCCCTGTGGTTTAGCCTCTAACGTGATGTCTTATCTTGCCAAAGCCAATGTAGCTCTCTCCCTCACCCTAACATCCATTGCCACCATATTAGCTCCATTACTTACACCCTTGCTTATGAAAAATCTAGCAGGACAATTAATAGAAATCGATTTGTGGGCGATGGTTTGGGAAATCAGCAAACTAATCATCATCCCCATCACAGTAGGTGTCCTGTATAATCGATTACTGGGATCTCGCTTCCAATGGTTTGAGAGAGCCCTACCCACCATTTCGATGTGGAGTGTAGGCGCGATTGTAGTTATTATCACAGCCAATGGCAGAAATGCGTTAGTGGCGGTGGGACCCTTATTGGTTTTGGTTTGTTTACTGCATAACCTCTTTGGGTTTATTTTAGGTTACTGGGGTGGACGCCTAAGTCAATTGCCAGAAAAAGATTGCCGTACCATTGCCATCGAAGTAGGACTCCAAAATGCCGGACTAGCCTCAGGCCTTGCCATGGCAATGGGAAAAGTGGGGACGCTGGGATTGCCTGCAGCAATTTTTGGCCCAGTCATGAACATTAATGGTTCTGCGCTGGCGAATTATTGGAAGGGGAAATAAATCGTAAACCATTTATTTTCCGTAATTTTAGTATCTATCTGTTCTTCATCAAACATGAGAAAATTATTTCTCTATTTGTTTCTGTCTATCCAATTCTCGGCACTAGCTCAGTCTAGTTGTCCAGCTCCGATCATTTCGGGTAACACTGCGAATTCCAGATGGCGCGTAATAGGTAGCGAAGTAAAGACATTTAATGCTAATTCTTGGATTCAATCACCCGCTACCCTTACCCAAACTACAAGACAATACAAATTAGAGGTAAAAGGAACCTATGGTATTGAAAATAGCATAAATCACCTTGATGCTGCTTACCAAAGTCCACTTTCCACGCAAGTAATCGGCACAGGAACGCCTTCTTTGATTACGAACGGTAGCAATAAATGGTTATTGAATAATGCCGTTCCACCTGCCCCAAGTAACAATTCTGATTACCGAAGTGATCATATTTATGAATATTACCTCGGAGTAGGAGATGGATCAGCTAAATATTACTACTCCTATGCAGACCCAAACCCAGGTGACAACAGCGGTTCACTAGAATTCACGCTTTCTTATAATTCAGGTTTAGCTCAAATATGCACAGGTGGATCAGCCACCTTAACTACAGCCGCTACCTCAGGAACGATTGAATGGTTTAAAGATGGAGTTAGTATTAACCAGTCAACACAAAGTATTACCGTCACAACACCGGGAATTTATACCTCTAAAACAACTATTGGAGGATGTACAAGTCCAGCTAGTAATCCCATTGAAGTACGATTTCTTCCTGACCCTTCTGTTACTCTAAGTGCGGTTGCAGATATTTCTTCTAATGCCGAAAGCTTTGCATTACCCTATACAAATAAAGTCCAAGGAACAGACACCTACTCCATTTATGCAGGGGCCAATGCATTAAATGGGTTTGATGAAGTACTGAATGCCCCTATTACAACTTCACCTATGGCTATCACTATTCCTTATGGGCAGGTGGGTACATTTGATTTTAATTTAGTTGTAAAAAACTCCCAAGCAAATTGCGTCTCTGCTCAGATCCCCTTTACCGTTACGATTTATTTAGCCCCTCCAACAGGCCTAAATTATAGCACCCCTAATAAATTTGTGGTGAATCGTCCTGTTACATTAACTCCTACCTTCATAGGCCGCATTGATAATTTTACTATCAATCCTACCTCCCTTCCTCCTGGGTTGAGTTTTAATAGTTTAACCGGACAAATCACAGGCACCCCTACACAAACAACCAGCACCCAAACCTACACGGTTTCAGGAAGCAATAGCACTGGAACTCCTACTACGGCAACATTTACTATTCAAATAGTTATCCCGCCACCCACCATTTCAATAACTACTGGCTCTGAATATGTATTTACACAATACACTGCCATTTCTCCTATTTCCCCGTCGGTTACAGGAAGTGGCGTAACCTATGATTTACAGGGTACATTGCCAGCAGGTCTTTCTTTTGATTACAGCAATGGAACTATCAGTGGCAACCCACAGGTGCCTATGCCACGAACTAGGTATGTCATCATAGCAACTAACTCAACGGGACCAGCTCAATCAGAAATTTTTATAACGGTTCGTATCGCTGCTCCTACGAATTTAGCCTATGTTGTTCCCTCTCGTTTTTACACAGGAACTACGATTGCGCCCATTACACCTACAAATTCCGGCGGTGTCATTTCAACGTACACGATTGACCGACCTTTACCCGCTGGTTTAACTTTAAATCCTACCACAGGAGTAATTTCGGGGACTCCCACTGCCATCACTGCTGCTACAGCTTACGTGATTACCGGCACAAATTCAACGAGCTCAACAAGTAAAACCATTAATTTTGATGTGGTTATACCTCCACCATCTAATTTAAGTTATCTCGGTCCTTTCCAGTTTTATCAATTTGTACCTATTACTCCTATGGTACCCACGGTAACTGGCCAGGTAGATTCCTATACCATTGTACCTGTAAATTTACCAACTGGGTTAACATTCAATACAACTACTGGGGTAATAAGCGGAACACCTACAGCCTTAAGTGATCCTACTTTATATACTATTACAGCTATTAATACCACTGGACAAGTGGTAGCGACAACGAGTTTTTCTGTCGTAATCCCACCCCCTACTAATTTATCTTACCAAACGCCTTGGATCTTTACAGAGGGGACAGCCATTCCTACCTTATCGCCTACAGTGACCGGAGCTGTATCACGTTACACAATCACTACTTTACCACCCGGGTTGAGTATTAATGCGACAACAGGTTTAATCAATGGTACTCCTACGGCAGCTACGCCACAAGCAATTTATACCGTTACGGCTGAGAACAGTACTGGGTTTACCACCTTTGACATCGACATAACTGTTCGAATAGCTGCACCGTCTGGATTATCTTATTTTACTCCTAATATTTTTGAAGAGCGAGTTCCTATCCCAGATTTATTACCGACGGTCAGTGGTGTGGTGGCAAACTATACGGTAAACCCCACTTTACCGGCGGGATTAGGCATAGATCCTGCCACGGGGAGAATCTCGGGCACACCTTCTTTGGCAAATCCGGCCACAAATTATACTATTACTGCCAGTAATTCAACCGGAAGCACTGGGGCCACCACCAACATCACCGTCCTCATCGCCCGACCACAAATCTCCTACACGACACCTAATGTCTATTATGAGACGGTGGCGATTTCTCCATTAGTGCCTAACAAAAACGGAACGGTTGTTAATTCATTTGCAATCAGTCCGGGATTACCTACTGGATTGAATTTTGACACCAGCACCGGAATTATTTCAGGGGCACCTACCGTCCAAATCCCTAGAACTACATTCACCATTACGGGAACGAATTCGACGAATACAGGTTCCACTACTGTTGATATTACCGTCACGATTCCGCCGCCCACGAATTTAACCTATGTCAATCCACCGGTTTATTACACGGGGACTCCTATTAGCACCCTGAGTCCTACGGTGACGGGTTTTGTAGCGTCTTATTCGATTGATCAACCGCTTCCAGCTGGTCTAACTTTTAACACAAGCACAGGAAGAATATCAGGGACTCCTACGCAGGCTATCCCTAGAACTATTTTTACGATAACCGCCACTAACGTAGCAGGTTCGAGTTCGTATGCACTTCCGATTACCGTCTTGATTCCAGCACCGTCCGGCCTATCCTATAATTCTCCTAATGTATATGAAGAGGGGATTGATATTTCGCCATTGGATCCGAGGGTAACCGGTGCGGTTGCGTCTTATACCGTATCACCGGCGCTGCCAGCCGGTTTAATTTTAGATGCTACGACGGGACGGATTTTTGGGATACCTACTTTGGCAAAACCGACCACGACCTATGTGGTAACTGCGACGAATACAACGGGATCCACCTCAACGAATGTGGTGATAACAGTACTGATTGCACGGCCTAGAAATCTGGTATATGCTACGCCTAAAGTCCTGTACCAAAACTTTGCCATCCCAGCTATTGCTCCTTCTGTTTCTGGAACGGTAGCAACTTATTCGATAGATCGTACCTTACCCGCAGGACTAAGCTTTAGTTCTAGCACCGGCATCATTAGTGGAACTCCTACGGCCTTGAGCTCTATGCAAACCTATGTGATTACGGCCAGAAATAGTACGGGGTCGGCCATAGCCAATATAGACATTTCGGTGGTGATTGCTCCTCCTTCTAATTTAGCCTATTTCAGTCCGACTCGATTAATACAAGATAGTACGTTGGCTCCGGTTAGACCGACCTATACCGGTTTAGCGACGTCCTTTGCGATAGACAAACCTTTGCCTTTGGGACTTACGTTTAATACGGCAACGGGTGAAATTACGGGAAAACCAAGCGTCTTCACCGGTTTAATACGCTACATCGTAACGGCATCCAATTCAACGGGGTCTACCTCTGCGCCTTTGGACTTAGAAGTACTCATTGCGCCACCCAAAAATCTAAAATACACCACACCGGTTATTTATGAGGAGGAAATCGCCATAACTCCATTAAGGCCTGCCGTGATAGGAAAAGTGGATTCCTATACGATAGACAAAGCTTTACCGGATGGTTTGACCCTAGATCCCATCACCGGAATCATCTCGGGAACCCCTACAAAAGCCGTTCCTTTAACCATTTATTGGGTGACGGCTACGAATACGACAGGTTCAGCGAGAGCCCGCGTCATCATCACCGTATTGATTGCAAGACCACGTATTAGTTATCCGGAGCCTGTACTAGGAGCACAAATTAACCCAGTTTATACGGGGGTTGATTTATTTATTTCTGGCCAAACAAATCCGCCATTAATTCCTGTTACAAAAGGAGTTATCGCTAGCATTAGTATCAACAAACCTCTTCCAGCTGGATTAGTATTCGATCCAGTAACAGGAATCATTTCAGGGACTCCTACCGTTTTAAGACCTCCTACTACCTATGTGGTCACAATTACCAATAGCACAGCCTCCACGACCGATACGATTCGGATTGCTACGGTGGTTCCTCGTCCAAGCAGTTTAAGCTACACGACTCCGCAGACCTATATTGAAAAAATCAAAATCAGTCCTTTAAACCCAAGTGTTCAAGGAATTCCTACTCTGTATACGGTGGACAAACCATTGCCGGCAGGCTTAACATTGAATCCTAGCACTGGATCCATTACGGGAACTCCTACAAAAGCGCAGGACTTTACGGATTATGTGATTACGGCCACTAATTCAACGGGATACGACACCTTTACTATTTCCATTAAAGTACTAATTGCTTTTCCAGAAATTAAATACCCATTACCAGGTGTATTCAGACAAGGAGTCCCGGTTAGTTTCAAGCCAACTCTAGTGGGGATTGCAGATGTGTTTAAAATAGATTCCCTGTTACCGGCTGGCCTAAATTTTGACACGAAAACAGGACTCATATCTGGTACGCCTACTTGGCCAGCGAAACCTAGAACCTATATAGTTACAGCGACGAATTCGACAGGTCCGGGCATCGATAGCACGACCATCACCGTATTAGAAGATGTGAATTATGATACGGATAAAGATGGCTATACGGATATCGTGGAGATAGGTGGCGATCGAAATAATCCGGTGGATACGGATAAAGATGGGCAACCTGATTACAATGATTTGGATTCCGATGGGGATGAAATTAAAGACGAATGGGAAAATGATTTGAATTATGGCGGACTTCCAGATTGTGATCACGATGGGGTAGATAACCGAATCGATCCAGACGCTTGCGACCCGGTTGCCTTCCAGGGGATTTCACCCAATGGAGATGGGAAAAATGATTATTTAGTCATTCCAGGCGTGATGCGTACGACGCCTAATACCTTAACGGTGTATGATAGAGTCGGGAATATCGTGTTTGAGACGAAGGATTATGGCAATAATTGGGGAGGAGAAACAAACCTTGGGAACCCACTTTTAGCAGGAGATGGACTATTACCTGACGGTGTATATTTCTATATTTTAGACTATAATGGCGTGAGACCTCGGGTTTCTACTTATATTTACATCAATCGTTTGAAGAAATAAATGAAATTACGAGTTGTGATTTTAGGGTGTTTGTTAGTTTTAGCTGGCCAAATAAAGGCCCAGACTGACCCCGTATTCTCTTTATTCCGATTATATCCGCAAGTGATTAACCCAACTTTCGTGGGTGCTAGTGATAAAAACGAGATCATTCTGGTGAATAGAAACCAATGGACGAACATGCCTGGAACACCAGTCACAACGGCCTTGATGGGTAACTTTAATTGGGGAGAGAAGATGGGCGTGGGATTCACGGCATTTCTGGATCAATTAGGCCCCGTGAAAGCTACTTCGGTAAACAGCGATTTTGCCTATCACTCGTTAATCAATGACAAATGGGCCCTTTCTGGAGGGATTCGCGTGGGGGTGACTAATTTAGCTTTGGACTTTGCTGGTTTGAGTTTATTAGATCAAACGGACGAGATGTTTAATCAGAATTACTCCACCGGTTTGCAGATTAATTCGGGTTGGGGAATTCGCCTAGCGAAAGAGGACAAGTTCTATGTGAGTATTTCACAACCGAGGATGCTTTGGAATGATTTTGGCCTCCAAAACGGGAAATACAAAGACGCCTCCTTCTATTACGGGATGATAGGCAAGAAGCAAATTTTGAGTAAAGCCGTGAGCATCCATACGAATGCGATTGTAAGAGCTGCGGCAGATTTGCCCTTGAGTTATGATGTGAACCTAACGGGTTCATTCTACGAATTACTCGACGTAGGCTTTGGCTACCGAAATGACAACGCGATTGGCGTTAACTTAGGTGTTCAATTTAGTCCCACTGTTTACTTAGGCTATCAATACGAAATGCCTACGAATACCATCTCTAGAATCACAAATCAGACGCACGAATTCGTGTTAAAGTTCCAGTTTGAGCGCGGCAATTAACGCGCTTCTAACTCAGAGAACAAGTTCAATCCAGCACCAGCCGCTAAGTAAAGCACTTCCGCTAACACCGCTTGCGTGTATAATCCATCTATATCTGAATTTCCAAAAAACTGAAAGTCTGCCAAAATTAAACCTAGGCAAAGTAAGAAATTACAGATCACAAAAAGTTTAATAGGACCCGTCACCTTTTCCACTTTGAATGCTTTCAAATAACCTTCTGTCGCGTAGAAAAAGAACGGTAATACGAGTAATGATTTGATATTTTTCATATTGTTATCGTTTTGTTGATACAAATTTTCATTTATAGTCCGCCAAAAGTTGGCGTACTACTGAGAATTTACTAGATTCGAACATGAATACGACAGATCGCCTCAAAGAGCTGAATAACCTATTTCTGCGAAAGACTTTTCCCTTGCGCGCGGCAACGGTGAGTGATTATTTCACGGAACAATTCGACCAAATCAGCTATAGTGAACGTAGCTTCAGCCGCGACCTGAAAGCATTGAAGGAAAAACTGGCGGAACGCTACCCTAGCCTGGAAGAGACGGAAGGCGATTTAATCCGCTATTCGAAATCGGAGAACCGTTTCTATTATATCCGCGACGATATCAGCGCCTTCCCCTCTTTCTCCGAAAAGGAATTAGACCAAATCGCGTCCATCATCGATTTCAACAAACATTTATTCACAGGGGGCAATGGAAATGGGATTGTGAATAAGTTGCGGGCGATCTCTTTGGAAAACAACCTCACAAAACACAAAGAACTAGCAAACTGGCCAGCGATTGAATTAATCAACGAGGGTGATCGTTCCGGATCTGAACACGTTAAATTTCTAGTAGATGCCATCGCCGGAAAGAAGTGCATCGAAATTTCACACAAAGGATTAGCGGCCACATCGAAAGTGAAAACAGTCTCTGGACTGCCCTTGCTGATCAAGGAATACAATAATGGCTGGTATACTGGATGGTATTTGTTATTTCAAGAGGTTACAGAGATACAAACTCGCATTTCGCTTGATAAACTTCGGCTCTTTGCGTTAGATCGAATCGAAACCATTCGACTAAGTCAGACAAACTATAAAACGCGGATTCATCCGGATTTTCAGCCGGCTGATTTTTTCAAAAACAGCTTAGGTTTATTCCGGGATACTGGCGCCGCTGAGCGCATCCTCATTCAAGTACGCGAAGATTCCTGGATCAAAGAATATATCGCTAAATATCCCGTTCACCCATCGCAAAAAACAATGGATGCCTTTCATTATGAATTATCAGTAGAGATTAACGAAGAACTTGAAAATTTTCTACTACGCTATTCCACTGAATTACAAGTAATTAACCCTCTCTTATTACGCGAAAAGGTTCGTAAAAAATTAGTGACTGCCCTGTCTCTTTATCAATAAACTGATAATCTGATAGGCCGGTGTTTGATAACCGAGAAATAAACCTACCTTCGCTTATTACAAAATCAATTAGTGGTTTGGTGTGCATCAAGATGAAAGAACTTTTCTTTCATCTTTTTTTTAACTTAGGTTTTCTAAACCTATAAAAAGATGCAAAGACGTGATTTTATCCAGAGCTCCCTATTAGCAGGTGGCCTCAGCGGAATTCCTTCATCGCAAGCCATTCCCGCTAAACCCAGTTTACAACCTTCCATTAAATTAAGTGTCTCCAGCTATTCTTATTGGCATTTTAAAGGGGATAAATTCCCGATTGAAAAGGTAATTGATGAGGCAGCTTCCCTTGGATTAGAGGGAATAGACGTATTACATCGTCAAATGGAAAGCGAAGACAACTCATATCTCCAAAAACTTAAAAAGCATGCTTTCGTTAATGGAATCGCTATGACTTGTCTTTCGATTCACCAAGGTTTCGTTACTCCGGATAAGGAGGAATTGAAAAAACACGTGGATCATACAAATAACTGCATCGAGCTTGCCTATAAAATGGGAATTCCTTGCCTTCGGTTAAATACGGGGAGGTGGAATACGATCAAATCCTTTGACGATCTAATGAAAAATAGGGGAATTGAGCCCATTTTATCTGGATACACGGAAGATGATGGCTATAAATGGTGTGTGGATGGTATTCAGCAATGTCTAAAAAAAGCGGAGGAATGTGGCGTTTTATTAGCCTTAGAAAATCACTGGGGTTTAGGCTCCACCCCAGAAGGAATGATCCGAATTCAAGACACGGTGAATTCCCCGTGGTTAGGCTTATTGATGGACACAGGGAACTTCTTGGAGGATCCGTATGATAAATTAAAGATGATTGCTCCACGAGCGAGCTTCGTACAGGCTAAGACCTATTATGGCGGTGGCGAATGGTATTCTTTGGAATTAGACTATGACAGAATTGTCAAAATCTTAAAGGACGTAAATTACCACGGCTATATTTCCATTGAGTTTGAAGGAAAGGAGGAGGCCAAATCAGGGGTTCGCAAAAGTGTCGAATTACTACGTATGGCGTTAGCTAAGTAGATTAGCTAAGTCTTTGGCTTTTAATAAAAAACCTATTTTACAACTATGAATCAACACCATAATTCCCGCCGTGACTTTCTCAAGAATGCCGGCCTACTAGGAGCTGCTGCAGCTTTCCCCAATATACTTTCGAAATTACCTGGTGAAAAAGTCAATCTAGCTTGTATCGGTATCGGTAACCAAGGCGGCTTAGACGTGATGTCTTTGTACAACACGGGCCTTGCTAATATTGTCGCGCTTTGCGATGTAGATATGGGCGCTCCGCAGACTTTAAAAGTATTAGAGAAATTCCCTGATGTTCCTCGCTTCCAAGATTTTCGTCAGATGTTTGACAAAATGGGATCGAAGATTGAAGCCGTTTCCATCGGTGTTCCAGATCACTCCCACTTCCCTATCACGATGATGGCATTAGGTTTAGGCAAACACGTGTTTGTAGAGAAGCCAATGGCGCGAACATTTAATGAAATCGAATTGATGATGGCAGCGGCGCGCAAGCACCCGAAAGTAGTTACTCAAATGGGTAACCAAGGTCACTCCGAAGGAAATTACTTCCAGTTCAAAGCTTGGAAAGAAGCTGGCATCATCAAAGACGTAACTTCAATGACTGCCCATATGAATTCGCCACGTCGTTGGCACAGCTGGGATCCGAAGATTACGAAGTTCCCGGCAGCTGAACCTATTCCATCTACCTTAGATTGGGATATTTGGCAAGGTGTGGTTTCTCCACACGACTACCAAAAAGATTTTGTGAACGGACAATGGCGCTGCTGGTTTGACTATGGTTTAGGCGCGCTAGGTGACTGGGGTGCTCATATCATGGATACGGCACATGAGTTTTTAGACTTAGGCTTACCTACAGAGATCAATATGCTACGGGCAGATGGACACAACAATTTCTTCTATCCGATGTCCTCGACCATTCAATTTAAATTCCCAGAGCGCAAGAATATGCCAGCCATGGATATCACTTGGTATGACGGCGTAAATAACATTCCTCCGGTCCCTGCTAATTATGGAACAAACGAATTAGATCCTAACATTCCACCGGCAGGTAATGGAAAAATCCAACCCGCTAAATTAAATCCAGGCAAGATTATCTACAGCAAAGATTTAACATTCAAAGGCGGATCGCACGGAAGTACGCTTTCGATTTTAGGTGATGCGGGCAAAGATTTGAAATTGCCAGAAGTTCAGGCAAGTCCTTCAAACCATTACGCAAACTTCTTGAAAGCATGTATGGGCCAAGAAAAGACGCGTTCCCCATTCGAAATTGCGGGTCCTTTAAGCCAAGTATTCTCCCTAGGTGTTATGGCACAAAAACTGAACACAAAGCTTCAATTCGATCGCAAGACGAAACAAATTACCAACAACTCCCTGGCGAATTCTCTTTTAGTAGGAGCGCCACCAAGAAAAGGTTGGGAGCAATACTATAAAATCTAAAATTCTAATTAGTTGATTTTTTTGAATAAACCCCGAAGCTGCTTTTTCAAAAATGCAATGCTTTCGGGGTTTATGATTTAATAGATTATGCTTAACTTGTACCTGAATATTATTATTAGGTTTTGGCAATACTAGCACCACTATTCGGAATATTTACCTCGTTTATTCTCTTGTACTACCTCAGTTCATTGAATAGATCCAATACGTTTTTAGCCTTGTTCTTCTTGTGCTGCAATGCGGTGTTGATGGTCTATTTTGGATTACATTATAGCAAAATCGAATTTTGGGAGGGTATCTGTTTCGTACATTTCTTACCTCTTTCATTTTTACTAGGACCTGCTTTATTCTTTTATGTAAAACACACGGTTTCAGAAGATAAGCGACTCTATAGCTACGATTTATTGCATTTGATTCCAGCCGTTTTTACGTTTTTTGCGACCTTACCTTTTACCTCTTTGTCCCTAGCGACTAAGACAGCGATTGCACATGAGATAGTGAACATTACGGAAGATTATAATCTAAACTTCCAATGGGTCACTTTTGAGCAGATATTATACGGTCGCTCGATCCATTTAATTCTTTATTGCGTAGCCTCTGTGATCTATTTTCTAGTGAATAAGCGCCATCTATTGCAGAAATACGGTGCTTTACCTTCGAATCATCGCCTAATTCAAAAGTGGATTTTCTCTTTAATCTTTTTACAACTGGTTATAGCAGGAAACAGCCTGGGCCATATGTTAACGGTATACGCCCACAATTATGCCATTTTGGGAATACCATCTAATGTCATCTTCAGTGAGGCTCGTTTCTTTGCGATTTGTGGAGGAGGATTTTTTGTCCAAAACTTCATCCTGTTTCTTTTTCCCAAAATCCTCTACGGTAACGTTTCGTATGAGGTTGAATTAAGTGAAGGGACTATTTTACAAGAAATCAAATCTAGTTTACCCAAGAGATCGAGTAGCTTTTATGCCTTTGAGAGAGAATTAGAAAACTACCTATTAGCGCACCCCTTTGTGAAAAAAGATTTCTCCTTGTCACAAATGTCCTTTGACCTAAAAATGCCCGAGCGATTCCTGTCGAATTATTTCAATAAGGAGATGAAAAAGACCTTTGGAGAATGGAAAAATGACCTACGCATTGAGTATGCATGTCAATTAATCGACGAGGGAAATGCGAAGAAGATCACCATTGAAGCGATTTCAACGGATGCGGGATTTGTCTCCCGTTCTAAATTTATCGATGCCTTCAAAGCAAGAAAAGGAGTAACTCCTTCCGTATACATCAAAGAAAAGGCGGAAGCCTAAGCCCCCGCCCATTCAACTTCAATTATTTAGCAGCTGGCATCAGACCTAATTGAGTCATCAATACCACATTGTCCATAAAATCTTGCTCTTCAGCAATTTTTCCGTCCTTCATTTTCACGATCGTGCAACCAATTACATCTACCGATTTTCCTGTAGCAGGAATGCCAAAGAAGTTACCCGTGTGCTTTCCCTTGAACTGCCAGTACTTAACTAATTTGTCGCCATCCGCAAAGATTTCTTTCACGATGAATTGACGCTCTGTAAAACCTGTCACAAAGTTTTCGTAATACGCTTTGCAATTCGCTTTACCTTTTACTTCTGGAACGGTGTGCAATACAGCATCCTCCACATAGGCTGAATCTAGGATATTTGTACGGCCCTCATTGATAGCCACCTCCCATACGCGCCCGTAATACGCTACGTTTGCAGCTCCTTTAATGGCGTTTTGATCCGCTTCCGACGTGCAAGAGAATAAGCCTGCCGCCACACATAGTGATAAAATAAGTTTTTTCATTGTTATTAGTTTTTTAATGTTTGCCAAACTTAAGGCATCTCTTCTGCTGATGCACATTTAGTAAGAGTGAATATGTTCCCTTTTGCGCAATTGGGAACAAATGCAGGTTCAAATAAATTTATTTTCAACCTAATTCCGCCGTACTTGCTGACCAAATCAAAAAATTAATCTCAATGAAAAAAATCGTTCTATTAGGTGCGTTAGTCGCATCGGTATTTAGTGTATCTGCACAAACGACAGCAGGTAAAATATTTTCTGGCCCAGATGCTGGTAAAGGATTCCAATTAGGTTCTGAGAAAAGTAGCCAAGTTATTTTAGATATGGTAAAAGACTATAACTCGAATGACTCGGAAAAAGACCTGTCGCATTATTCACCAGAAATGCAAAAGAAGACAGGCGATTTCAATAAGAAATGGCATGCTTACATGAAGAAATTAAAT
>JAURHT010000172.1 GCA_030833145.1 Aquirufa sp.
CGTTTACTGGATTACTTAACTCGTACTGAGATTTCACGTTACCGTGCGATTATCGCTGAGTTAGGGATTCGTAAGTAATAAATTCTACAGGGTTCCATGTCCATGGAGCCCTGTTTTATTTGATTTACCCCGTTTGAACTCATCAAACATTACACTTCTTCACGCGAGGTTGCGTGAAAATTTTATCCGAAACGTATGTCATTTAACATCATTACAAAGCATATTTCGATGCCAGATGGCAAGGAAGTCCAAATTGAAACTGGTAAATTAGCCAAGCAAGCGGACGGAGCTGTTGTCATCAAGTCAGGAAATATGATGTTGCTAGCCACTGTGGTAGCAAACAAAGAGGCCAAAGAAGGAGTTGATTTCCTTCCATTATCTGTAGACTATCAAGAAAAATTTGCGTCAAATGGACGTATTCCTGGTTCTTTCTTAAAAAGAGAGGCCCGTCTTTCCGATTATGAAATCCTTATCTCGCGTTTAGTAGACCGTGCATTGCGCCCTACATTCCCAGATGATTATCATGCGGATGTTCAAGTTTTGATCAATCTAATTTCAGCAGATGCTGAAGTTTTACCAGATGCATTCGTAGGATTAGCAGCTGCAGCCGCTTTGGCCGTATCTGATATTCCTTTCAACGGACCTATTTCTGAGGTTCGCGTGGCGAAAATCAATGGTGTATATAAAGTTAACCCGAGCGTAAGCGAATTAGTAGGTGCTAGCCTTGAATTAATCGTTGCTGCAAATGCAAACGACATTTTGATGGTAGAAGGCGAAGGAGACGAAGTGTCAGAAACAGAAATGTTAGAGGCTTTGAAAGTTGCGCACGATGCCATCAAATTACAATGTAAGGCATTAAACGAATTAACTGAAGCTTGCGGTAAAACGGAAAAACGTACGTATTCGCACGAATCACACAACGAAGAGTTGCGTGCTGAATTGTGGAAAAACTACTACGAAAAATATTTAGCCGTTGCTAAATTAGCTAATCCGAAGAAAGATGAGCGTAAAGCTGGTTTCAAAGCAATCGTTGACGAATACATCGCGACGTTGCCAGAAGATCATTTAGTTAATCTTTCATTAGCAAAAACATATTTACATGACATCGAGAAAGAAGCAGCTCGCCAATTAGTATTACAAGAGCGCTACCGTTTAGATGGTCGTAAATTAAATGAGATCCGTCAAATTACGTGTGAAGTAGATTATTTACCTACACCACACGGTTCTTCTGTGTTTACACGTGGAGAAACACAATCTTTGACAACAGTTACCTTGGGAACGAAGATGGATGAGCAAATCATTGATCAACCCATGACTCAAGGATACAATAAATTCATGTTACACTATAACTTCCCAGGTTTCTCAACCGGAGAAGTTAAGCCAAACCGTGGCGTAGGACGTCGTGAAGTAGGTCATGGTAACTTAGCTATGCGAGCGATTCGTAAGGTGCTTCCGAAAATGGAAGATTTCCCTTACACCTTACGTGTGGTATCTGACATCTTAGAATCAAATGGTTCTTCATCTATGGCAACCGTTTGCGCGGGTACTTTAGCCTTAATGGATGCGGGTGTGAAAATCAAAGCTCCTGTTTCAGGTATCGCTATGGGTTTAATCTCCGATGCAAAAACCGGAAAATATGCTGTTCTTTCTGATATTTTAGGGGATGAAGATCACTTAGGTGATATGGACTTTAAAGTAACAGGTACAGAAAATGGTATTACAGCTTGCCAAATGGACATTAAAGTTCAAGGTTTGTCATACGAAGTTTTAGCTGAGGCATTAACTCAAGCAAAAGAAGGTCGTTTACATATCTTGAATGAAATGAAAAAGGCTATGCCGGCTGTTCGTGAAGAATTTAAGCCTCAAACTCCGCGTGCTACTGTCATTAAGATCCAAAAAGATCAAATCGGTTCCGTAATCGGGCCAGGTGGTAAAGTGGTTCAGGATATCCAAAAACAATCAGGTGCAACCGTAACCATCGAAGAAAAAGAAGATGGTGGCTATGTAAGCATTTTCTCTTCGAATGGAGAGGCGATGGCTCACGCTGTTCGCATGGTGAAAGGAATCGTTACACTTCCAGAAGTAGGCGAGATCTATGAAGGTAAAGTGAAAAACATCCAAGCATTTGGAGCATTTGTTGAATTCTTACCGGGTAAAGACGGTTTATTGCATATCTCTGAGATTTCATGGGATCGCATCGAAACAATGGACGGTGTCTTCAAAGAAGGCGATAAAGTTCAGGTTAAATTAGTAGAAGTAGATAAGAAAACGGGGAAATACCGTCTATCTGCGAAAGCACTTCTACCAAAACCAGAAGCAAAAGCTGAATAAATTATTCATGGGCAAAAGAATCGAAACCTTTTGCCCATTCAATCTGTTGTAAGATCCTATGAGACAGCTAAAAATTAGCAAACAAATTACCAACAGGGAAAGTCAATCACTTGACAAATACCTGCAGGAAATCGGTAAGGTGGATTTATTGACACCGGATGAAGAGGTTATACTCGCACAAAAAATCCGTGAAGGAGACCAATTATCATTAGAACGTTTGACGAAAGCCAATTTACGTTTCGTGGTATCGGTAGCTAAACAATACCAAAATCAAGGTTTAAGCCTTGGTGACTTGATTAACGAAGGAAACTTAGGTTTGATCAAAGCAGCTCAACGTTTTGATGAAACTCGTGGATTTAAATTTATCTCTTACGCCGTATGGTGGATTCGTCAATCCATCCTACAAGCTTTGGCCGAACAATCTCGTATCGTTCGTTTGCCATTAAACCGCGTAGGTTCCCTAAATAAAATCTCGAAAACGTTTTCAGAACTTGAGCAAAAATTTGAACGTGAGCCTTCTCCAGAAGAATTAGCCGAAGTATTGGAAATTTCTACCGGTGAAGTTGTTGATACCCTGAAAATTTCTGGTCGTCACGTATCCATGGATGCGCCTTTCGTTCAAGGTGAAGAAAATTCACTATTAGACGTTTTGGAAAATGACTCGGAAGACAAACCAGATTCTGGTTTAATTAACGATTCATTACGCCGTGAAGTACAACGCGCATTGTCTACGTTAACCCAACGTGAGGCTGATGTCGTTACCTTATATTTTGGCTTAAATGGTGAGCACGCGATGACCCTAGAGGAAATCGGTGAAAAATTCAACCTAACCCGCGAACGCGTAAGACAAATTAAAGAGAAAGCAATTCGCCGCCTCCGTCATACGTCACGTAGCAAAGCCCTAAAAACTTATCTTGGATAAATTTTAAAAGCCTCTTATGAGGCTTTTTTTTGCTATGGCATACCCGGAAGGACTTGTGGATTTGATTGATAGCTTGCACCAACAAGGTGTAAATGAAGCGGTTATATGTCCAGGCTCTCGCAATGCGCCGATTATGTTGGCCTTAGTTCGACACGGTGGTTTTCGCTGTTATTCCATCGCTGATGAACGTTCAGCGGGATTCTTTGGCCTCGGTCGCGCGTTGAAAACAAATAAGCCTGTAATTATTTGCTGCACCTCAGGTTCAGCCGGACTCAACTTCGCACCCGCAGTCGTCGAAGCTTTCTTTCAAGAAGTTCCTTTAATTGTGTTAACAGCAGACCGCCCAGCCGAGTGGATTGGCCAGTGGGATGGACAAACCATCTATCAAGAAAATCTATTTGGAAAGCATGTCAAACATGCCGAAAGTTTCAAGCCCTTTCAACCAAATCAGCTCGTGGAAAAATCCATGGCTTTTCCACAAGGGCCTGTTCACATGAATGTACCCATTGCTGAACCGTTTTATCCGACACAAGGGGAGACATTACCGCAAATTCGGGAACCTCAG
>JAURHT010000117.1 GCA_030833145.1 Aquirufa sp.
TCACACGCAATCAACTATTTAACAGGGTATTATTACGCAGGTTATTACAACGCTGCCTAATCGGTTATATAGTTTTTTGTCAATTATATCAGCCGACTTTACGTCGGTTTTTTGTTTTATGAGCTTACAAATCACAGCGGCGAGCCGCTTAAACAGCGTGGAGGAATACTATTTCTCTAAGAAACTGAAGCAGATCGCGGTTTTAAAGGAATCCGGTGTACCTATCATTAACCTAGGTATCGGATCTCCTGACTTAGCCCCATCGTCTGAGACCATCGCGGCCTTGACAGAAAGCGCGGCTAACCCTTCACATCACGCTTACCAAGGTTATCAAGGTATTCCGGCGTTACGCGAGGCATTCGCCTCGTTTTATGCAAAGCATTATGGCGTAACGGTTAATCCCGCTTCAGAAATTTTACCATTGATTGGTTCCAAAGAAGGAATCATGCACATCGCCATGGCCTATTTAGAAAAAGGCGACGTGACTTTGATTCCTAATCCAGGCTACCCTACTTATTCGGCAGCTTGTTCTTTAGCGGGTGCGACAGTAGAAAGCTATGAGTTATCAGCCACTACTGGTTGGTTACCTGATTTAAAAGCTTTAGAAAAGCGTGATCTTTCCAAAGTCAAAATCATGTGGGTCAATTACCCGCACATGCCTACCGGAGCGCAAGCGACGGTGGAATTCTTCACAGAATTACGTGACTTCGCTATTCGCCATTCGATCTTATTAGTCAATGATAATCCCTACAGCTTCATCCTGAACGAAAAGCCCATGAGTATGCTGTCGATTCCGGGGATGCAGGATGTCGCGATCGAATTAAATTCCCTTTCGAAGTCCCACAATATGGCGGGCTGGAGAATTGGGGCAGCTTTTGGGAAGGCAGAATTTCTTGCACCGGTCTTGAAGTTCAAGTCCAATATGGATTCTGGAATGTTCTTACCTTTGCAACAGGCAGCAGTAAAAGCTCTTTCTGCGGACAGCGCGTGGTTTGAGAATCAGAATCGCATATACCTTTCGCGCCAAAAACTCGTATTTGAATTATTAGAATTACTCGATTGCGTGTATGATCCGGCACAGTCGGGGATGTTTGTTTGGGCCAAAATCCCAGTTACATTCGACTCCGGCTACGCGCTCTCAGATAAAATATTGGACGAAAACGCGGTGTTCATTACGCCGGGCGGAATCTTCGGGACACAAGGCGACGGCTATATCCGTATCTCGCTTTGCGCACAAGAATCCGTTTTCTCACAAGCGATAGATCGCATCAAAAACCACAGCAATGGCATCTCCTAAAGTAGGCATCATCGGTATTGGATTAATAGGTGGATCCATCGCACTCGGTCTTCGCAAGAGTGGCTGGGCGTCCGAAATCGTCGGTATTGATACGAATACAGAACACCAGAAAAAGGCACTCTCGCTAAGACTCGTCGACCGCATCGCAACTTGGCAAGAGGCCATCGACTTAGTCGACGTCTTCGTTTGTGCGATTCCGGTTGATCTGTTAGTGGCTCTGATTCCCTCCGTTTTAGATGCGCTAAAACCTGGACAAGTGATCATCGAGGTAGGTTCCACCAAAACCCCGGTCTACGAAGCTTTACAAAACCACCCCAAAAGAGCCCAATTCGTTTCTACCCACCCCATGGCCGGAACCGAATTCTCGGGTCCTGAAGCGGCTGTTCAAGGACTTTTCGTGGGTAAGCGTGGTGTCATTTGTGATAAAGAATTAAGTGATCCAGCAGCGGTAGCTTTGATTGAAGATTTATACCGCAGCGGCTTAGAGATGAATCTCATCTACATGGGATCCATCGAGCACGATATGCACACAGCCTATATTTCACACATTTCTCACATCTGTTCCTTTGCTTTGGCAAATACCGTACTAGAGAAAGAAAAGAACGAAGCGCGCATTTTCGAACTTGCCTCCACCGGCTTTGAATCCACCGTGCGTCTGGCGAAATCTTCCCCAGAAACCTGGAGCCAAATTTTCCACCAGAACCAAGAGAATCTACTCGACGTTTTGGACGAATACATCAACACCCTATTGAAATACAAAGGCCTGATGCTTTCTGGCAGCTACGAAAAGCTGAAAGAAGAATTAGGAAAGGCGAATGATATTGGGAGAATATTGAAAGGATAAAAAAAGACTCCCATTCCTGAGAGTCTTTTTCATTTCTTACCGCGAGCGAACACTCAGCGGCTTCCACGTATTATTCTTGGAATCCATATCTGGGAATGAATGATCTGGATCAATCACCACCGATTTAATCGGTAGCTTCGTTGATGTGCGGAATGTCCAGCTAGCACCTCGCTGCCAAATCTCCACCGGGAACGTAAAGCGTTCTTTTTCTCCGCTCGTCAATTCCACTTCCACAACTGCTGGCATGGCCATCTTGTCTAAGTTTTCGATCGTAATGACAGCCCCTTTCGCAGGATCTTGCTCTACGTAATCCACGTCTTTAACGGATTGATCAAGTCTCCAAAGTTCATAGAACCAGGCTCTCCAGAACCAACCTAAATCTTCACCAGCGCCATCTTCCATTGCACGGAAGAAGTCCATTGGAGTCGGGTGTTTAAAAGCCCATTTGGCAATATAATTTTTAAAAGC
The DNA here is from genome assembly GCA_030833145.1 of Aquirufa sp. Next base: position 2,610 of record JAURHT010000117.1, read on the forward strand.
ATAATCAAAACGATCTGGTCCTAAGATATGCTCACGTAAGATGCGTAATCCAAAACCAGGTTTATTGTACGCCTCCCAACCCAAATTACGGGTTTGAATCACATCAGGAATCGACATAATCGGATCAGCCGTTTCGCGGAACATCGATTTCGCGATCGTATGCATATCAAATTTACGGTTCTTGTACTCACCTTTATTAAAGGCATCCGTCGAATAGAAATTGATAAACGTATTAAAGCCCTCATCCATCCAAGCGAATTTACGCTCGTTAGATCCTACAATCATCGGGAACCAGTTATGGCCAAATTCGTGGTCCGTCACGCCCCATAAAGAAGCCGTTTTATCCTTGTATCCACAGAAAATGATACCTGGATATTCCATACCTGAAACGATACCTGCAACATTCGTCGCTACCGGATAGGTATACTCGTATAACCAGTTCGAATAATGCTCAATCGACGCTTTCACGTATTCTGATGAACGAGCCCAAGCGTCTTTGCCATCTGATTCTACCGGATAAACAGACACAGCTAGAGACTTCTTGCCACTAGGTAAATTGATGCGGCAAGCATCTAGGATGAATGATTTAGACGATGCAAAAGCCACATCGCGCGCATTGTTGCACTTAAATTTCCAAGTCAAACGATCTTTTGCTGGACGAGAAGTTGGATCAGTTACCTCAGCGGCCGAACGAATCACAACTGTAGTTTCAGAATTCGCAGCTGCAGCCCATTTCTTTACCTGATCAGCCGTATACACTTCCGTTGGATTCAACAATTCACCCGAACCCACCACGATGTGCGAGGCTGGAGCATTGATTGAATATTCAAAATTGCCGTATTCTAAATAGAATTCGCCCGCCCCTAAATAAGGCAATACGTTCCATCCTTCGATATCGTCGTACACACAAACGCGGGGGAACCATTGCGCCACTGTGTAGATCGCGCCATTTTTGGTTTGTTGGATACCCATTCTGTCCGAAGCATTCTCCGGAGAAGTGAATGAATAAGCGATTTTAATCTTTGCAGTACCTACTTTTTCTGCCAAAGGAGAAGCTAAACGAATCTGCATTCGCGTATCTTCCACAATGAAATTTGCTGGCTTGCCATCGATCGTTACACTTTCAATTTTGTAACCACCCTCGAAAGCTAAATTCCCAAAACGACCACCCGAAATAGGCGTCGTCTTGCCTCCGCGAGACTGGGTATTGAAGCTATTTTGGTCTAATTGCAACCACAAAAACGGTAGCTTATCTGGAGAATTATTCTTGTAGGTAATCTCCACATCCCCCGTGATTTTGTTTGCTACATCATCTAAGGAAACAGCAATCTTATAATCTGCTGAGTTTTGCCAATAGCCCGGTCCCGGAACTCCTGCCGCAGAACGCGCTGGCGAAACAGGCCCATAGTTCCACAACGGGTGAAACAATTCGTGAGCAGAATACTTACTTTGAGCTAACGCGGCTGTTGATAATAACAACGCTAAGCCCAGAAAAACGTGTTTTTTAAACATATTCATTCTTATTTATGATCAAAAATAGTCAAAACTTCCTCATCCATCAAACGCTTCGATAAACCTAAAGCCTTAGGTACCTCGTAGTGGTAGAAGAATTTCATCGTGTGAATCTTGTCCTTGTAGAAAGCTTCGTCTTCTGCGCTCAAACCACCTTTGGCTAAGGCAGCCGCCGCCACGTGACCTTGCTTTAACCATTGCCAAGCTACGGTTATCAAGCCGAACAATTCCATATACAAAGTCGAATCCGCTAAGAACACTTCGATTTCGCCTTTCATCGCGAAACCTAATTTATGCATCGTCACTTTCGTTAGATTTTCTAATTCTTTCTCTAACATCTCCGCATATTTGCTTAGGTTTTCGTGTCCTTTTGCAACAGCGATGTCTGCATAAACTAACTTTCCTAAGGTCTGCAAAGCAGCTCCATTATTCGCTGGAATACCGCGACCTAATAAAGTCAAACCGTGAATACCGGTTGTTCCTTCATAGATCGACATAATCCGCACGTCGCGGGCCATTTGCTCTAGTGGGAAATCTTCGGTGTATCCATAACCTCCTAATACTTGCAATCCTTGATTAACCGCCTGAGTGCCCATCTCTGCTGGATAGGTTTTCGCTACGGTAGTCATCAAGTCAAGCATCATTTGGGCTTCTTTTTTCTCTTCTCCGTCTAAGCTTTTCGCTAGGTCATCCCACATAAAGCATTGGAACAATAAGCCCATGGAGCCTTCTACGATGGCTTTTTGGAAATACAACATGCGTTGTACATCCGGGTGGTTTTTAATTAAGGTAGGAGGCGTGTTTGGATCTTTGTTCGTTAATAAACGACCTTGAGCGCGCTCATTTGCATACTGCTTCGAAGCATGGTACGCAGCAGAAGCAATGTAGGCTCCACCCATTCCCACGCCTAGACGCGCTTCGTTCATCATTTGGAACATATAAGACAACCCTTTATTCGGTTCGCCTACTAGGTAACCGATCGAGTTTCCTTTGTCGCCAAAAGAGAGGTGAAGTGCCGGTGTGGCTTTTTGGCCCATCTTATGATAGACGCCTAAAGAGACCACTTCGTTATTCACTAATGTGCCATTTTCGATGCGCTTCTTAGGCACAACGAAAAGCGAAATCCCTTTCGTACCGGCTGGAGCGCCCTCTAAACGAGCTAAAACCAAGTGAATGATATTTTCTGAGAAGTGATTATCCCCTCCTGAAATGAATATTTTTTGTCCTTTAATGGCATACGTTCCATCCCCTAAATCCTTAGCAGACGTAGACGCATCATTCAAGGAACTTCCCGCCTGAGGCTCAGTCAAACACATCGTGCCTGCCCACTTGCCTGAAAGCATGTTAGGAACGTAAGTATCGGCTAATTCTTTCGAACCAAAAGAGGCAATTAAGTGTGCTGCCCCGTGGGATAGTCCTGTGAACATTACCGCTGAATTATGAGCCGCACCACGAATGAACTCGTGCGCTCCACCGATCATGGAGGGAACTTGCTGACCACCGTGTTCGAAATCAAACGTACAACCGATCATTCCAGACTCCCCCATCTCTTTCATATAAGGCTCAATTCCGGGGTGAACGTGTACGACTCCATCGACTAATTCAGCCGCTTTGCGATCTGAATCAA
>JAURHT010000134.1 GCA_030833145.1 Aquirufa sp.
ACATAACGAAAAGTCCGATAAGTCATCGTCTCAAACGTATGGGTACCTCCGTCCGCAATAAGGCTATCCTTGCGGCCTAACCAGTATTTATTTTCAATCTCGTTACGATTGCCCTTGTGGTTGCCGTTCTTTGTCGTCGTACTCAGAGGCTTCTTCTCATAGAGTCCCTCTGCATAAGTCAAACCAATTTTAGCATCTTTGCCACCAGAGAAAATCAATTGTGGATACGCGTTTGTTAGTTCCCCTTGATCGACCCATATATCCATAGAAGAATTGGCCATAATCACCAATGGACTTCCATGAATCAAATCCCCCTCCCCTTTGCGAATCGCCGCAAACCGTTGGGATTTTAATTCCATCGCAGGAATAGCGGACGGATACAACATCCATCCTCTGGAATCGATGGCCGCGCCTTTCGTTAATCCTGGTCCCAAAGATTTAGCAGATATGAAAGGCGACCAACCTTTGGCGTACTCCTGCAGCTCTCCTGCGCCCGCCACATAATATCCGGGCACACGAACAGCCAGCGGACTAATTCCTATATTTTTCGACACCTCCCAACCTACATTCGTGTTAAAGGCTTCAAAAGTCTCCTCATCAGCCTGCAAAATAAATCCAGTGGCATAGGATATTTGGGCTTCGGACTTCCCTTTCCCCTCATTCCAAACCAAGGCCTCCACTTTATTCTCGCCTGCCTTTAGATAAGGGGCAATATCGAGCGTTTCAAAATTCCAGAAATACAAATCTCCCCGCGCTGGCCCAGCGGATACCCAGGTCCCATTAACGTATAATTTGTAGCGATTATCTCCGGAAACGTGAATGATGCATTTCGCAGGTTTCGCTAATAAAGAAACTTTGTGTTGAAAACGGTACACTCCGTAATCTTTCAAACCGACTAAATTATACGCATTCGCGGAGTTTTCAGCGTAGGTTATCCAGGTGGCTTTCCAAGGTTTTTTCCAAAGTTCAGTCTTGATATTTTGGCCATAGGCAAAACATCCTATCAGGAGTAGAAGGAGAAGTTTTTTCATCGGTTATGAGATTAAAGGAAAAAAAAGAGACGCGATATATGCGTCCCCTTAATTTTATTTCTTTTTCTTTACTTGAGACATATCCATGTAGTCCACTACCAAGCTGCTTAGGGCTTTTACCCCTACTTGGAAATGCCCTTCATCTAAATAGAAATCCGGTGTATGATGACCAGCCACCTCATTTGATTTCTTATTATCTGGACGCGTTCCTAAAAAGAAGAAGAATCCTGGGACTTTTTGTTGGAAGAAAGAGAAATCCTCTGCCCCTGTGTGTGCTGGAATAACGCGCACTTTTTCTTTCCCATTCACACCTTGCAGGGTAGGCAGCATTTTCTCCACTAATTCCGGGTTATTATACGTTACGGGATATCCTGTTCCAATATTTACATCTGCTTTCCCTCCACCACTTTCTGCGATGTTAGTTGCTATGTCTTTAATGCGCTGGTGCACTAATTCACGCTGAGCAACCCCAAACGTACGAATCGTACCGATCATATGTGATGATTCTGGGATAATGTTTTGGCGGATACCACTGTGAATCGCCCCTACGGTTACAATGGCGGGATCCTCCGTGATATTTACGGAACGAGAAACGATCGTTTGCAAACCCATGACTATCTGCGATGAAATAACAATAGGGTCCACACCTGTCCAAGGACTCGCACCGTGTGCTTGTTTCCCTTTCACTTTAATATCCAATTGATCCACCGCTGCCATCGTTGCACCCGGTTTGTATTCAATTACTCCGTTATCAGAAGTAGCTGTTACGTGTAAACCAAAAATGACATCCACTTTTGGGTTTTCTAAAACGCCTTCTTTCACCATTAATTCAGCACCAGCCAGAATCGTCTCTCCTTTATCGTTGTATACACCCTCTTCCGCTGGTTGGAAAATAAATTTCACAGTACCCGCTAGATTCGCTTTTTCAGAAGCCAAAATCTCCGCCACACCCATCAAAATAGCTACGTGCGAATCGTGACCACAAGCGTGCATGACGCCCGTTTTTTGGCCATTGAATTCCGTTACCACTTTCGATTTGAATGGCAAATCACCTCGTTCTGTTACCGGCAAACCATCCATATCAGCACGCAATGCAACGACTGGACCCGGCTTACCGCCTTTTAAAATTCCCACCACACCGGTGATTCCTACTTTCTCCTGCACCTCGATTCCCAGAGAGCGTAAGTGAGCCGCGACAATTCCTGCCGTGCGTACTTCTTGGTTTCCTAGTTCTGGGTGTTCGTGAAAATCACGGCGCCAAGCGATGACCTTGTCTTTCAAGGCATCTGCTTTCTGCGCGATAACAGGTTTTAACGAAGATTGTGCATCTGCTAAAAAGGGAGCAGCTAATAAGCTGATTAAGGCTAGTTTTTTCATATGTATTTTATTTATAACCCCATCCGCGCATGATCGCGATATTTTCTTTCATGCAATCCAATGGTTTTAATCCTTGGTAGGCTTCTTGTTCAATAATAAAATGCTTCGTTCCTCCTTCTTTGTCCCCTAACTTAACTAAAGCCTGAACATCGATTTGGCCTGAACCTTTACCTAAGATAGTGGATTCAAAATGCTCGTGACCGGACTTAGCTGGCACCTCATCCTTTACGTGCATCGAAACGAAACGACCTGGGAATTTCTTCATCACCTCGGCTGGAACCCCACCCCCATTAATCATATTACCTATGTCTAATTGTTGGGCTACGAGCGTAGGATCGGTATTATTCAACATGATATCATACAATAATTCCCCATCTAATTTCTCAGAGAACTCGAAATCGTGGTTATGGTAGCCGAAACGCATACCTGATTTTTGGCATAACTCACCCGACTTATTAAAAATATCCATGTACTTCAATAGCAGGTTCTTATCCTTCCGAATAGCCATGTCGATGGACGGAGATATCACTAATTCCTGACCTAAAACTGCTGCATCTTCCACAGTGTATTTCCATAGATCTGTGAATTCATTTTTACCTTCATCCCAGTGTTTTTTACCCATCACCGTGTGACCAGATGGCATTTTTAACCCTAGATCATCGAGACGTTTTTTAAATTCTTTAGCCTCCCAACCATAAAATTTACGATCGATGTAATTAGCGTGTTCGACATATTTATAGCCCATTTGAGCTAATGCCTCTAAGGTAGATTGAGGATCGCGCTTCATATCATCGCGAACTGAATACAATTGAACTCCCACTAATTTCTTGTATTTAGCCGCAGCTAAGGCCTGCAGAGCAGGTGAGGCAAAAGCCAATGCGCCCAAGCCAAAAGCTGAATTGCGCAAAAAGGAACGTCTAGAATGATTCATAATTGATAGGTTTATTTAGTTGTTCAAGCTACAAATTCTATTTCTATTTTACAAAATTCCCGTAACTTCGAAAGATGATGCAGCCCCTAGCAGAACGAATGCGCCCCACTACTTTGGATGAGTACATCGGCCAAGAAAAGGTCGTGGGTCCGAATGCGCCTTTGCGAAAAGCGATCGAGGCTGGGCACTTGCCATCTTGTATTCTTTGGGGGCCTCCTGGCGTGGGTAAAACCACGCTTGCGACATTGCTTTCTGGAGCTCTAAAGCGCACGATGTATTCCCTTTCTGCCGTTCAATCAGGTGTGAAAGAAGTTCGAGAAACACTGGAACTCGCGAAGAAGAACCGGATGTTCGAGGCGCAATCGCCCATCTTATTTATCGATGAGATTCACCGGTTCTCTAAATCGCAGCAGGATTCGCTGTTAAATGCCGTCGAAAAAGGAATCGTCACCTTAGTAGGTGCGACCACCGAGAATCCATCCTTTGAAGTGATCTCTGCCCTATTATCGCGTTGCCAGGTTTATGTATTAGAATCGCTTTCGAATGAACATTTGAATCAGATGTTGTCCAAAGCCATCGCCACCGATTCCCTCTTCAAAAACAAAACCATAACGCTTACCGAGACCGATGCCTTATTCCATTTCTCTGGGGGTGATGGGCGGAAGTTGTTAAATCTGTTCGAGCTTTTAATTACCACGGAAGGAGGAAACGAGCTGGAAGTTACCAATGCATTAGTCACCGAACGACTGCAGAAAAACTTAGCTCAATACGATAAGGACGGGGAGCAACATTACGATATCATTTCTGCCTTCATTAAGTCAATTCGGGGTTCAGATCCAGATGCGGCGGTTTATTGGTTAGCGCGGATGCTGTCGGGAGGAGAATCTTTGGAATTTATCGGTCGTCGACTTTTGATTCTTGCCTCTGAAGATATTGGATTAGCGAACCCGAATGCGCTATTACTAGCTCAATCTTGCTTCGATTCCATCCGCGTAATCGGTAATCCTGAGTCTCGGATCATTCTTTCTCAGACGGTTATTTATTTAGCTACATCACCTAAAAGTAATTCGGCCTATAACGCCATCAACAAAGCCATGGCCTATGTCGAGCAAACAGGGGATTTGCCCGTGCCTTTGCACTTACGCAACGCGCCTACGCGCATGATGAAGGATTTGAATTATGGGGCAGACTATAAATACCCGCATGATTTTCCAGGCAATTGGGTGGAGCAGAATTACTTTCCGGAGGTTCCTTCTAGGCCGATTTTTTACAAGCCTGCTGAGCAGGACAAAATCAATCGTGGCACTCCATCAAAATAAGTGCGCCGTCCTCGTAACTAATCTTCACGATTCCATCTTCGCGTGCTTCATTGCTTGAACTGGTTTGAGTTCCTAGTTTTAAAACAGGATGATTTAAATCGTATTTTAATCCAGTGGAAATAACGTTTTTCGCCTCTCCATACGGAATCAATGAAATAGGCGTTCCCGCCGGATACCACTTTTCGAAATTCAAGGGCAATAAATAGGACGTGGAATAATCGTCAAAAAAAACAATCTTCAATTTCAGACCATAACGTACCAGCGAATGAAAATTATTTAATGTGTGGTCCATCCGTTTTCCAGTCGCCCAAACAACATTAACGGCCGGATAACCTTGATCAATTAAATATTCAAAAGCCTTTTCTAAATCGGTTAAATTTTGATCCGGCGTATGGATTTTTTTTAAGGGGTAATCACGGTAATCTGCCTCATTCGTATGATCG
>JAURHT010000027.1 GCA_030833145.1 Aquirufa sp.
CCCCGAAAATCTGCGCCAAAGCATGGAAGAAATTTGGAAAGCGGACACATCTTTCCGAAATTAGCTCTTTCTCTTACAAAAGCCCATTCAATGCGATTTCAAGACATTCCCGGTCTACAAAAAACCAAGAAGACGTTGTCGCAAGCGGTGCAAAATCAGCACATCGCTCACGCACAATTATTCGTAGGTCCTCCTGGAGGAGCTCAGCTCGCGATGGCGCATGCTTTTGTTACCTATTTATTCTGCACGAATAGAACAGAGACGGATTCCTGTGGTGTTTGCCCTAGTTGCCAGAAATTGCAACGCGGCGTTCACCCAGATTTAGTCTATGTCTACCCGACCGTTATCACGAAGAAAATCAAGGACGCGGAATCGGATGCATTCTTACCCGATTGGCGGAAGTTTATTCAAGAATCCTATTTTAGAACCTTACCAGAATGGCTGGGTTATATGGGAGCCGAAGGGAATCGCCAGGGAAATATTCCCGTGGAAGAGACTCGAAAATTAGTCCAAAAAATAAGCTTAAAACCATTTGAGGCACCATTTAAGGTGGTGATGCTTTGGAACCCAGAGACCCTGAATGCCTCAGCTGGCAATGCCTTATTGAAGACTTTGGAAGAACCACCTAGTTCGACCTTATTCATCTTAGTTTGTGCGGAACCAGATAAACTATTGACAACTATTATCTCCAGAACTCAGCGTGTCAGTGTAGGTGCTATGGATGTAGAAGATTTAGCTGGTTATTTAGTCCAAAAAGCGGAAATTGATGCCGAAAAAGCGCACCAAATCGCGGTGAATTGCGAGGGAAATATCTCTGAAGCTTTGGAGAAATCAAGCTCAGATAACCTCAGCACAACTACTTGGTTTGCCGAATGGATGCGCGCCATTTATGCCCGAAATCTATCCAAATTAGTGCAATTAGCGGACCAATTCGACGGTTTAGCCAAGGAAAACCAAAAAGGCATTTTAAGTTATAACCTCCATATTTTCAGACAATGTTTGTACCAAATTTCGGATGCGAGCAGCCTGATCAAGTCATTAGAAAAAGAAAAGGCCTTTGTGGATAATTTCTCCAAGACCTTGAACACCGATAAGATTGCGGCAATGACGGAGAAAATCTCCGAGGTACACTACCACTTGGAACGCAATGCGCGAGCCAAAATGGTACACCTCGACCTCTCCCTTTACTTATTACGCGTTTTCCACGCGAAAAACTCCTAATATGAAAACGATTCGCATTGGTACTCGGAATTCGGCCTTGGCACTTTGGCAAGCACACCACGTGGGTGCTTTGCTAGCCACGCAGGGTTTAGGCTATGAGATCGTGGCAATTACGACGAAGGGGGATCAGATTTTGGATCGCTCGCTCTCTAAAATCGGATCAAAGGGTGTTTTCACGGAGGAATTAGAAGGTATGTTGTGTGCAGGCGAAATCGATATCGCACAGCATTCCGCGAAGGATTTACCTTCGCATTTACCTACAGAACTAGAATTAATCGCTTTTACGGAGCGGGAGGCGGCGCAAGACGTCGTTTTAAGTCTAGATCCATCGAAGACCTTAGCTTCCAGCGAACCTTTGCGCATAGGCACTTCTTCCACGCGGAGACGCGCCTTTTTGAGCCATTTCTACCCACAACATACCGCAGTAGAAATGCGGGGCAATCTGCAGACACGTTTGGAGAAATTAAAAAACGGGGATTGCGATGCGATGCTTTTGGCTTTTGCCGGCGTCCACCGAATGGAGATGGAAACTTATATTACCCAACACTTGAGTTTGGATCAATTTGTCCCAGCAGTGGGTCAAGGCTCGGTGGCGATTCAGTGTGCTGTTTCTTTAGACTCCAGCCTGAAAGCTTTAGTACGCAAAGCTTGCAATCACCACTCGACGGAAGCTGCATTATTAGCAGAACGCCATTTATTAGCGCACTTAGAAGGCGGTTGCAGCGTTCCAGTGTATGGGCACGCGGTCGTTAAAGACAATCAATTAGCTTTGCATGCCGGCGTTCTTAGCTTGGATGGCATAGAAAATATCTATCATTCTGCTGCGGGATCGGATCCAGCTATTTTAGGTAAAGAAGTCGCGATGGAGCTCATTCATTTAGGAGCACATCAATTATTACGCAAAATCAGACAGCAATTAGGTTCATGAAAAAACGCATTTTAATCACAGGATCAAACGGTTTATTAGGCCAAAAGCTCGTCGAACTATTACGCACACAAGCGAATGTCGATTTAATCGCCACCGCACGTGGTGCTAATCGTTTGCCCGTGACTGATGGTTTTACCTACGCGTCTTTAGATATTACCGTTCAGGAAGAGGTTAATGCAGTCTTCGATCAATTCAAGCCAGAGGTAGTGATTCACACCGCTGCCATGACGAATGTGGATACCTGCGAAACAGATCGGGAAGGTTGTGATTTGTTAAACGTGGATGCGGTGGCCTTTTTAATTAAAGCTTGCGAAAAGCACAACAGTTATTTATGCCATCTATCGACTGACTTCATCTTTGACGGAGCAGACGGACCCTATACAGAAGAAGGAATTGCCAATCCCATCTCCTATTACGGCGAAAGTAAGTTGAAAGCAGAACAATTATTGTTTGACTCAACCATTCGTTGGAGCATTGCGCGCACGGTGTTAGTTTATGGCATTGTGCCGGATATGAGCCGTTCGAATATCGTCCTTTGGGTGAAAAAGTCCTTAGAAGACGGTAAAACAATCCAAGTCGTGACTGATCAGTTCCGTACTCCTACCCTCGCAGAGGATTTAGCGATGGGCTGTTGGTTACTTTCAAAAGACGAAGTGGAAGGTATTTTCAATATCTCTGGCTCTGATTTCTTAACTCCCTATGAAATGGCAGTCATGACGGCTGATTATTATGGATTAGATAAATCTTTATTGCAAAAAGCTGATTCGTCCACCTTCCAACAAACCGCTAAAAGACCAGCTCGAACTGGTTTTGTACTCGATAAAGCTAAAAAAGTCCTAGGTTATGCACCTAGAACTTTTCAAGAAGGTATCGCCCTAATGGCGCAGCAAGTAGCTGATTTAGTCTAAAGATTCAGGATCTTCCATCATTTCATCCGCCATTGGATTGACCACCGGCAGATCTAAAAGAACAGGAGCCTCTTTCAGCTTTCCAAAATCTTTGTTTTCGTCTAATAAAGTAGTCCAAAGCAAGTCCTTCAATTCCTGAATTCCTTCCTGAGTCACGGATGAAATCAATAAAACGGGAATATCCTTAGGCAAACTTTCGCGCATTTCTTCTTCCATTTCTGGAATCGACAAATCCATTTTAGAGACCACGATCACGCGACGTTTTCCTAATAATTCGGGGTTGTATTTCTCTAATTCACCTGTTAAAATTCGGTATTCCTCCCCCCAGTTCTCCGCGTCCGATGGAATCAAAAAACATAAAATCGAATTGCGCTCGATATGTCGTAAGAATCTCAATCCCAAACCTTTACCCTCAGAAGCACCTTCGATAATCCCTGGAATATCGGCTACCACAAAGGACTTTTCATCCCGGTATTCGACCACCCCTAATTGAGGAACTAACGTGGTGAAAGGATAATCCGCAATTTCAGGAGTGGCTGCAGAAAGCACCGATAATAGCGTTGATTTTCCCCCATTCGGGAAACCTACTAAACCTACGTCGGCTAGCACTTTCAATTCCATCACCACCCACACATCAAGACCCGCCTCACCCGGTTGTGCGTGGCGTGGCGATTGATTAGTGGATGATTTAAAGTTGTGATTTCCTAGACCACCGCGGCCGCCTGGAAGTACTAAAATCTGTTGACCCTCTTCCGTTACTTCCGCGATAAACTCATTCGTTTCCGCATTTTTCACGATGGTTCCTAGAGGCACCTGGATGAATACATCCTCGCCTTCCGCACCTGAACGGCGTCCACCTTCTCCACCGTTTCCACTATCCGCAATAATATGCTTCTGGTATTTCAAGTGAATCAATGTCCAAAGCTGTGTACTTCCTACCAAGTAAATGTGACCTCCACGACCGCCATCACCGCCATCTGGACCACCTTTAGGCACGTGTTTTTCCCTCCGAAAATGGGATGAACCGCTTCCTCCTCGGCCGGAACGCAGATTGATTTTAACGTAGTCAATGAAGTTAGTTGTCATTCTATTTTGTTAATTATGCTTCGATAATGCCGATAATCTGAGAGAAAATCTCCTCAATTTCGCCAATACCATTAATTCCTGAGAATTTATTTTGAGCAGCGTAATAACCAGCCACTGGAGCCGTTTTTTCGCCGTATTCTTGTACGCGTTTGCGAATTAATTCTTCATTTTGATCATCTGGACGGCCAGAACTCTTACCGCGCTCTAATAAACGCTGCGTTAATTCCTCTTCGCTCACCTCTAACGCAATCATGTGATTAATCGCTAATTGATGACCAGCTAATAAGTTGTCCAAAGCTTGAGCTTGCGCCTCCGTTCTAGGAAAACCATCAAAAATAAAACCCGCTGCCTCTTTATTCTCGTTCAATTTATTCTCGATCATTCCGATTACGACTGCATCTGGAACCAAGATCCCTTGATCCATCAATTTCTTCGCTTCCAAGCCTAAAGTCGTACCTGCAGTAATTTCTGCACGCAATAAATCACCTGTAGACAAATGGATTAAACCGTATTTCGCAATTAATTTTGCGGACTGAGTGCCTTTGCCTGCCCCTGGAGGCCCAAATAAAACAAGATTAAGCATATAAATGTGGGTTAATTATTTCGAACCACAAAGGTAATCAAATCAGAGGCAAAAGCAGGGATTTTCTGCTATATTTGGCATAAAAAAAGAGAGATGCTTTCAACACAATTCGAAGAGATAATTCAGAAAAGACGTTCCAATAGACGCTACGACCCCACTGTAAAAGTGGATGATGCGATCATCGAACGCAGCTTACAACGTTCCATTTTATCCCCTAATAGCAGCAATATGCAGTTGTGGGAGTTTTATTGGATCAAAAGTGAAGAAGAAAAGAAAGCATTCCACCAGCTTTGCCTAGGACAATCCGCAGCAAAAGATACCGCCCATATGGTTGTATTCGTAACGCGTCAGGACCTTTGGAAAAAAAGAGCAGCTTGGAACTTGAAATTAGTGCAAGATTCTATCGAAGGCGAACCGACTAAAATGCAAAAAAGAGGCCTAGAATATTATGGCAAACTTATTCCACTTTTATACCGCAATGATATTTTTGGTATTTCTACCTTCATTCGCTGGAACATCTGTTTCTGGATGGGATTAAGAAAACCGATGATGCGATTTGGTGGCACAGCGGATCAACGCGTCATGGTTCATAAATCATGTGCACTTGCCGCGCAAACCTTTATGCTTTCTATCGCAGCGGAAGGTTTTGAATCTTGCCCCATGGAAGGATTTGACGCACAACGTGTGAAAAAACATTTAAATCTGCCTGCTGGAGCGGAAATCAATATGGTGATTTCGGTGGGTAAAGGGACTGAAGAAGGAGTGTGGGGACCACGCTTTAGAGTTCCCTACGAGGAAGTCGTACACGTACGTTAATTACAGTCTACGTCTACAATAATTTGAACGCCTTTAAAAGCTGGCTTCGTGCTGAGGGTATCTAATTCCTCCCGAAGCTGCTTTTTGAAGGCAGCTAATGCCACGCCTTTCTCCAGCTTGATCAGAATTTCCATCGCATATTGATTCCGAATGCGTTCGATCAAAGGCTTTTCAGGTCCAAGGACGCGACCATTACCAAATTTAGCTTTTAACAATTGCCCTAAATCCTTCGCCGCCGTTTCCACATTGCGTGCTTCATAATGGCGCATCACCAGCTTAATCAAGCGCGTAAACGGAGGATAATGGTAGCCCTCCCGCTCAATCATTTCATCCGCATACAATTGCTCGTAATTTCCCTCCTGAATGTAGGTAAAAAGGCGATGCGTGGGCTGATTCGTTTGAATGTACACTTGTCCTTGCACCTCGCGGCGACCGGCCCGACCAGCCACCTGAGTGATTAATTGAAACCCACGTTCGTGGGCTCTGAAATCCGGAAAGTTGATAATCTTATCTGCATCGAAGATAGCAACCAAAGATAGACCATCGAAATCGAGGCCTTTGGCCACCATTTGAGTGCCTACCAAAACGTCTACCTGACCTTTCTGAATTTCTGTGATTAAACTTGTGAAGGCAGTCTTAGAACGCGTCGTATCTAAATCCATCCGGGCTACACGCGCGTCTGGAAGATGTAATTGCAATTCTTCTTCTAGTTTTTCGGTGCCGTAACCCATCGTTTTCAGCTGGGCAGAACCACAGGCCCCACAACGATGAAGCAAGGATTCGTGGTGACCACAATAATGGCAACGCAATTCTTGCTCGCGGGCGTGGTAGGTAAGCGAAACGTCACATTGGTGACACGTCGCAATCCAATCACAATCCTGGCATTGAAGGTAGGGGGAATAGCCGCGGCGGTTTTGGAACAATAAACTCTGCTTTCCTTGCTTTAAATTCTCCGACAAGACCTCAATCAAATCCACCGAAAATCCGCCCTTCATCTGCTTCATCCGATTCGCATATTTCGTATCGATCAAATGCATTTCCGGTAATTGTGCCGCTCCAAAACGCTCTTTTAAGACTACCAAACCATACTTATCTTGTTTGGCCTGATAATACGTCTCCATCGATGGCGTCGCAGAACCTAATAAGACTTTTGCCTTTTGCTGGTGCGCTAAGACAATCGCCACATCCCGCGCATGGTAGCGAGGAGCCGGATCCGCCTGCTTAAAGGAGGTTTCGTGTTCCTCATCGATAATGATCAATCCCAAATTCTTGAACGGCAAAAACACGGAGGAACGCACACCCACCACGAAGGGATATTTCCCTTCCACGATGGATTTCCACACTTCCACCCGCTCATTATCCGAGAATTTAGAATGGTAAATCCCTACCTGCTCACCAAAAATTCGTTTCAATCGAACCACAATCTGGGTCGTCAAAGCAATCTCCGGCAACAAATACAAAACCTGATCTCCATTAGCCAAGGCTTCCTGAATTAGCTTAATATATATCTCTGTTTTACCAGAACCCGTGATTCCATGGAGTAGAACGACATCCTTCTCTTGAAACTGATTCAAAATAGACTGGTATGCCTTTTCCTGTGGAGCATTCAAAGTAAAGCTCGAAGGCACGAAATTTTCATCCGCTTCATCGAAGCGAGAAACCACCACATCAAAAATTTCAAATACCTGATTCTTGACTAAGGTCTGCAAGGAACTCTCCGACAATCCGGCTTGACTAAAACTATTCTTTGCTAGACCTTTTTGATTCGTCTCCGGGCTTCTGAGCACTGGGATATATTGCAGGTAATGCAAAAGGATCGCCATCTGCTTTGGTTTCTCCTCCAGCGATTGTATCAAATCCGTCAAGACTAATTTATCCTCAAAAGCAGAGGCAAGCCGCACCTTGCGCTGCACTTTAGGGGTGTAGCGGTCTTTTAGCTCATCAAAAATAATCACCGCATCTTTCCCCACTAGGGCTTTAATGAGGTGATAAGGACTTTTGACTTCGGCAAATTTGGCAAGCTCATCATAGGTCAAGGCGCCTTTATCGCGTATCTCGACATAAATAGCTAACTCTTTATCCGTCAGCGTTTCAGGGCTTGAAAACTCCGGATTCGCTTGCACCTTCGATTGGCTTGAAATCTTCAAACCCGCCGGCAAAGCAACCTGAAAAACCTCGCCGGGATAGCACATATAATAATCTGCCACCCATTGAAAAAGGGCAATTTGAGAAGAGGTTACTAGGGGAACATCGTCTAAAATCTCTAACAAATATTTCGCTTGGTATTCTTTGGGCGGATTATGATGAACCGTAACGATCACACCCGTCAAGACTTTCTTCGTCCCAAAAGGCACCACCACCCGCAATCCTGCTTGCACAAATTCCGCCCATTCCCGAGGCACCCGGTACGTAAAATACCGAGGGATAGGAAGTGGTAGCAAGGCATCCACGAAAACCGTTCTTTCCTCCCCTATTTCCATCGCAAAGTCTGAATCAGGTGAATCGCATCTTGCTTTAGATAGCGGATAACCGGGGCCAAAGAATCATTTTTCGTCGCCGTATTTAAATAAACCGCTCCGCGTAAAAAATGCGTCGTACTGTCCGTAGCAAAAAACTGAAAAGGAGTAGCCACTTCACCCTCTAATTCGATCACAGTCGCTTTACGACCGTCACGTGTGGTCAAAATCGCATCTTCTATACGGTTCGCCTTCATTTGGTGCTTAGAGGCTAAAACATAGGAGTCTCGGATCATCTTATCTAAACGTTTCCGATCTCCTTCCACCGATTTATAAGTCAACTGGATAAATGCATCCCAGCGTGGATAATAGATGTACATCCAGTGGGGCTCGGCCAATGCAAACGTATCTTTTTTGACTACAGCTTGCTTAGATAATTCAAAGCTGAACGGATGCCCTTTTTCTAAAGCCTGGTACTGATGCGGCGGAATATCCATCGCAGGAAACCCTTTAGGTCGCGGCATAGCCGTATTCTCTTCCTCTGAGGCCGTTCCACAGGAAAACAAGGTCAAGATAAAACCTAGGAGAAAAAGACGCATATTCGCTTATTTTAAACCGTAATACGCTAAGATAGGATTTTGTATGGATTCAAACACTTTTTCCCGTAAAACGGGCAAATCTTCCATCGTCAAACCCTTCGTGTCAAAGGGCGGATGAATCTCCACGTGCAAGGTTCCTGGACGCATCATCAGGGTATCTTCGTCCATGATTTGATGATTATTATGAAAGCTCATGGGAACAATAGGCACCTGCTGTTGAATGGCCATAATAAACGCGCCATCCTTCAAAGGATTTGCCATATAAGGAAAGTTCTTCGAAATGATCCCACCTTCCGGAAAAATAATGATACTTCTGCCTGACTGTAAAGCCCGAATCGAACGACTCAAAGAGTTTGCTCTACTATTCTTATCACTTCGATCCACTAGGATATTCAAACGGGCATAGAGGTAACCAAAAAGCGGAATCTTCTTCATCGCATTCTTTCCCACGAAAGAGAAATAATGGCGAATAATCACGACCACCACCGCAATGTCAACATAGGAAAAGTGGTTCGCACAGAACACATAGGTCTGCTTCGGATCTGGCTTAAAGTGATGCGTCACTTTGATGCGGATTCCCGCAAAAAGAAAAAAGAGTTGCCCCCACAGCCCGACAAGCCGATGAGCAACTCTTTTCCAAGATCGTCTTTGCAAAAAGACAAAGATCAATGGATATAATAATAAAAAGATCAGTACAAAAACCAATCCTGCCCAGAAAGTGTATAGCCCTTTTAAAAGTGATGAAAGCAAAGAACTTTTGTTTTTCATAATCTAAACGAGCCCCTAAAAATAGGATTTACTCTACTACACCTAATTGAACTGTATTTGTTTTCTTGTCTTGATTCGCTGGAACAGACAAGGTAGTCACGAAGATATCTCCTTTAGACAACAAGTTATCTTGCTTTAATTTATCTACCATAGCAGCCACCGTTTTCTCTGCGTTGCCTGTACCTGGATCGTAGAAGAACACACGTGCTCCCCATAACAGACCCATCGTAGACATCAATTCTTTATTCGACGTAAACACGAATAAATCTGCCTTAGGACGGTGAGCTGATAAACGGAACGCTGTATAACCTGAATTCGTGATACATAAGATCGCTTTTGCTTTCGAGTCACGCGCTAAACGACATGCACCTGCAATTAAACGATCTTGCAAAGCTACGTTTTCAGAAGTCGATGCACTTAACGAGTGATTCTTAAAGTAGATCGCCGCTTCATTACCTTGTACGATTTCAATTTCATTTTGTTGTTGTTCCACTACTTCGTGGATGTGTGCCATTGTTTCCACTGCTTTCACTGGATAAGCACCCGAAGCAGATTCACCACTTAACATCGTCGCCGAAGCACCTTGCAATACAGCGTTCGCAACGTCAGACGTTTCCGCACGGGTAGGAACTGGATTAGTGATCATCGACTCTAGCATTTGTGTAGCCACGATTACCGGCTTACCTGCCGCCGTACATTTCTCTACCATTACTTTTTGTAAGTAAGGTACTACCGCTCCATCCATCTCCACACCTAGATCGCCACGAGCCACCATAATGGCGTCAGTAGCTGCGATAATCTCATCTAAATTATCAATCGCTTCTGGCTTTTCAATTTTCGCGATAACACGCGTATTCTTACCGTATGCTTTAATCTTCTCTTTAATATCCCAAATATCGCTCGCCTTACGAACGAAAGATAAGGCAACCCAATCCACTCCGTGATCAAGGCCAAAATACAAATCAGCCTCATCCTTAGGTGTCAAACAAGGTAATGAAACCTTCGTACCTGGAAGGTTAATCCCTTTTTTAGACTTCAAAATACCACCATAGATAACCTCTGTCACCACTTCTTTCTTCACTTTATCTACTGCAAGTACTTTCACTTCAAGGTTACCATCATCCATCAAGATACGCTCACCTGGATTCACATCTAAATACATAGACGTATACGTAGTACCTACCTTTTCTGATGTACCTAATAAGTTTTCGTCCATCGCAAAGATCAATTGTTGACCCGCAACTAAAGGAACCCCATTATTCTCCACTAGTTGTGTACGAATTTTAGGACCTTGCAAATCCTGAAGGATTGTTAAGTTCAAACCCATCTCTTCTGAGATAGAACGAATCGTCTTTAAACGCTCTAAATGATCCTCATGTGTTCCATGGGAAAAGTTTAAGCGGAAAACGTTTACGCCTGCCTGAGCTAATTGGATTAATGCTTCTCTTGATTCTGATGTGGGACCTACTGTGGCTACAATTTTTGTCTTGCGTTGATACGACATAATATGGATTAGATTCTATTAACATTGCAAGTTACATCTATTACACAAAAAAAACCACCAAAAGGTGGTTTAAATTGTATTAAAATAAGATTATGGGCATTAATTCTCCCACATTTCAGCCTCTTTATCTTGCAGCTGTTGCTCTAATTTTTGTGATTTTTTCAAGGCCTCTTTTCCATCCCCGAATTGATCGAAAATATCTTTATTAGCCGCATTTCCTTTTTTGATAATGCGAGCGCTGAAAAAGCGTAAGTCAAAAGCATCTGCCATATTACGATGTTGCATTTCATTCGTTGAATTAAACCAAATACAATTAGGGTTACTCTTAAAGTACTTATACACATCTTTAAAACGGAAAGAAGCCACAATATCTTCTAAACCAGCGTCAGATTGTGATGCTGGAATTTTCAACGTAATCGCCTGAATATCAAAATACAAACGGGAACGCTTGCGATCAATAATCGCGTCTTCTTTGATTTCTAAAATAGATAATTGCTTCGGGATGTAGTATTCAACTCCAGCCACTACTGGACCTTTATCAAAATCATCTACCGCTGGCTTTTCCGCCTTAGAGGTTTCTGTTTTCTTTGTACCACCCCAGCCATCATCTGCTCCACCACCTGAGGCAGGTGCCGCAGCAGGCTTAGTGTCACCACCGAAACCAGCCGCAATTTCCTCCGCCGTTAATCCGCCGTTTTCTAATTTACCTTTCAATTTCAAGCGGTCCAAAAACTGCTCAAGACTTAATTTAGTATTGAGTGAATCATTCGAATAAGGAGTCAATAAACCCGCCTTCACTCCGTCTATAAGGAACTTAGAGATTTGGTTATTCTCTGCAAAGAAAGGTTGGTTAATCTTCTCATTCAAATCCATTCTACGCCAAATTTGCGCACGGTATTGAATATCAGCCTCATCAATCGGATGTGCCGAATTGGGATTAGGATTAACCGACGTTTCTTGTGCCCAAGCACCGAAAGACACCAGACAAATCACGACCCATAAACTATATTTCAACTTCATAAATCAATACGGTTAATTCAATGGAATCACTTTGACGAATGAAAAAGGTATCGTCTCTACCGTTCCCTTGAAATTCTTACGTTGTACCCCTTTCACTTCAATACGGTAGCGATCTCCTGCTTGCGCTTGACCAGCTAACGACGAAATCGATCCTCCACCTGGCAAAGTAATCGAAGCTACACGCTTCGTTCCACGTGCTAAGGCTACCTCGATTTCAGAGACACGGTAATTTGCATCCTCCGGATTCGTGGCAGCAAATGACTCATCTGCAATCGCTTTAGCATTCACAAAACGTAAACTTGCAGAATTCTCACCACTTTTATCATTCAATTCTGCGCCAGAACTACCAACGATCTTAATTTCAGGTCTTGGTACACGACGAACTCTAAATGTTTCCTTTCCTAATAAAGTCCCTGCATTGTTTACGTTCAATGTTACTGTGGCTGCAGTAGGAACAATCGTCACTTTCCCCTTATTAGAACCAGCAATCGCCTCTCCACCTTCTGCTGTAAAGCTTGGGTTCCAAAGCGCACCTAAACCCGCACTCGCCACACTCAAACGGTTAGCACAACCTAAATAAAGCGCTGGCAACGTTCCCGTTTCGATGTTATACGTAGGTTTCAAAACAAAGTATTCTTTCGTAATCGATTCCGTCTTAGGACCCGCAGGGCTCATATAAGAAACTGACGCCGTGTAGGTCTTTTTCGCTAAACCATTCGCATCGTATCCACCACCTGAAGTTTTAAATTTGATTTGTCCACGTCCATCTACCACTTGTAAAGGTGAACCATTATAGCTCATACGCGGAGTAAAACCACTAGAAGTGGCTGCAATAAAGACTTCCGCTTGGTACTCCATTCCCGCAACAACGGTATTTGCATTCGCTGATACTTGGGCAAAAACTTTGTCGAACTTAATCTCCTTCGCTCCCACTTTTCCCGCTAATTGATTCAACACCTCTGACTCATAACGGCGAATTTCTGACTGTTTTTGAGATAAGGTTGCTAAAGCCGCGGCCACAGGCGTGTGCTCAAAATTCAATTCTGCAAAATCCTTGTTCGCTTGATTTGCGTCTTTGCTGGCGATCGGATCTTCTTTAGCAGATAAAGCTAAAGAGGGAAATTTAGTCCCAGGATCAGCTGCAAGCGTTAAATCCTTCAGGTATTTGTCAAACATCGGAACAAGCTTATACGCCTCTCCTTGTTTTGTTCCTCCCACCATGATTTCATAAATCTTTTCCTCCTCTTTCGGATTCTTGATATTACCTGTTTCGGGATCAATACCACCTGCTGCTTCTAATACCTTGCCTTTGATATTCTCAATATGACCTACTAGAGCATCTGTAATACGACGCACTTCATTCGCTTTTTTCAATACATCCGCATAGGCCGCAGGATTAGGGAGATCTTTAATTCGCTCCTCAATTCCTTGCACCATACCTTTACTTTTGTTCAGGGATGATTGATTTGCCATTTCCAAACTACTATTCAAAAGGGCAAATTTCTGTAATAAGGCATCACTAACCTGCAACGCGAGCAAGGCCGTTAATACCAAATACATCATCCCGATCATTTTCTGCCGGGGGGTCTCTTTTAAACTTGCCATAATTAGCCTTTCATAGCTGTTAACATACTACCATATACTTGGTTCAAGGACTGAATATTCGCGTTTAATTTCGCTAATTCTGCCTTGAATAATTCTGCATCTTTTTGAGTCGCTGCAATATGCTCAACGCTCGCATTCACATTACCGTAGAATCCGTTGATTGCTTTCATATGCTTGCTCGCTTCTTGGATTTCCGCTTCGTATACGGCGTTTAATTTTTCCAAAGATTCTCCAGCCTTCGCATAATTTTGCGTGTATTTAGCTGCTTCAGATGAAGAAGCTGAAATAGTAGCTAATGATTGAGAAGCCTCAGAAACTGACTTATTCAAGCCACCTAATGATTCTGCAGAAGAATTCAATGATTTAACAAAATCTTGAGTCGCACCAGTTGCCTTAGAAATCTCAGACAAGCTGTTCGCTGTATCCGTTAATGACTTCAAGCTTTTCGTCAAATGAGCCACCGCCTCTGCATCTAAGCCTGGAACATCACCCGTGTGACGCGCCGCAGCAGGACGTGGAGCTTCTCCCATTAATTCTGGATACACCTTTTCCCAGTCGTAGTGTTTTTCCTCTTTCGATTTCAAATAAAGAACGCCAAACAAAATAAAGATAGCGGCCTCCGTAAACATCCCCACCATCAACATCTCATTCGCACCGGTCCAGTGCAAAATTTTAAAAAGCGCTCCTACAATTACGATAGCGGCACCAAAACTGGCAATTACATTAATCGACTTTTCCATTTTGTTAATTCTTAATAATAGATTTCGGTTTAAATTATCTCGATGCAGGGCGTCCTAAGTAACGCATCACACATCTGAATCCTACATAGGATCTTTTGTTTTTCTCAAATTCAAAGGTACGTGTACCCGTTTCTAAATAGTAACCAATGTCCTTCCAAGAACCACCACGAACCACTTTACGTGGATTATTCGCATCCCGGTTTATGGAGTTCAAATCCCAAGTAACTGCTGAAGCATTTTCTTCAAATGCATCTTCGCACCACTCCGCTACATTACCGGCCATATTGTACAAGCCATAATCATTCGGACTATAGGCATTCGCTGGAGCCGTATATTCGTAACCATCCGCATCGTAATTTCCGCGGTGAGGTTTGAAATTCGCTAACAAACAGCCTTTTGCATTCGATAAATAGGGATTACCCCAAGGGTATTTCGCTGAAGCACGTCCACCGCGAGCCGCCCACTCCCACTCTGATTCCGTAGGTAAAGTGAAACGAGGAAGATTAGCTAAACCTTGTGTTCTACGGTAGCTATTCATCAATTTAGAACGCCAATCACAGAAATACTTCGCTGCAGACCAATTAACGCCCACCACTGGGTACATATCAAAAGCAGGGCTAGAAAAATAGTTCTCCGTCATTGGATCCCCATAGGTAAAATCACGCGTCTGATAACCTGGCATTTTCAAATCTTCAGCCCAACGCGTTGTATCAGGGTAGTAATCCGACATGATTTTAGTCTCTCCTAAAACGGATAATGAATCACGCAACAGAGATTCCACAAATTGACGGTATTCATAATTCGTAATTTCTGTATCATCCATAAAAAAGGCTGAAACAGTCACACGACGCGGAAAATTGATAGCAGAACGAGACGGATCTTCATCCCCTTGACCCATTAAATAACTTCCTGAAGGCACTAAAACCATCCCGAATGGCGTAGGTTGAGACCAACCTTTACGGTTTACTGCAACGATTTCCCCATTAAATACACCGGGATCTTCTGTCGCAGGTTTGAAGAACAAACCTTTTAAACCCTTCGATTTAGATGACTTAGACGTACTTTTAGAAGAACTCAACGTCTTTCCACCTGTATTGCTTTTAGAACCGCAGCTGGCTAACACGCTGGTTAGGACAACCAGGGACAAAAGCCAGACTACTTTCTTATTCAGATTATGAAAATTCATATACCTTTTTAAATTTCTGTTTTTCTAAACGTTATGGCACATTAAAAATTGCCTTTAATCAAAAATAATCCCCTCACAGAATTAACAAATTCCTCAAATTTAAAGGAATATTCTAACAATTGAATAGGTTTCAACATAATTTTCCTTGGCCCTACTATAAAATCCTAAACCTAGGTGTTCGAATAGGTGCTGGCTTCTGCCGAATGGTTCTCTCCGGTATTCTAAACCTTAAAAACACTTCATGAGACAAGGGCTTCTTATTCAATGCGTTAGAAGTAGTAATATCCATAGAATAACCGATATCTAACTTATTTTGAAGAATCGACACACCCACTAAACCCATCGCTGCATCCCCATTTCGATAGGCTACTCCAGCATAAATTAGTTTATTATAGTAAACTCTGGCGCCTCCTTCAG
Source organism: Aquirufa sp. (assembly GCA_030833145.1). The sequence goes on from JAURHT010000027.1 coordinate 15,838, forward strand.
GCACGATTTGGCCTGAATAATAGCGAACGAGTGCATAAGGCAATAAATCAAAGTAATCACTCAGAGGAATTTCCGCGCTACCATGTAAGGCAAAAACACGGTCCAATGGCATCGATGCCGTACCTCCATCAAAATCAAAACGAGGGGCCGTTAAGTGATCTGCCGTGACTCCAAGCTGCCAAGTATCCGTAGAATAAACGGCACCCAGACCAAAATCAGGATGGGTTTGACTAACGGCGGATCCAGAAACTAAATTAGCCACGGGGTCATTCGGATCTCGCACTCGGAAGGCACGACCATCAAAGGCTTTGGTTTGTAATCCAAGCGACAGACCAAAGGACCAAAGTCCATTGCCCTTGGTTAAATGATAGGCTCCTTGAAATTGAATCAATTGTTGAGAAACCCCAGATGGTGTTTTGTCTGAATAAAACTGAACTCCTAGGCCTCCTTTAGGGCTAATGCCAAATGAACCCGAAAGCCACGTGGTTCCTAATCTTCCTGATCCATCGTTCGATGTAGTATAACCGGACCATTGATCTCTGATTTGAAGAGCGACGTAATTATTCGTCTTCCAACCGGAAAATGCGGGATTCACAATATTCGAATTCGCCGAAAAAATGCTGAATTGTGGACTTTGCTGTGCAAATGATACGGTTGCTATGAAAAGCAAAAACATCCCTACAGGTAGGGAAAAGCACCAATTAACTAGGCTTGTTTTACGCGTCATTCGTTGGATGAAAAATAGGTAGGCTAAAAATAATAAAAAAGCCTCAACGAAAGAGGCTTTTTTATTATTTATTTACTTGCTTGATGTAATGCTCGAGGGCACCGGTCATCGAAGGCGCATTCGGCATAGGCGCCTGAATGTCAACAATCAACCCCGCATCGACTACAGCTTGTGCTGTAGTAGGACCAAAAGCAGCTAAACGGGTGTTGTTTTGCTTGAAGTCAGGGAAGTTATGGAAAAGGGAAGTGATTCCTGATGGGCTAAAGAAAGCAATCACATCGTAGAAAACTTCTTCTAAATCAGATAAATCTGCAGATACAGTTTCATACATCACCGCTTCCGTTAATTGGAAGTCATTTGTACCCATGTAGTCTGGAAGGTCTTTTTGGCGCTTATTAGAACAAGGGAACAAGAATTTCTCGGTCTTATGTTTCTTAATGATTTCCAAAAGATCTAAGGCTGTCTTCGTTCCCGTAAATACTTTACGCTTACGAATAACGATATATTTTTGTAGGTAATTCGCCGTTTGCTCTGTGATACAGAAGTATTTCATATCCGTAGGCACCTCGATTTTCGCCTCCTTGCACATACGGAAGAAGTGATCGATCGCGTGACGACTTGTAAAAATAATAGCTGTGTGTTGAAGGATTTCGATCTTTTGCTTTCTAAAATCCTTAAAAGCAATACCTTGTACTTCGATGAAAGGTCTAAAATCAACCTTTACATTGTACTTTTTTTCGATCTCAAAGTAGGGTGATTTAGCATCTGCAGGCGCAGATTGTGTCACTAAAATACTCTTTACTTTCTTTAAACGACTTGTTTCTTCGGTTGCAGTTTTACTCATAATCAATCAATTTGGACCGGAAAAACACCAGTCTTAAAATTCAGAGTGCAAATATACGACATTTTTTCACAGAAGATTATACTGCACTAAATGTTAACCTGGAAAAATTAATTCCCTGATACCAAACAAGATAATCTGTCCTTCTATCAAAACGAGGTAGGTAAATAAGAACAGTTGATTGTAGGAAAAACTCCGACGGAAAGATTGGAAAAAATAGAAAAAACGAATAATGAAATAAGCGTCAACGATATAACTAAAAACGCTGAAATCAATCGTGGTGGCTGGACCTAGGTAAACCGAATACAAACAAAGCACCGCAAACAAGATCACGAAAAATTGCAAGTTCGTCTGAAGCGATTTAAAATAATGGACGTTCGCTAAACCTTTTAACTTGAAAAGATCCGTAAAAAGGTAGTACACAAAGAAGCGTGAAATGAAGAGGAGGAAGGAAAGACCTAGTTTGGAGAAAATAAAAAACAAGCTGGGCCAAATTTTGACAAAATTCTCCGGATTACTGAAGAACTCCTCTTTTACACCCGTTTTCATCCCGGTTAAAAAGGCCAAACAGCTTGTGAGCAAACTCAGCGTAAACAATACCAATAAATTTGGCAAGGCAAAGGGCCGTCTCATCCAAACCTCATCTTTTACCTCCCACCTGATCCAATCCGAATAGCGGAAAAAAGAGGCGAAAACACGAGGATAAGCAGCAAACAGTACCCCTAAACAGAAAATCAACGATACAATACTCAGTAAGAAAAAATTAGAATACACCGAGCCTGAACGCGTTTCTAAGGAGAAAAAATCCGCTTGAGCCTTTGCTGTAACTAATTCGTCGCGTTCGATAACAAAATCACCTGGCAACCCTTCCAGATTTTCAGCGTACACCGTTAAAATAACCTTGCTCTTCAAGCTATCCAAAGGCATTCGAAAGGTTTTGCCCTTCTTAACCGCCTTAAACAAGGTGCCTTGCAAGAAAAGATGGTAATTTTCTTTCGGGTGAATGGCCAGATAGGCTTTGGGGAAATCCTCCGGATGTAATTCCAAGGACTTCGAATGGTAATTGTAATGCTTCGAGGAGACATAGGGCAAGAAACTTTTCCATGCCTCCTGGTATACTAACCAATCTCGATCAAAAGAATAGACCTTTTTCCAAGCGGCCTGAGTGGTTCCCGCTAAGAGTAATAAAGCCCATAAAAAAAATCTGCTCATCGTTTTCCGCGAAGGAATCAAATGAGCAGATTTTGAAAAGAAAGGAATCATTCCTTGAAATTAATTCAAATTATTTCGCAGCTAATGCTTTGATCATTGTCTCGCCAATATCCGCTGGAGAGTAAACCACGTGGATTCCACACTCTTGCATGATCTTCATCTTCGCTTCTGCTGTATCATCAGCACCACCGATGATCGCACCCGCGTGACCCATACGACGTCCTTTCGGAGCTGTTTGGCCAGCAATAAAACCAACCACTGGCTTGCGGTTTCCATCTGCTTTAATCCAACGAGCCGCTTCCGCTTCCATACCGCCACCGATCTCACCGATCATCACGATACCTTCTGTTTCTGGGTCG
>JAURHT010000306.1 GCA_030833145.1 Aquirufa sp.
ATTTAAGCGCTGCGGAAGCATCTGGATTAGATTGGATGGATACACGTGGTCGTGTGGGAACAGCTGCTGTAAAGGCTCAATTAGCTGAGGTATATTTAACCATGGCTGGTGGTTCTTTGAAAAAAGGAGCAAGTCATTATAAATTAGCTGCCGACAAAGCTTTTGAAGTAATTAGCTATGCAAAAAGTAATCCTTCTGTGATTGCATTATTCCCAACGTACATGGATGTTCATAAAGAAAGTTTAAAGAATCGTTTGGAGCATTTATATATGATTCAATACAATACAACGGTTTCTGGAAATCCAATGGGTAACTTCTTCCCTAACTTTAAGCCTGTAACGTATTCGGGTCCAGGAGGAACAGGTTCTTCTGTGCCTACACCTTCATTCTATAAATCTTATGAAGATGGTGACTTACGTGCGAAAAATCAAGACGGATATTTCTATACCAGCTATTATACGAATGGTAACGGAGCTCCTTTTGAATTAAATGCACCTTACGTATTTAAACACTTTAATACGACAGCGAATGGGTATAATGGAGTAGCTGGAACACGTAATGATAACTTGAACGTACCTCAAATTCGTTATGCGCAAGTTTTATTAACGTATGCAGAAGCTCAAAACGAAGTGGGTGGACCTACAGCTGATTCTTATGCTGCATTTAAAGCGATTCGTGATCGTGCTAAGTTAACTACTCCAGATTTGGGAACTTACTCTCAAGCTAGTTTCCGAAATGCGGTTTGGAAAGAGCGTTGGCATGAATTATGTTACGAGCAAATCACTTGGTTTGATATGGTTCGTTTGAGAAAAGCGTTTAATGAGACAACAAAAACTTTCGAAGAATTTGTGGGTCATACAAACCTTAGCTCTAACCAAAAATTACAAGAGAAGCATTTGTTACTTCCTTTGCCTAAAGCAGAGATGTTGAACAATCCTAAATTAACTCCTCAGAATCCTGGGTTTTAATTTAAAGCTTTAATGCCTTTGAAATCCCCTTTCATGAAAATGTAAAGGGGATTTTTTTTATCTTGTCGCTACGTTTTTTTAATATTAATCCATGAGAAAAAATATACTAAGTCTTGTGTTTTTTATTTGTGCTATATCTACTTTAGCCCAATCTCCCTTTTCAGTCATATATACTTCGGGCCAAGAAGGACATAAAACCTATCGAATTCCTGCCATCATCAAAAACAAACAAGGACATTTGCTTGCTTTCGCCGAAGGACGTGTAAATGGTTCAGGGGATTTTGGTGACATAAACATCGTGCTTAAAATTTCCCGGGACGAAGGTCGCAGCTGGTCAGCGCTTTCTACTCTAATTGATTATCAAGATTTACAGGCCGGGAATCCAACACCTATTTTAGATACCACCGACCCACGATTTCCCAAAGGCCGTATTTTTCTTTTTTATAATACGGGCAATAACCACGAAAACGAGATCAGAGAAGGGAAGGGTTTACGCGAGGTTTGGTATACGACATCCATCGACGGTGGTTTGACATGGTCTAAGGCAGTCAATATTACCAGCCAAGTACACCGACCGAATCAACCTAAGTTGAATGCTACCTATACGTTTAAGGAGGATTGGCGGCATTATGCGAACGGCCCCGGCCACGGAATGCAATTTACCCAAGGTCCTCATGCAGGTCGAATGCTTATCGCAGCGAACCATTCTGAAGGTCCTCGCGGGGAAAGAGGTTCCGATTACCGTGCCCATACCTTTTACACGGATGACCATGGAGATACCTTTCATTTAGGGGCCTCCATTTCCATTCCAGGAAGTAACGAATCTTCAGCTACTGAAATTTCTGGGGGTAAACTTCTTATGAATATTAGAAACCAACGAGGTGATATACGCCAACGAATCATCGGCCTTAGCGACGATGGCAGTGCAACCTGGAAAGAAACTTATTTTGATCCACAATTGCCCGATCCCATTTGCCAAGGAAGTATTATAACCATCGCTCAAAAGAAAGGCCCCTTTACCTTAGCTTTTAGCAATGCCGCTGACACAAAAAATCGAGATAATTTAACTATACGAATTAGTCAA
>JAURHT010000132.1 GCA_030833145.1 Aquirufa sp.
AGCGTCCTAGTAAAACTAAAAGCACCGATGGTGCTTTTTCGTTTTGAGCGAAAGACGGGGTTCGAACCCGCGACCTCGACCTTGGCAAGGTCGCGCTCTACCAGCTGAGCTACTTTCGCGTTTTGTGGATGCAAAAATAAGCCCTCCTATTGAATTATGCAAGTAGAAATAAAATTTTAGTGAAAATATTCTCTAAATTTATGCTTTCGAAAAAAATATGAGCATCAATAAACTCGACCAAACAGACCACAAATTACTGGAGATTCTGCAGCAAAATGCGAAGATCACTAACGCCCAATTATCCAAGGAAATTGGTCTATCTCCCGCTCCTACTTTGGAACGTGTAAAAAAATTAGAGACTTTAGGAATTATCCAAAGCTATCACGCTCAGGTGGATAGGGAAAAAGTGGGCTTAGGCGTGAGCACGTTTGTGACGGTTACTTTGACGGGTCACAAGAAGCAGGTGACAGAGTCTTTCGTGAAACAAATCAACCAAATTCCAGAGGTAATTGAGTGCCACCACGTGACGGGGTCTGGCGATTTTATGTTGAAAATTATTTCTAAAGATATTTCGACTTATCAGAAATTAATGCTCGAAAAAATCAACGAAATCGAAGAAGTGGCTGCCACTTCCACGATGGTGATCCTGTCTTCATTCAAAGAAAGTAAGGTATTGCCTATTCCTTGATCATTCGCCGCGCGCCAAACGCGCGCGCAATCCTTATTACAATCGATGCATAAATTGCGGGATCATTCGGTTTTTCCAAGCCGTAAAAGTTCCCGCTTGAATTTCCTTGCGTGCCTCGCCTACCATCCAAAGATAGAAGCGTAGATTACACACACTCGCAATCATTGCGCCTAGCATTTCCTCGCATCTAACCAGATGGCGTAGGTATGATTTCGTGTATTGGCCGTGTACGTCATTCACGAAATGAGGATCGATGACCGAAAAGTCAGACTCCCATTTCTTATTCTTGATATTGATAATCCCTTGCGTTGTAAAAATCATCCCGTTACGGGCATTTCGCGTAGGCATCACGCAGTCGAACATATCGATTCCGAGTGCAATGCCCTCCAAAATATTCGCTGGAGTCCCCACGCCCATGAGGTAGCGTGGCTTATCTTTGGGCAAAATATCTGTCACCTCATCCGCCATCGCGTACATATCTTCGACTGGCTCGCCCACAGATAAACCACCGATAGCGTTACCGAAAGCACCTTTGGACGCAATATATTCTGCCGAAACTTTCCGTAAATCGGAGTAAACACTGCCCTGAACAATGGGGAATAAAGTCTGGTTATAGCCGTATTTCGGATCCGTTTCGTCAAAACGTTTAATGCAACGATCCAGCCAGCGGTGCGTCATATCCATCGATTTGCGCGCATATTCATAGGTACACGGATACGGCGTGCATTCGTCAAAAGCCATCATAATATCCGCCCCAATCGTACGCTGGATATCCATCACACCCTCAGGCGTAAAGTAGTGGATGCTGCCGTCGATATGTGATTTGAATTTGACCCCCTCTTCCTGGATTTTTCGGCCGGTTCCTGCCAAAGAATACACCTGATATCCTCCCGAGTCCGTCAAAATAGGCCCCTGCCAGCCATTAAATTTATGTAATCCGCCCGCTTTTTCGATCACCTCTAAACCCGGACGCAAGTACAAGTGATAGGTGTTTCCGAGGATGATTTGGGCCTTGATCGGATCCGTTAATTCTGAAATATGAACGCCCTTAACGGTCCCCGCAGTGCCTACAGGCATGAAAATGGGTGTTTGAATCGTCCCGTGATCTGTGGTAATTTCCCCTGCGCGCGCCTTCGAGCTAGGATCCGTGTGGCTAATTGAGAATTTCATAGCGCAAAGCTAAATATAAAGCACAAAGAATAAAGCACAAAGAATAGATATTGATTGAATTTCGTCGTCCTCCGGACTATGTCAAAAACATTTCACGAATCGTTGCAAAGCAACAACCAACTTTATACTTTATGCTTTATTCTTTGTGCTTTATATTATCCGCATTATTCCACTTTCATCACCCCATTCATAATCCTCCAGTGACCTGGGAACGTACACAAGAATGGATAATTACCTGGAACACTAGGTGCTTTGAAGACCACTTTGACGCGGCCATCAGATTCCACTAATGGCGTGTAGGCTAGCACTTCTGGCATCGCAGGAATGTAGTTTTTCGCCGCGCCATCTGCTGCCGTGATCATTTTGTCTGCGGCTAAACCGATTTTTTCTTGGCTTCCTAAAGCGCCTAAAACCCAGTTGTGTTGCATCGCATCGACGTTTTCGAAGATCAACTCAACTGTTGCTCCGGCTGGAACGGTGAATTCCGCTGGGCTGTATTTCATTGCTTCTTTGATGGTCATAATCGTACGTTTCACGACTACTCCTTTCACCTCGGCTGTTGGAATTTCTACTTTCCAAAGACCCGCCAAACGCTCATATGCCTCCAATTCTTGCGGACGTAATTGCTTGCCTAGGCCTTTCAAGAAATCCGTATTTTCAGCTGATAAATCTGCCGCACGTTTCGCATTCCAAGTCGCTGAAGCACCTTTCAAGGCAGCACCCATTGTAGGGCCAGCTGGTTGTTTGATGGAGCGTAATAAAGCGACGATATCGTTCGCAGAATCATCAGAAGTCATTCCGCGGAACGATTTCTCTACGATGTACGAGCCTAAATCTGCAGGTAAGGAAACCACGATGGGTTGTCTGAAGATATTATTGTTGCGATTCGATTCCCCTAATACGGCTTTCGTATCTAAAGCAATTTCCATCACGTAATTGCCTGCTTCGTCTGCCGTCCAACCTAGGTTTCCTGTCCATGGACCGTTGTTATTTTTCACGACCGAAACTATTTCGCCTGGAGCAGCTCCGTCAGTAAACGTGTAGGATTCCAAATCCGTACGACGGCCCATTCCTTCGATTTTGACGGTTAGAGGAAGTGGGGCGCCTTTTGGCAAGGCTTTGTCGCCTCTGTTTTTCACGCGGATCACGAAACTCGCACCTTCACGTAAACGGAAGTTTCCGCCTTTGATTTGTACTTCTTCCACGACTAAGTCTAGACCTGATTCCGTGCCAGCTGTCGATGGGTTTTTCGCCTCTTTCGCTAATTTCTCTGCTACTACAGCTCCTGATTGAGCGCCTTGTTTCGCGATGAATGCGTTACGACGTGCAGGACCACCTGCCATTACATAGGCCGCTAATGCATCTGGGATCCAGCGGTCTGTTGTTTTTTGAGAAACCGCAATTTTACGCGCCATCGCCGCTTCTACCGCAGGAGATGAAGGAGATTCGATTAAAGCTAAAATGGAATGCAATACGACTAAAGAGTCTTTGTCGTTCAACATTTTTTGGTCTAAAATCAATTTCGCCGAAGCCGCCGTACGAGGCAATACCTGCACCGCTTGCTTGCGCACCGCTGCCGATGTATGTTTCATCGCACGAGCTAAAGCATCCATAGGTAAAACGCCTAAACCTTCTAAGGTTCTAAGCGCGTGGATAGCACCTGGAGCGAGACCGATTTCATCGGTTTTGGCAGAACCTAAAAGCGCTACCAAAGCTGGAACCACGTCCTTATTTCCGCGTTCCACTAATAAACGCTGCGCTTGTAAACGCCAAAACAAGTTCGAATTACTCAAAGCCGCCACACATTCCGCCGGCGTTTTCAACGAAACCGGAGTATATTCTGGCGCCTTATTGTAGCCCACACGGTAGATACGACCGTGGGTAAAATCACGTAAATCCGTGTCATACGCATTACCTCCACCGTTCTTAAATCCTTGCGGAACCGGGTTGTGTTGAATGATGTACGAATACCAGTCCGCCACCCAAACAGCTCCATCCGGCCCCACCTGCGCGAACACCGGAGAAACCCATTCGTCAGCCCCAGCTAGGAAATTGAAGGCTTCTTTGTCATTGAAATCAGAGCCAGTCGGCACTTGGCGATTCTGGTGAATCACGTGACCCGTCGGTTCTGAAACGAAGGCGATTTGGTTCCAATATTCTTTGGGGAACGAACGAGCCGAATAGAAATTATGTCCAGCCGCGGCCGTAAATCCACCAAAAACATCGACCTGGCGCACTTTCTTCGTGATCGTCCGCATGTCCTTGTGCGTATCCGTATTTTTGGAACCATTCAAGGTCATAGGCGCATGCCAAATATCGCGGTGCGGAATGGCCATATACCACCCGTGCGCGTTATTTGCCGTCGAACCGAAGACATCGCCCGCCTCATTGAAGTCGAAACCCCAGGTATTATTCGAAGTCGTCGTCATGTGTTCCATCTTCGAACCATCTGGCTTAAAGCGGAAGAATGCCTGCGCAAATTGAAGCGAATCAGCTCCCACTTTGCCCTTATATCCTGAATAACCCACGCAACCCCAGATCCAGTTATCGAATCCATAATGCAAATTCGATGGCCCAGCATGTGTATCACCAGTTCCAAAACCGGTGAACAAAATCTTCTTCTCATCCGCCACATCATCGCCATTCGTGTCTTTCAACAAGATCATGTGGGGCGCCTGCGAAATGATCAAACCTCCATTCGCGAACACCATCCCCGTAGGAATGCTCAGGCCTTCCGCCCATTTCGTGAATTTATCTGCTTTGCCATCTTTGTTCGTGTCTTCACACAACAAGATGTAATCGCTTCCACCGGTTTCTTTGCGTTCGTTTGGATAGTCTTTGGTGATCAAAACGTACAAACGTCCGCGCTCATCCCAGGCCATCGCAATGGGGTGCATCACGTTCGGCTCTGAGGCGAAAACCTGCAAATTAAAGTCCACCGGAACTTGAATAAACTTCACAGATTCCTCCGGGCTTAAAGGCAATTGTTGCAATTGAGCGCCTTCGCGTTTCTCGTAATTAGGCAATTTCGCTTCGCGGTATTTCAATACCGGAATGTTCAATGCCGTTAATAAGGCTCTTTTTTCTGCCCCTACCGCATGCAAAATTCCTTGCGTCACTAGATCTTGAAATCCTTCGGTTTCCCAAGTGCGCTCGTCGTGACCATAAGCTGTGTAAAACACATTTCCTTTTCCGTAGGTACGCGTCCAAGTATAAGGTTCGGTGGTGGCACCGGGCTTATCTTTGGCCTGCTCAGGTCCTAGAATTCGTGATTGCCAAATCTGGTTATCCGGCTGCAATTGGCTGTGCAAATAGGTCTCGTCGACCGTCTTGATCTTCACGTAGGTATTCGCCTCGTTTTTCAC
>JAURHT010000004.1 GCA_030833145.1 Aquirufa sp.
ACACCGTATTGGTCGTACAGGTCGTGCAGGAAAGTCTGGTAAGGCATTTACTTTAGTAGTAGGAGCTGAGCGCAATCGTTTGCGTGATATCATGAACTATACCAAAGTAAAGATTGATAAAGGAGTGATTCCTACTTTCTCTGACGTAGTAGGTGTGAAAAAGGGTATGTTTATTGATCGGGTAGGTGCTACCATCGCTGAAGGCGGTTTAGAATTATTCGATGATGCTTTACCTAATTTCCAACATGCTGGTTTTACTGTGGAGCAAGTAGTGGCTGCTTTAGTGAAGATGAATATGGGTGTCGTGAAGAACGAGTTCGGTGATGAAAATCTCGAAGGCGATATGGAACGTAGCTCACGTAAATATGGTCGTGATGAACGCGGCGGTGGCGGTGGTCGTTTCGAAAGAGGCGGTGGCGGTGATCGTTGGGGCGGTGGAGACCGTGGCGGAGATCGCCGTGGTGCTGGCCGTTTCGAAAGAGGTGGAGATCGTGGTGGAGACCGCGGTGGTCGTTTCGAAAGAGGCGGAGATCGTAACTCAGCTCCTCGTGGTCCTCGTGTGGATCGCGATGGTAAGCCTTACAAATCAGACGAAAACATGGTACGTCTAGTGGTGAACATTGGATTTAACGAAAAAATCTCTCCATCGAACATAGTGGGAGCTTTTGCCGGAGAATCAGGTATTCCAGGAAACGTATTAGGTCAAATTCAAATCGAAAACAAACACACATTTGTGGATGTGCCGAAAGAATATGCGAATGTGGTATTAGATAAAATGAGCGGAGCCCAAATCAAGGGTAAGCGAGTGAATGTCGATATTGCGAAAGCAGACAAATAATCAAAAGGGGCTCACAAGAGCCCCTTTTTTTTATGCCATTTTACGTAAATAGAAATGCTGTTTAGGGCAAATGGGTTTTAAAAAGAGAAGCCCAAGGTCAAATAAGTCGACAGTCTGTATAACGGCTGGGTTTGAATTTAATTCATTCCAAGTTTTCTCTTGGCTGTGCGGTTTCTCAAAAAGAAGGATGGTATTTTGAGGTATTTTGGCAAGATCTACATAAGATTGAATTTCTAGAATCGTACAATCTGAATAACGATTAGCCATGGCTTCTTTTAATTGAGAATAGCTTAATTGCCCTTTTAAATAGGGATTGAGCAATTCACAAAACAAGGAATAGATGGATGGAGAATGTAATCCGTGTGCCGTTTGCGCCTTAAAATAGAATTGTAAACGATTCATTAATTTAAGTGGTATGCGGGAATCAGTTCGAAGGCCGGTATGTCTACTTTAAAGGTAGCCTGGTTTTCTAGATTAAGAAATACATAATGGCCACTCATTTTACCGATAGATGAGATTAAAGGACAACCAGATGTATAGGTAAACGAATTACCGGGTTCAATAATGGGTTGTTGGCCCACAACGCCTAATCCATTTACTGTTTCTTTTGATCCAATTCCATCCACAATCTCCCAAAAACGACTTACTAATTGTCCCGGTTGATTACTTAGATTTTTGATTGTAATTTGGTAGGAGAAAAAATGCTTGTAAGGCGGATTTAGCTCAAATTCAGGTAGGTGAGTCGTGTCTACTGAAACTAAGAATCCGTTTGAATATGCTTCTGTCATCCTGTGAATTGGAATAATGAATAATCTTGTTGTAAAATTAGCCGAAACTTTGAATAATGATTGGAAAAGGGTGCTGAATTCCACTATTTCTTCCTCTTATTTTCAAGACTTAGTGTTGTTTCTAGAAAAGGAGCTTATTGCTTACGATGTATTTCCGCCCATAGATCAGATTTTTAGCGCTTTCCAACGCTGTAGTTTTGAGCAAACCAAAGTAGTTATTGTAGGCCAAGATCCATACCATGGTACAGGACAAGCGCAAGGTTTATCCTTTTCTGTGCCCCCTGCTTTCCCTTTGCCACCTTCGCTTCGTAACATTTACAAAGAACTTTATGACGACTTGAAAGTATTTCGAAGTGACGGTGATTTAAGGTCTTGGGCTGATCAAGGTGTGTTGTTACTGAATGCTGTTTTAACTGTTCGTTCAGGAGAGCCCAATTCACACGCGAAACAAGGATGGGAGGAATTCACTCAAGAAGTCATCCAGATTTTAAATCAAGAGAAACAAAACGTCGTTTTTGTTTTATGGGGTGCATACGCCCAAAAGCTGTCAAAATTCCTCGATCCTCAACGCCACTTCATCATTCAAGCGGCTCATCCATCGCCTTTATCGGCTAATCGAGGTGGATTTTTTAAGACGAAGCCTTTTTCGAAGATCAATGAGTACTTAGTGGGGAGTGGGCAAAGTCCGATTGAATGGGGTAAATAATGAGATTATAGAGTATAGATAGTATGAATGGTAAATTCTCTATTCTCTATTATCTATACTCTATACTCTATTATCTATTATCTACACTCTCTTCAACTGACTCGGAAAGTACACATACTGGTTCGCGAATTCCTTTTGGAAAAATCCAGAAACAACTCCTTCGATAAACTCCTTGTGTCCTTCTTCGAATTCGGGCAACCAGCATTGTAAGGAGTATCCATTTGAATCAGGCTCTTGGTGTGAACTTATTTCGAATAAATGAATTTGATCGATGAAGTCTTGCTTCTCGATTTCTGGCATTATTATGGTTTTTAATGCTCTTAACGCAGTTTCTGTAATGCTGGGTTCAATAAAGAGCGATATGTTGTATTGGATCATTTGAGTGCTTTGAATAAAATTTCTGCCGTGTGGAAACCTGTTTGTTCAATACCATCTTTGATTTGGTGTCTACAGGATGTTCCATTGCTGGCGATGATGCTTTTGATGGGTTTATTTAATAAGCGAGGGAAAAGTACCAGATTCGCGATTTGCTGAGAAATTTTATAGTGTTTTTTTTCATAGCCAAAAGATCCTGCCATTCCGCAGCATCCCGTAGGTAATAATTCTACTTCGTACTGAGTGGGAATCGTTAATGCGATTCGGGTAGATGTCAATCCGGCGATTGATTTTTGGTGGCAATGGCCGTGTAAGAGGATTTTTTGCTGTTTGCCGTGAAAAGAATCGGAAGTTATTCTTCCTGCTTTGAATTCACGTGCGATAAATTCGTCGATTAAGAGGCAATTCGGTTTTAATTGTTCCGCTTTTTCGCGTTTATCAGTATCAACAAGAGAAGGGATTTCATCTCTGAAGGTTAATAGGGCGCTTGGTTCAATTCCAATCAAAGGTTGGTCAATCGAAATGAGATCTGCTAATTGGTCTACATTAGCATTGGCTAACGCTTTAGCTTCGATTAACATTCCTTTGGAAATAAAACTTCTACCGGTGACAATTCCTTTCGGAATTTGAACCCCGTAGCCTAATTGATTTAATAATTTAACGGTCTTTTGGCCTAAAGGAACCTCATTGTGATTCGTGAATTCATCTGCTAAGAGATAGATAAATCCCTTCTCGTAGTTCTCTTGTGGGTTTTTTTGCGCATAACGATCAAACCATTTTTCTAAGCTGGTGAATTGAACGGTAGGTAGACTTCGCTCGATGGAGAAGCCCATAGCTAATTTCACTAGGCTAGACGTGAGCGGGAATTCAACGATAAAATTGTACAAAGGAGCTATATAGCTGGCGAAACGTTGCAAAGTAGGGAAGTGCCCGATGAGTTTAGTTCGCAAGGGTACTCCATTTTTCAAATAAGACTGTTGTAGTGTTTCAGCCTTTAATTTCCCCATGTCCACGCCGGAAGGGCATTCCGTTTGGCAACCTTTGCAAGATAAACATAAGTCTAAAATCTCGTGCAAATCTGGATTGCTGAATGTTTCCTCTTTAGGTGAACTTAGGAGTTGTCTGAGCATATTAGCTCTTGCTCGGGTAGAATCTTTTTCTTGCAAAGTGGCCATATAACTTGGGCACATGGTGCCACCGCTTAAAGCTGTCTTCTTGCAATCTCCGGAACCAGAGCATTTTTCAGCAAGACCTAAGGGGTTTCTCCAAACCCCATAATCAAAGAAATAGGTCGGTTCTTCTGCTTTTTTATCGGTAAAACGGAAGGCTGTGTCCATTGGTGGACTATCTGTTATTTTACCCGGATTAAAGAGATTTTGGGGGTCAAATACGTGTTTAATCTCTTTGAAAAGGCTATATACTTCCTTTCCCATCAATTCAGGAATGAATTCACCGCGCAAACGGCCATCCCCGTGTTCGCCACTTAATGAGCCTTTGTATTTTTTTAGTATTTCCACCGTTTCGGTCAATAATTGACGGAAAATAGAAACACCTTCAGGGCTCTTTAGGTTAATAAATGGCTCTATATGCAATTCTCCTGCTCCTGCGTGCGCATAATAAGCAGCATTCGTATGGTACTTCACGAGTAATGCTTGTATTTCAGCTACATAAGCCGGTAAATCCAATGGATCTACTGCACAGTCTTCGATCAAATTGACGGGTTGCGTATCTCCCTCAAGGTTACGGATTAATCCTAGACCGGCTTTTCGGATGTCCCAACCTTTGGTAATATCCTGACCAAATAAGGTAGGGTAGGCATAACCTAATCGTTGTGCCTGTAGTTGCTTGATAAACCCAGAAACCTGATTTTCCAAAGTAGCCCGATCCGCCGAACGGAATTCCACCATTAAAATGGCCGCCGGCTTACCTTCAATAAAATCGCGGTCTTTTTCGAAATTTGGATGAGCCTCCGTAAACGAAAGTATGTAATCATCCACTAATTCAGAGGCTAAAATCGGTTGTTTTAGTGCCTCAATATTCACCTGTAATGCTTCTTGTAGGCTTTGGCAATGAATACAAACAAGGGCCACTTCTGGCTCAGGTAGATCCAATAGATTCAATTTCATGGCATGCACAACCGCCAATGTCCCCTCTGATCCGGCAATTAACTTGGAAAGATTGAATGGTTCACCGTCCGGATTAAAAGGTTGCATATCCAATAAGGCATCTAATGCATAGCCCGTATTTCTACGTTTGATGGACTTTTTAGGAAACTTCTCCCGAATTAAAGTTTGAATTTCCGGGTTATTAAGCATCCGGTGAATCTCGCGATAAATCTTTCCTTCTAAATTTTGAAGGGTAGTCTTGTGATAGAATTCCTCGCGCGTCAATGGATGCGTGTGAATCTCGGTGCCATCGGATAAAAAGGCACGTGTTTCCAAAATATGATCCCGCACGGAACCCCAAACAATACTATGCAATCCACAGCTATTATTGCCCAGCATTCCACCTAAAAGGGCTCGATTTGCCGTTGAAGTTTCCGGGCCAAAAAATAAATCAGCTGTCGCTAAATGTTTGTTCAAATCATCTCTAACGATTCCTGGTTCGATCCAAACCGATTTCTCTTTTCTATTTAGTGAAATGACTTTTCCTAAAGCAGAAGAAATTTCCATGACGATACCATCACCTACCACCTGGCCTGCTAATGAGGTCCCAGCTCCTCTTGGAATTAATCCCGTCTTTGCTTGAGAGGCAAATTGAATCAGGCGTTTGATGTCTTTTATGGAGGCGGGAATCGCTACTGCCGCTGGTTTAACTTGGTACACAGAGGCGTCAGTCGCATAAATATGCTTCGCAATTTGCGAGTTTTGGCTCTCGTCAAAATACAATTGACCCTCAAAATGGTCCTTCAACAAACGTACTTCGTAATTGCTCCAGCTCATAATTCCAAAAGGAAAAGTGAAATTACAAAATCCAATCTTACCTTCATATTGCCATTCAAAGTTTATACGCTCTGTTCATAAAAAGGAAGCGTATTTCTAGGGATTAATTTTCTAAATTTGAATTCTAGCAAAATCCTATGAAGTTTTTAATCCAAGTTTACGAGAGTTTGATCTTTGCCTACCAAGCATTGCGTTCCAATATCATGCGGACGACCTTATCCCTTTTAGGTGTAAGTGTGGGGATTTTTGCCATTGTAGCCGTTTTTACGGCCGTGGATTCATTAAATAAAAACATTCGTTCTGAGATTGATTCTTTTGCCGGTTCAGGAGTATTGTACGTGGGGAAATGGCCTTGGATTATGCAGAATAACTACCCTTGGTGGAAATACTTGAATCGTCCCGAGATGAAATATACTGAGTTTCAATTCCTGAAAGACAATTTGAAGTCAGCGAAAGCTATTGCGATTATTGATAATGGCCGTTCAGCTTCTGCGACGAAGGGAAGTTCTAGTATGGATGTGAATATGACTGGTGCGAGTTATGATTATAACCAGATTACGAGTGTTCCTGTTCAGTTTGGGCGTTATTTCTTACCCATTGAGGCTGAGAATGCGTTGAACGTGGTTATTATAGGGGCCAAAGTCTCGGAAAATCTACAAGCTACCGTAGGTGATCAAATCAAGTTAAACGGAATCAAATTTCAAGTGATTGGTATCATTGAGAAAAAGGGAAATGATATATTGAGTTTTGGAGGAACACCAGATGAAAAAGCATTTATTCCTTATTCTACTTTTTCAGCTGTATTCCAAAAGGATAAACCAGCACCAGACATTGCCATCAAGGCAATGGATGATGATTTAGGTCAAGAGAATCTAGAAGGGGAGGTTACTGGTTTAATGCGTTCATTGCGTTCAATTAAGCCTAAACAAGAGAGTAATTTTGCCGTAAATCGCTTAGATGGCTTGAATCAATTTTTTGATGGAATCTTCGCAGCATTAAATGTAGCGGGTGCCTTAATCGCAGGATTCTCTTTACTCGTGGGTGGTTTCGGTATTGCTAATATTATGTTCGTTTCTGTAAAAGAACGCACTAATATTATTGGAATTCAAAAGTCTTTAGGAGCTAAAAATTATTTCATCCTATTCCAGTTTCTTTTTGAAGCAGTGTTCTTGAGTTTGATTGGTGGATTAGTGGGAATTGGACTGGTCGTCTTACTCACCTTGATTCCGCAAGATGCTTTGCCACTGGTGCTATCAATGAAGAATATCGTGACGGGATTATTTATCTCCAGTTTTATCGGAATCTTATCGGGAATTATACCGGCTTGGGTAGCCGCTAAGATGGACCCGGTGATTGCGATTCGATCGAAATAATTGCTATCAATTCAATGAAATAAAAAAGCCTCTCCTAAGCAAATAGGAGAGGCTTTTAACTTACTGGGTAATTATAGAGACAAGGTATCTAATACCGAGTTCATATTGCGAACTGCATCAGCTGATTTGTTGAAAGCAGCTTGCTCATCAGCAGTTAATTTATAATCAACGATTTTCTCCCAACCATTCTTGCCTAATACGACAGGAACGCCTAAGCAGATATCTTTTTGGCCATATTCTCCGTCAAGAGATACGCAACAAGCCATAATTTTCTTTTCATCACGAACGATAGCTTCTACTAAAGCCGCTCCAGCAGCACCAGGTGCATACCAAGCAGACGTTCCTAATAAGCCTGTCAAAGTAGCTCCACCTACCATCGTATCAGCCACCACTTTATCTAAAGTCGTGTCATCTAGGAATTGAGAAACAGGAACACCGTTGTAAGTCGCTAAACGCTTCAATGGAATCATCGTTGTATCTCCGTGGCCACCGATAACAGTACCTGAGATATCATTGATGGATACATCCATTGCTTTCGCTAAATAGCATTTAAAACGTGCTGAGTCTAACGTACCACCCATACCAATGATGCGGTGCTTGTCTAATCCAGCGACAGATTTAGCTAAATACGTCATCGTATCCATCGGGTTAGAGATGATCACGATAATCGGGTTTTTCGAATATTTTAAGATGTTTTCTACCACACTTTTCACGATTCCAGCATTCACCCCGATCAACTCTTCACGAGTCATACCTGGCTTACGAGGAAGTCCTGAAGTAATTACCACTACATCTGAGTTAGCTGTCTTTGTGTAATCATTCGTAGAACCGATTAAAGTTGTATCAAAACCTAACAAGCTAGCTGTTTGATACATATCTAATGTTTTACCTTCAGCGATACCTTCTTTGATATCTAATAAAACTAATTCATCTGCCAATTCTTTTCTGGCAATGTTGTCAGCACAAGTTGCTCCTACAGCACCTGCTCCTACTACTGTGATTTTCATTGTTATAATTTTTGGTAAGAATGATTCAAAAAACGATACAAAAATACGACAAATCCTTAAATGATTTCATTATATTTAAGCATTAATCGAAATTATTATGTCACAATCAGGGACTTGGGTGAAGCGAATTGTGGACTCCCGTTTTTTTAAGGAAGCATTGGAAAAGAGTGAAGAGCTTTTTTCTCAGAACAAAGTAGGATTACTTAGTTTATTGCGAGGAGCTTTAAAAAAAGTACAGGAAACGGCCTCCTCTAGTAATTTGACAGTAGTGAAATTATTGAATCGCTATATTATCCTCTTTAGCGAATTAATTAAAGCTTATGTGCAAGGATCTTATACTAAGTTACCTTTAATAACGTTAGTTAAAATTACAGCTGCTTTACTCTACTTTGTGATGCCTTTTGACTTTATTCCTGACTTTCTACCCTTGGTAGGTTTTGCGGATGATTTAGCGATTGTAGTTTGGGTAGGAAAAGCGATCAAAGAGGAGTTAGATGAGTTTGAAAAACATCTTTAAATACACGAATAATTAACCTTTTTTAAATATATTTACGAAAATTTAGACAAAACACGATATGATGAATGCAAGCATATTATTATTTTTAAATAGCCTTGGTGGTGGCGAAATGCTATTGATTGGCTTATTGATTTTGTTATTTTTTGGAGGGAAGAAACTTCCAGAATTAATGAAAGGCCTTGGAAAAGGTATTCGCGAGTTTCAAAATGCGAAGAATGATGTAAAAGATCAAATCAACAAAGAGTTAGACGATACGAAAGAATAAGTCTATTCCTTTACCCTATATCTGCATAGTTGAAGAAATTCAACTATGCTTTTGTGTTTATACAGATTCCCTTTTTTAATGAGTAATTCCAATCAACCCTATGCGATAATCAGGGAGAAATTGTTAGCGGGTGAGCTATCGGTTTCTGCTATTGTCGCAGGCCATTTACAACTAATTCATACACATAATACTTCGTTGAATGCTTTTTTGGAGGTGTATGAGGAGGAAGCAATGACTCAGGCGGCTTTAATTGATGCTAAATTAAAGGCTGGTTCTGCCGGTAAGTTAGCAGGATTAGTCGTGGGGATTAAAGACTTACTTTGTTACGAAGGGCATCATTCGTATGCGGGTAGTAAAATATTGAATTCCTTTAAATCTACTTTTTCAGCTACAGCTGTTCAGCGTTTATTAGATGAAGATGCGATTATCATTGGTCGTCAAAACTGTGATGAGTTTGGGATGGGGAGTACGAATGAAAATTCTGCCTATGGACCTGTTTTGAATTTTGCGAATCCAGCTTATGTGGCTGGAGGAAGTTCTGGCGGCTCGGCAGTTGCCGTTCAGGCAGGAATGTGTCAAGTTTCCTTAGGGACGGATACAGGAGGTTCGATTAGAATGCCGGCAGCTTTTTGTGGCGTAATCGGTTTGAAACCCACGTATGGATTAGTTTCTCGTTGGGGATTAATTGCTTATGCGTCATCTTTTGATTCAATAGGGCCGATTGCAAACTATGTTTCGGATGCAAGGTTAGTATTAGATATCATTAAAGGGGAGGATGGCCAAGATAGTACGTTGAATTCTAATGTTCCAGCAGCTGCACCAGATAATAAGCGCATCGCTTATATTAAGGAAGTAGTGGAGCATCCTAGTCTTCAGCCAGAGATTAAAGCCGCGTTTGAAGTGCAAGTGGATAAATTAAGAAGTTTAGGTTATACAGTTGAAGGAGTGGATTTTCCTTATATCGATCAATTGTTACCTACCTATTACGTTTTAACTACGGCTGAGTCGAGTTCAAATTTATCTCGTTTTGATGGAGTTAAGTTTGGTCATCGGACGGCTAATCCGGGTGATTTGATGCAGCTGTACAAGCGTACGCGTCAAGAGGGTTTTGGGGCTGAGGTGCAACGTCGTATTATGTTAGGCACCTTTGTATTAAGTGCGGATTATTATGATGCTTACTATACGAAAGCGCAGAAAGTTCGTCGATTAATTCAGGATAAAACACTTTCGATCTTAACGGATTATGATTTTATCATTTCTCCTACGACTTCGTCTACTGCCTATCGTTTAGGGGAGAAGACGTTGGACCCTATCCAAATGTATTTAGGTGATTTGTTTACTGTACAGGCGAATGTGGCAGGGATTCCAGGTTTGTCGATTCCGATGGGATCCGATTCTGCTGGATTACCCATGGGTTTCCAATTAATAACTAGTCCTTTCCAAGAGGCTAAAATGTTAGATATAGGTGAATTATTAAGTAATGATGTGGAATAGAGTTGTATTTCTTTTCTGTTTATTCTTTACGTCTATATCCTTTGGCCAAGTCACAGGGGCTTATCAACCTGCCTATGATTTGGTTCAAATTGATTCATTGGCCAAAGTAGAGCAAGGTGGACCACCTGTCTTCAGCATTGATCCCGGTTTAATTCAAGAACGATTGAAAAAGCTGGAGAATGAAATTCCGCTTAATTACAACATCATTACGCACCAATTTGTGGAGATTTTCGCCTTTAGAAAAGCGAGTTTCACACAAAGAATGCTAGAAAGAAAGGATATCTATTTCCCTCTTTATGAGAAGTATTTAAAGAAATATGGCCTGCCAGATGAATTAAAATACTTGTCATTAATTGAGTCAGGTTTAGAAAATAAAGCCATTTCGAATAAAGGAGCTGGTGGTTTATGGCAATTTATGCCCTATACGGCTCGAGGCGATTTTGGGATGCGGGTGGATCAATACATTGATGAGCGTTTCGATGCGGAGAGAGCGACAGATGCGGCTTGCCAATATTTAAAGCGACTTCACAAAACGTTTGGTGATTGGCACTTAGCACTTGCCGCTTATAACACGGGGCCATCGAATGTAAAAAGAGCGATGCGTCGCTGTGGTGGAGCGAATGATTTTTGGGGTATTTATGCGTGTTTACCTGCCCAAACCTGCGCTTATGTTCCTCAGTTCATTGCGATTACGTATATGATGAATTTCCATTGGGATCATTCGATTCAGCCAGAAAACTGGGTGATTGACATTCCAAAGGATAGTATTTTAGTTTCTGGGTATTTGAATTTAAATACGCTGACTCGGTTGACAGGTTTCTCTTTAGATACCTTAAAGCGAATCAATCCCCACATCATTACCCATTTTTTACCGAAGAACGCAAATAAAGTAAAGGTTCATATTCCCAAGAGCCGTTTTGCTTACTTTGAGCAGAATAGGTCTCGTATTTTAGATTCAGCACGGGTAGATATATCTGCGCCAGATTCATCGGAGATTGATACAAGTGAAATTGAAGAGCCAATTCCTGTTGCAAAGCGTTATACTTATCGCGTAAAAAGTGGTGAAACTTTATCACGTGTAGCACGTAAATTAGGTTTGAGTGCTTCTGAATTGAAGCGACTGAATCGCATCAAGGGTTCAAAACTTAAGAAAGGGCAAACGCTCGTTTACTTTAAATTAGCCAAAGCATCTAAGAAATATAGTAAGCGAAGCTCCTCCAAGAAGCGCAAAAAGACTTCTCGTAAAAAGAAAAAGACTAAATCTAAAAAACGCCGTAAACGCAGGTAATGTATGATAGCTTATTTAAAAGGTAAATTAGCCCACAAAGATCGTGCGCACGTGATTATTGATGTAAATGGAGTAGGCTATGAGGTGAAGATCTCTTTGCAGACCTATGCTGCTTTAGCGGATGGAGAAGAGAGTTGTAAGCTTTTTACTCACTTACAGGTGAAGGAAGATTCGCATACTTTAGTAGGTTTTCATTCGATGGATGAAAAGCTTTTGTTTCTTGATTTGATTTCTGTATCAGGGATTGGTTTAAGTACAGCTTTGGTAATGCTATCATCCTTCTCTTCCAATGAAATTCGTTCGGCGATTATGAATGAAAATATAGCCTTGATTCAGTCCATCAAGGGAATTGGATCTAAATCTGCACAACGGGTTATTTTAGAATTGAAGGATAAGTGCAAAAAAGATACACTGTTTGTGGAAGCAGGTATTGCTTCACATGATACGAATTATGGCCATAAGCAGGAAGCTTTAGCAGCCTTAGTTACGTTAGGAATTCCTCGCACGGCGGCAGAAAAGAGTCTAGATACAATTCTGAAGTCTAATCCTGATGCAACCGTTGAAAATTTAATCAAGTTAGCCTTGCGATAATTGTATTCGACCGATAAACATAGCTATTCCATCTGGTTTCCCTTTATTCTTGGGCTTGGGATAGTGTTGTCTTTTTCGAGTTTCGCACAAGTAGATTCGGTAGCCAAATCGGGTAAAAAACCTCGGTTAAGTCTTAAAAAACCAAATCGAAATTCCGGGAAATCTCCCTTTTCTATTTATTCTTCGAAGTCCAAGCTCAACTATTCCTATGAAACGGATCCTAAATTAGTCATTCAGAAGGATGCGACGGGTGCTGCGGAAATCAACGATTTTAATACGTTTAATCAAAAGCAAAATCAGGAAGTCAATCGGAGTTTTTGGAGAACTTATTCCAAAAGTTTAGATGGTTCTAGTAATTTAAAATCCCGCGGGCTTTTTCCTAAAATCGAATTGCCGCCGGCGATTGATCGGATTTTTGGAGGGACCGAAGTCTCCTTTAAGCCCAATGGTTCTCTTTTGCTTGATGTGGGTTACATGGGGCAATTTGTCGATAATCCGGCTATCCCAGTACAATTACGCTATGTAGGTAATCTCTTTTTTAATGAACAGGCTCAGATTAACTTCCAAGGAAAGATAGGGGATAAGTTAAACTTGAATGTCAATTTTGACACTAAGGCGAGTTTTAATTTCCAAAATCAACTAAAGTTAAATTGGAAGACGCAGGAAGAGGATATTCTCCAAAACATCGAAGTGGGTAATACTTCTTGGACCTTGAATTCGCAATTAATTCCCGGTATTCAGAATTTGTTTGGGGTGAAAACCTTATTGCGTTTTGGAGCCTTGGATATGACAGTCGTGGCAGCGCAGCAACGTTCGAAGCAAGATTGCATCACATTGAAAGGAGGATCACAAGGGAAGAATTTTGAAGTGCGTGTGGATCAGTACGATGAGAATAGGCATTTTTTCTTATCATCTTATTTCCGAAATAATTACGAGCGGGCTTTAAAAAATCTGCCTTTAATCTCGAGTGGAATTACGGTCACGCGTGTGGAAGTATATGTCACGAATCGGACCCAAAGCACGGAAACGCTTCGGAACCTCGTTTCCCTGTATGATTTAGGGGAAGCGAGCCCTTACAATAACACAAATCCGGTTTTCCAGCCGATCAATCCCACAAGTCCGGTGGATAATAAGGCAAATGGGATGTATGCGAAGCTTTTGGCAGATCCTAATTTGCGTAAATCGAATGAGGCTACGGATCGCTTAGAGTCGACGTATAATTTGAAACGCGGAACCGATTTTGATGTACTTAAAGGCGCTAAACGGTTAACAGATCGTGAATTCAAGTTCAATCCACAACTTGGATATATCTCCTTAGTGGCTCCTTTGCGTAACGATGAGGTATTAGCGGTTTCCTACGAATACACTCTAAATGGTCGAAAATACAAGGTAGGGGAGTTAACGGAGGATTACCAGGCACGTCAAGATGATGAGGTTTTGATCCTTAAAATGTTGAAGTCGAGCACGATTCGGAACAATTTGAATTCAAGTAGTACTGGTAAACCACATCCGATGTGGGACTTGATGATGAAGAATATCTATTCCTTGAACACGTCTGCTTTAACAAAACAGAATTTTCAATTACGTATTGTGTACAAAGATGACGCGACGGGAATTGATAATAGTAACTTGATTGAGGGAACGAATTTTAAGGATATTCCACTTGTAAAGGTTTTAGGTTTAGATAAATTGAATTTTGCAGGGGATCCTCAGCCAGATGGAAATTTTGATTACATCGAAGATATTACGGTAGACTCCAAAACAGGAAAGATTATTTTCCCTGTTCTGGAACCTTTTGGGACCAATTTGCGCGCGAAGTTTACGTCTGCAGAATCCAATTTAGTCGATAAATACGTTTACGATAAATTGTACACCGGAACACAAACCGATGCAGCTCAAATTTCCACCAAGAATAAGTTTTTCATTAAAGGAACCTTTCAATCGGGTGCTGGGGGTGATATTGCCTTGCCTTTTGGAGTAGAAGCAAAATCTGTGACTATAACGGCGGGAGGTCAATCGCTGGCTGCTGGAACAGATTATATTGTGGAGCCTCAATCTGGCCGGGTAAAAATTATTAATGAAGGTGTATTTGCCTCCGGAAGAGAGATTAAGGTATGCTATGAGAAGCCGGATTTATTCTCGAATCAAATAAGGACGCTTTTAGGTACTCGATTGGACTATAATTTGGGTAAGAATATCCATTTAGGTGCTACCATTCAAAATATGTCCGAAAGTCCGCCTGCCTTTTTCCGTCGTGTCGCGATGGGCAATGAGCCGGTGAACAATACTTTATTAGGTTTTGATGCCACCATACTTCAGAATTCACAAGGTATTACACGTTTCTTGGACAAATTACCTTTGATTTCTACCAAGGAAACTTCGGTAATTGATTTCCAAGGGGAGTTTGCGAAACTGATTCCGAATGTAAACGATCGAGTGCAAGGAAATGCCTTTATTGATGATTTCGAAGCAGCTCGCGTGATTTATAACTTGAGTTCTCAAGCAAATTTGTGGAAGTCTGCTGCCACGCCTAAGTCGTATGTTTTAGCCGGAAATAAACTGGCGGCCGGTTTTAACCGCGCTAAAATTGCGGCCTATACAGTCGATGCGAGTATTTATGGTCAAGGCGGTTTTGCCTTAGATGTGCCTGGTTTAGATCCAGCTAAAGTCAATGCTTATGCTTACGAACGTGTTGTAACTCCGAAAGGATTATTCCCCAATAAAGACTTCGCCAATAACATTACAAATCTACCCATTGGAGTCCTAGATGTAGCTTATTTCCCTTCAGAGCGTGGTTTGTACAACTTTAATCCGAATTTATCTTCGACCGGTTTGTTACCAACTCCTGCCTCTAATTTTGGGGCGATCACTCGCGCAATTAGCTCCGATACGGATTTTGATAATGCGAATGTGGAGCAGATTGAATTTTGGTTGATGGATCCGTTTATTGGCGGGGAAGCCGGTAAAATTCGGGATGGGGTATTTAATAAAAACAATGAGACGGGGGGTAAATTAGTTTTCCATCTTGGCGATGTGTCTGAGGATTTTATTCCAGATGGCTATTCTAATTTTGAGAATGGTATTCCAGCAGGGGAGAAAATCACCTCAGGGACAGGAAAGAATGTGGAGACGACCGATTGGGGTTTAGCGCCTTCTCGTCAGTTTGTGATTAATGCTTTTGATAATTCGGCGGGAAGAGAAAAGCAAGATATCGGCCTTGATGGTTTACCTAACAAGTCTGATGATGCTACAGCTGTGACGGAGACCACACATTTCAAAGCGTATTTGGATCAAATTAAAGGGAGAGTGACGGATGCCTCAGCTTTGGCCAAAATCCAAAATGACCCAGCCGCCGATGACTTCGATTATTATTTGAATCAAAAATTCAATGGAACGGAATCGTTGATTCAACGGTATAAAAATTACCTAGGGATGGAAAATAATAGTCCAACAACCGCTAATCCATCTAATACGAATTTCACGGAAGCCAATAGTATGCTTCCAGACCGAGAGGATTTGAACAATGACAATACGGTCAATGAAAATGAAGCTTATTTCGAATACGAGGTCGATTTGAAACCTAGTAGCTTACAAATTGGGAGTGGATTTGTGGTGGATAAAATTACAGAGGGTGGCGTAAATTGGTATTTGTTCCGCATCCCGATTAAAGATAAACGCAACTATAAAACGCCTGCGGGCGAGATTAACTCGTTTAAATCGATTCGCTTTATGCGCATGGTTTTGAAGGAATTCCAGGAGCCTGTTGTATTGCGTTTTGCTCAATTACAACTTTCGGGATATAGTTACCGCAAGTTTGTGGGGGAATTAGATAAGCGGAGTGGTCAGGATTTGCCGGAACCTTATGATGCAAAATTCCGCGTCTCGAGTGTGAATATTGAGGAGAATGGTCCAGCTAATAAAGGGGAGAGCGCTATTCCTTATGTGGTTCCACCTGGATTTGTACGTGATCAGGATATAACGACGATTAACAACGCACGTCTGAATGAGCAGTCAATGAGTCTATGTGTCGATAATTTAAGACCCAATGACGCGCGCGCGGTATTTAAAAATACCTTATTTGACTTCATCAACTACAAGCGTTTGAAGATGTTCGTTTCAATGCAAAGCCCAGATGCGATTAATGGGCAGGTGAGTGCATTCTTAAGAATAGGAACAGATTTAACGGATAATTATTATGAAATTGAGAATACGGGTTTAACGCAGACGCAGAAGGGGCAAAGTTTAGATACGGAAATTTGGCCGATGGAGAATGAGTTTGACATCGAGTTTGATTTAGTGAAGCAAGTGAAGACGGAACGGGATAAGCAGGGTAAGAGTCTAAATGATCGTTTTACGATGATTGTGACGAGTTCTACGGGTAAGACGTATAAGATTACGGTCATGGGTCGTCCGGATCAAAGTGCCACCATGGTGACGATGATTGGTGTTCGAAATACGAGTAACTCCAATAAATCCTTCTGTATTTGGGTGAATGAATTGCGTGCCTCTGGATTTGATCAGACCTCTGGAGAAGCGGCTATCGGTAAATTAGGAATCAAATTAGCTGACTTGGGAACGATTCAGATGAATGGAAGTTTTAAGAATTATGGCTTTGGAGGGGTTCAGGCCAAAATATCTGAGCGCAGTCGCGAAAATAATTTGGAATATGGTATTACAGCGATTTTGAATTTGGACAAACTCTTGCCTAAAAAGTGGGGCTTCAAAATTCCGTTCTTTATCACCTATGATCGCCGTAATATTTCACCTGAATTTGATCCTTTTGACCCGGATATCTTTTTGCGAAACTCGATTCAGAAATTTAGTTCTGAGGCAAAAAAACAATCCTATCTTACTTTAGTGGAAGATAATACGGAACGCAAAGGCTTTAATTTCTCTAATGTAAAGAAGAGCAGAAATGCCCAGGCTAAGAACAGCTATCCTTGGGATTTCTCTAATTTCACCTTTAGCTACGCGTACGCTGAAATGTTGCGAACGAGTCCATTAATAGCGGAATACAGCCAACTAAGCCATAAAGGTAGTGTTCTTTATGCCTTTTCGAGTTCATCTCGTTTCTTAGAGCCGTTCAAGAAAGCCAATTTCGATTTAATCAAAGATTTCAATCTGAATTTGGTACCCTCTTCATTGATGGTTCGTTTAGATATGGATCGCAGTTTCATTAAGACTCAAATGCGTAATGCGGAATTCACCACGTTAGGAGTGGCCCCACAATTTGAGAAGTATTGGTTCTTTAATCGCCAATATGCGCTGAATTGGAATTTAACCAAGAGTATGGTCTTGAATTATAATGCGCAGGTGAATTCCATCATTGATGAACCGATAGGTGATTTAGATACGCAAGAAAAGCGTGATTCGGTGATGATTAGTTTACGCGCTTTAGGTAGAGCAAAAAGTTTTGATCAACAAGCGGGGATGGTTTGGCGTTTGCCTCTGCAGAAATCGGTGTTAACCGATTGGATGAATGCGGATTATACGCATCGGGTAGGGTATAATTATTTTGCCAATTCGTTTGATATCAGAGACTCATTAGGCTTACCTTTTGGTAATATTATTAAAAACACGAGAGAGCAAGCCATTAATGGAAAGGTGGATTTTGTTGCCTTATACAATCGGGTTAAGGCTTTACGTTGGGCAAATAGTCCTCGTTCGTTTGGTAAAAATGTGGCTCGAAATCCTGGTGACGAGGAGGATATTGTGATTCCTGCAAAAGGTGCGCTTAAATCTATCACCCGTTTATTGTTAACGCTTCGAGGTATTCAAGTGAATTACGCCATCAATGAATCAACCACACTACCTGGTTTTATGCCTAATCCAGGTATGTTAGGTATGAATGCCTTGAATCAGGCACCAGGATTTGATTTTATCAGTGGGGGACAAGATGACGGGATTCGTTTCAAGGCAGCGGAAAATGGCTGGTTAACCCGAAGTACAGTTCAGAATACGCCATTCACTCAATTGCGTACGCAGAAATTAACGTATTCGACCCAGTTAGAGCCTACAAAAGATTTACGGATTCAAGTAGACGGTAATTATAACAAAGGAGATAATTACCAGGAATTCTACCGTCCAGAGGTTGCGAATGGACCTTTCAAATCCCAAAGCCCGATTCGTTCAGGAAACTATTCGATGTCATTCTTGTCCTTTATGACGGCTTTTTCAAACCCTGAAACGGTTTTCGAAGAGTTTAGATCCAATCGTTCTGTCTTATTATCTCGACTTAATCGCTCAAAAGCAACCGAGATAGGAACCTACAACCAGAACTCTCAAGATGTATTAATCCCCGCCTTTTTTGCGGCTTATTCGGGAGTTTCGGCAAACACAGTTAAATATTCTCCCTTCTACGATATCCCTTTACCTAACTGGAAAGTAGATTATAATGGATTGAATTTATTACCTGGAATTAAGAATAAGTTTGCATCGTTTACGATTTCCCATATGTATTCAAGTACATATAATGTCGGGAATTTTGTCTCGTCATTAGAATATGGACAATTTACGACGGACTACATGAATTTAACATTAAACAGTCTTTTGTACCCACTTTCGTCTCGATATGATCCGGTGACTAACACACTAATTCCGGTATATGTCATGAGTACTATTTCATTTGTGGAACGTTTTTCTCCTTTGATTGGGGTGAATGCCGTGACAAAGAGTAAAATATCCTTACGTTTAGAGTATAACCAAGATCGAAATGTAGGGTTGAATTTAGCGAATTCGCAAGTGGCCGAGTTAGCCAATAAGGATTTTACGGTCGCAGTAGGATTTACTAAATCAAATATGTTGATTCCATTCAAAATTAACGGCCGTGCCGTTAGATTACCGAATGACTTACGCTTCAATATGAATTTAACGATTCGGGATACCCGAACTTTGCAACGTAAATTAGATGCGGAGACGATCGTTACACAAGGATTTGTTAATTTTCAATTCCGTCCTCAACTGAGTTATAATGTGAATAACAAATTAACGGTGACAGCTTATTTCGATAAGATGATGAATAATCCGTTGGTTTCTAATTCCTTCTATCGTTCTACTGTGGCAGGAGGTTTCCAAATACGGTATAGTTTAAGTGAATAATCTAAAATCGTTTGCAAAAAATCGAGATTTTAGTGACCTTTGTAAGCAAATAATAATCATATGAATTTTCCAAGCGAATTAAAATATACTCAAGAACACGAGTGGATTAAAGTAGATGGCGATGTAGCTATCGTAGGTATCACAGACTTCGCTCAAGGCGAGTTAGGCGATATCGTTTTCGTAGAAGTAGAGACGGTAGGTCAGACGATTGCGAAAGACGGTGTTTTTGGAACAGTTGAAGCGGTTAAGACGGTTTCAGATTTGTTCTTGCCAGTCGCTGGTGAAATTGTAGAATTCAATACAGCCTTAAACAACAGTCCAGAATTAATTAACTCGGATCCTTACGGTGATGGTTGGGTTGTGAAAATCAAAGCGGCTGACGCTGGTGATTTATCCCAATTGATGGATGTTGAAACATATAAATCCTTTATCGGACATTGATTTTAAAACCCTGTTAATCAGGGTTTTTTTATAAGCCATAAACAAATGCGGATCTTATTCAAACAGATTTTAATTCAAGATAGCCGGTCTTCTTTTTACGGAAAGAAAGTGGATTTATTAGCTTCTAATGGTCAGTGGGTAGAAATTGCTCCACAGATTCAAGCTGAGGCTGATTTAGTTATATCTAACAGCGATCTCCAATGGTTTCCTTCTGTAGTTGATCTTCGTGTTCATAATACCTTACCAGGTGGGGAACACAAGGAAGATTGGACTAGTTTGCAAGCGGCGGCTTGGAAGGGTGGGGTTTTAGACTTTTTGCTTCTGCCTACGGGTGAGCCCGTGCCGCAGCAACCTGAGGCTATTCAATATATTGCCGAGAAATTAGCAGGATCTGGAGTAAAGTGTTATCCAGTGGCGCCACTAACTATTGGGAATAAAGCGGAGAACTTTAGCGATTTGATGGATTTACATCAGGCTGGAGCTTCCTGGTTTAGCCACGGTGCGGGTGCATTGCAAGACACAGACTTAATGTTAAAGTGCCTGCAATATTTGCAGCCTTTAGCCGCGAAAGTTATTTCACGTCAGATGTAAAAGGTTTGTCCTTATTTGGCCAAATACACGAAGGACTTCAAAGTACGCTCTTAGGTTTAAAAGGTATCCCAGTGCTCGCTGAAACGATGCACGTGAAGCGCGATTTGGATTTATTGGCTTATGTGATGCAACATTCATTTGGATTAGCAAATCCGGAGTTCTCCCTTCACTTCACTTGTATCTCTACTGCTGAATCTGTTCGGTTAATTAGCGAGGCTCAGAAAGCGGGATTACCTGTGACAGCAGATGTCGCAATCTACTCACTTATCTTCACAGAAGATGCAGTATCCGATTTTGATACATTGAAAAAGGTGAACCCTCCACTTAGAACAGAAGCTGATCGCTCAGCTTTATGGCAAGGTTTGAAAGAGGGGACAATTATGGCTGTTGTTTCAGATCATCATCCTGTGGAGGTAGAAAATAAAGAGTTAGAGTTCGATCAAGCCGCTTTCGGTACGATTGGCTTAGAAACGTTAGCATTAGCCTTTATTGATGAAGCGAAGAGACAAGGTTTAGCGAATGTTGATAAGTATTTATCTCATGGTGCTGCCGCCTTCTTAGGAATTCAGCTGCCTGAATTGAAGGTAGGAGAAACTATGAAAGGTTTCATTATGGTACCAGATTCATATGTTTACACAAGCAAAGATATCGTCTCTAAATCAAAGAACTCCATATTTATCGGATCAACCTTGCAGCATAGATTAGTGGGTGTATTTAACGGTTTAACTTATACTTATGGTCAATAATTGGTTTGCTGAAATAGGTCGATTTGTCTTATATGCCTCTCTGTTTATAATCTTGATGGTCCTTTATGGTCTAATTTTACAGCAGTTTGGAATAATTCCTATTGGAGGTAAAAAAGCGCCCACCTATGTTTTCCTTTTATTTTTTCAATGGTGGTATGTCACACGTTTTCCAAAACGTAACGGAGGTGAAAAGAAGCATTTTTTAGTCTATTTCGCACTTCAGTACATTTTGATTTTCGTTACAGCTCTTTTAAGTGCCTATTTCTTGTATTTCTTCTTTCAATCTCCTTCGGGAATACAGATGCTAGATGCGTATATTCAACAGAGTTTGTTAGAATTGAATTCTTATAAAGAAGTTATTGTCAGTCAAGAAGGAGGGGAGTATTACAATAGTTTGCACGCAGGGATAAAGTCGATCGATGCCTATAGTATCGCTAAAGATGATTTTGCCCAAAAGATTGCATTGGGATTCCTGCCTAATTTGTTAATTTCATTGTATTATAAAAAATAAGTATGGAAAACACATCTGAATCAACTGCCTCATCATCCATTATCGCTTTAAAATACGGCTTCATTAATGGATTATTAAGTTTCCTTTTTTCAACGCTCGTTAACGTAATGGGCTGGGCTGAACAATTTCAAGAATCCATTAGCTGGATTTCTACGGTTTGGTCATTGGTATTATCTGTTACAATCTCTTATCTCTGCTTACGTGAATATAGAGAGCAAAACGAAGGCTATATCAGTTATGGCCAAGGTTTAGGTTTAGCTACCTTACTGGGTGCGATTAGTGGTTTAGTAGCGGGTGGATTTAATTACATTTATATTCAGTTTATTGATAATACAGTCATTCAGCGCCAAATGGATATCGCCAGAGAGCGTATGGAGGATCAAGGAATGAGTGCAAGTCAAATTCAAAGTGCAGAGGAGATGACAGCTATATTTATGAATCCAGGAATGCAATTTGTTATTGTAGTTATCATGAGTGTAATTTTTAATTTCTTATTAGGCCTAATTGTTTCCGCTGTTGTGAAACGCGAAAAACCTATTTTTGAATAAGATGTTCACTCTTTTAAAGAAAGACGTGTTGGCTTTTTTTAGCTCTTGGATGGGCTGGGGAACCATCTCGTCTTTTTTTATTTTAATGGGGGTCTACGTTTGGGTGATAGATGGAAATTTGCTTGATTACGGATTTGCTGAATTAACAGTCTTCTTTGATTTAAGTCCTTGGTTTTTCCTATTCTTTGTTCCTGCTCTTTCTATGAATAGTTTCTCTGAAGAAATAGATCGAGGGACTTTTCAATTATTACGTTCTTTACCTATAACTAGCCATCAGATTCTTTTAGCTAAGTTTGGTGCCTTGGCTTTTATTGTTGTTTGTACTTTATTACCGAGTATCCTTTTTATACAATCAATTGCCTCTTTGGGTTTGCCTGAAAATAATTATGATTCTTCCTTGATTATAGGAGGTTTTATAGCTTTGTTTCTGCTGGTTCTTTGTTTTGTGGCAATGGGATTATTTGCCTCTAGTCTAAGTAAAAAGCAGCCTGTGGCTTTTATAATAGGACTTGGAATGAATTTTGTTTGTTGGCAAGGAGCTAAGGAAGTGGGCTTGGACTTTATGGATTTATCCTCTCATTATAACCGAATGAGTATGGGCGTGTTGAGCTTTAGTGACTTACTCTTCTTTGTAGGATTTATTATTCTTTTGTTAGGCGCGATTCGCCTAAGACTTCGATTTCTTATTTGAAATCTTGAATCGCTATTTTCTCATGGCAAAATTCAATTTCTCTCGCCTCGTTGGACGCAACAATGATTAATTTATGTCGCTGTTGTTCTAGTCGATTAAAGAACCAATTTTTAGCTTGTTCGTCAAAATTCGTTGTCGGTTCATCTAACAAAAGGACTGATCTGTCTGATAGTAGCGCAAATCCGAGTTTGATTTTTTGGCGCATTCCAGAAGAATAGTTTTTGATTAATTTAAATCTACCAGGCTGTAAGTCTATGAAATCCTCCAGTAATTCTAAGGTGACAGAAGCAGGCAGGTACTTGTTTTTGACCAATATATCTAGGTGTTCCGGTAATGTATATTCTTCGATTAATTCGACATAAGGTGCTGCATAGGTAATATGACTATAAGCTAACTCTGGGTCAATGCCTGTCATTTCAACTGTCCCTGAATTAGGTAAGGTGAATTGTGCAATTAACTGAAGTAAAGTAGATTTACCTGAGCCGTTAGGACCCGTTATCGCATAGGACCGTCCTGATTTGAAGGAATGGGAGAAGGATTTGAGGACAAATTCTTGTCTGAATTTTTTGGAAAGATTTTGAACAAGAATTTCCATCGTTGATTAGCCTTTCATGATACCGCGCTCTGAATTTTTAACGAAATCAAGAATTTCGTTTCGTTCAGGAGTATTAGGCAATTGCGCTTCTATTTCTGCCAAAGCAGCATTTGTATTCAACCCTTTCAAATATAAATACCGATACGCTTCTTGTATGACATTAATTTGTTCATCTGTGTAATTACGGCGGCGTAAGCCTACAGAATTAATTCCGGCATAACTTAAAGGTTCACGTCCTGATTTTGTGAAAGGAGGGACATCTTTTCTTACAAGTGATCCACCTGAAATCATTACGTGTTGTCCGATGGTTGCGAATTGGTGAATAGCAGAAGATCCGCCAATGATGGCAAAATCACCCACTGTTACGTGTCCAGCCATTTGAACGGCATTCGCTAAAATACAATTGTCCCCAATGAAACAATCGTGGGCTACGTGCACATAGGCCATGATTAAACAGTTCTTACCGATCACTGTTTTCATTTTATCAGATGTGCCACGATTAATGGTAACACATTCTCGAATGGTGGAATTATCGCCAATTTCTGCTGTTGTTGTTTCTCCTCCAAATTTCAAATCTTGAGGAATAGCTGAAATAACAGCACCCGGAAATATGCGCACATTTTTACCAATGCGCGCTCCTGGGTAAATAGTTACGTTTGATCCTATCCAAGTTCCTTCACCAATTTCTACATCTGAATGAATAGACGAAAATGCATCGATACTAACATTAGCGCCGATGTTAGCTTGAGGGTCAATATTTGTTAATTGATGAATCATAGGTTAAATCTTACGATTTGCGTACTAAACTAGCAGTCATTTCTGCTTCACAAACAACCTGGCCAGCTACATAAGCCTTTCCAGTCATTTTAGCAATTCCTCTACGTATAGGGGCTTGAAGTTCACATTTAAAAATAATGGTATCACCCGGGATAACACTTTTTCTAAAACGACAATTTTCAATTCCTACTAAGTAAGGCCAATAGTTTTCAGGATCTTCTACTGAACTCAATACAAGAATTCCTCCTGTTTGTGCCATAGCTTCCACCTGCATAACTCCTGGCATAACCGGATTGTTCGGGAAGTGACCCATAAAATAATTCTCATTCATCGTCACATTTTTTACTCCTACAACACTCGTATCATCCAAGTAAATGATTTTATCAATCATTTGGAATGGATACCGGTGAGGTAAAAGTTCATAAACACGTTCGTGCGTGAAAATAGGAGGTTGCTTTGGATCGTACGTAGGAACCTTATTCTTTTCCGCGTCTAACATCAATTTCTTGATCTTACGAGCTAATTCTACGTTAGAGGCATGTCCTGGGCGTGATGCCAAAATTTGAGCCTTTATAGGGCGACCTACTAAGGCTAAATCTCCCATTAGATCCAATAACTTGTGGCGAGCCATTTCGTTATTAAAATGAAGGTTTGTGTTATTTAAAATACCAGCTTCTTTCGAAACAGAGATTTTTGGTTTGCCTAATACTTCCGCTAAGTGGGCTAATTCAGTCTCAGAATAATCTTTATCTGCAATAACAATCGCATTATTTAAATCTCCACCCTTGATTAAACCTGCTTTATAAAGGACTTCTAATTCGTGTACAAAACAGAACGTTCTGCACATCGAGAAATCCTTCTCAAATTGAGACACATGGCTTAAGTTAGCGTGTTGGCTAGATAAAAATTTGGAATTATAATCCACCATCACGGCCATGCGGTAGTCATTCAAAGGTAATGCCGCTAATTCAATCCCATTTTCGAGATCTTTGTAACGTACTTCTTCTGTTAATTCGAAGAATTTACGGTGTGCATCCTGTTCTACAAGAACTGCGTCTTTTAAAGCTTCAACAAATTTGATAGAACTACCATCCATAATTGGAGGCTCTGGACCATCTAATTGAATTAAAATATTGTCTACTTCTAGACCTACAAGAGCTGCTAATACGTGTTCTACTGTATTAATTCTAGCTCCGTTGTGCTCAATAGTTGTTCCGCGTGAGGTATCTACTACATAGTCTACATCTGCATCAGCGATGGGCTGACCTGGCAAATCAACACGTTGGAATTTGATCCCGTGGTTTGCAGGAGCAGGTAAAAAAGTGAGGTTGGCAACTACGCCAGTATGTAATCCTACACCAGATAGGGTTACAGCATTGGTAATAGTATGTTGCTTATTGTTCATACGCGTTCTAAGATTCTAATCGTTTTAATAAGTCCGGTAATTGACGTAATAACGCATTACGTTTTAAATAGTCACTGTTAGGAGAGGCCGGCGTTCCACCTAATATTTGTCCCTCTTTTCGGACGGTTTTGGTTACCCCTGATTGAGCGGTTACAATCGTTTTATCTGCAATGGTTATGTGTCCTGCTACACCCACTTGACCTCCAATTAAACAGTTTTGGCCAATTTTAGTAGAACCAGAAACTCCAGTTTGTGCTGCGATAGCGGTATTAGCTCCCACCTCTACATTGTGGGCAATTTGGACTAAATTATCAATTTTTACCCCTTTTTTTATCAAAGTAGAACCCATGGTGGCTCTATCAATCGTGGTATTGGCGCCTACACTTACACCATCTTCTAATACCACATTTCCTAATTGTGGAATTGTGGTGAAAGTTCCATCTGCTTGAGGTGCGAAACCAAATCCATCTGAACCAATGACTGCATTTGCGTGTACTGTACAATTATTGCCAATGATCGTATCATTGTAGATGACGACGCCTGGATAAATCACACAATTATCGCCAATGGAAACTTTGTTTCCGATGGTCACGTGTGCTGAAATATAGGTATCATTCCCAATCGTTGAACTTTTGCCTATACTTGAAAATTGGCCTAGATAGAGATTTATGCCTGTTTTTGCATCTTCTGCAATAAAACTAGGTTGCTGTATGCCTGTTTCCTTAACGCTCGTAAACTCTTGGTATTTTTGAAGTAAAATAGTGAAAGCAGAGTAGGGGTCTTTAACTTTGATTAAAGTCGCTAGAGGCTTTTCTTTTAAGACTAAATCGTTTGCTACAATGATGGCTGTTGCCTTAGATTGATACAAAAAGGATTCGTATTTAGGATTTGCTAAAAAAGAAATGCTTCCTTCTTTTCCTTCTTCTATTTTATTAAACGTCGTTATACTTGCTGATCCATCGCCATCTACTGTACCTTGAATTAATTGGGCTATTTGGTCAACAGTAAATTTCATTCGGTCACACGTTGTTTAATAAAGGCAAAGAGAATTTCCATTAGCTCAATTCTCCTTGCAAATATACGCTCTTTGGACAACAAAAATAGTATTTTTTTACAATCTTACTTAAAGCTTGTATGGTCGGTAAATCAGATGCTTCGAGTAACTCGACCACTTGACCTTGTTTGTCGACCATCTTGATGGTATTGTCTCCCTGTACGTAGGCAGCATTCGAGGTGGAACCTTCTACGACAAAGTAGGACAATTCTTCATCCGTAATGCCATATTCTCGTTTGATATTCTCCTCTATTTCAACTCTTTTCGCCTTTGGGATTGGCTGAGAGCCTAATTTACAGGTGAATAATTTTCTGGCCAAAAAGTGTGTACACAAATGCTTTAGAATTTTATCACTCGCATTTTTCCATTCTTTAATGGCTGCCCACACATCGTGGTCATCTAATTCGGTAAAGGCAAGTAAGAGACTTTCTTTAGCTGAGAACTCCTCCCAAGTGTACGTACTTTTCAGGAAGGTTTTTAAGGGTGAAGAGCAAGGTAGTTTTTGGCCTTCTGCTATTAAAAATTTAGCGCGACGTAATATTTGAATTAACATCGTCTCAGCTGCGATGGCGGTTTTATGTAAATACACTTGCCAATACATTAAACGACGCGCCATCAAGAAGTTTTCGGTGGAATAAATCCCTTTTTCTTCAATGACTAATTGTTCATTATTCAAATCCATCATACTTAAAAGCCGCTCAGAGCCTATAAATCCTTCCCGCACACCCGTGTAAAATGAATCTCTACTCAAATAATCTAATCGATCTACATCTAATTGTGAGGAGACTAATTGATGAAAGAATTTACGATGGTATTTATTTTCAAATATTTCAATGGCTAAACTTAATTTTCCGTTGAAGTGTTGATTTAGTTTGGCCATCAAAAGAGTGGAAACATCTTCGTGTTTAACCTCATTCAATAAGGTATATTCTAATACGTGAGAAAAAGGCCCATGACCTATATCATGTAATAGAATGGCAATTTCTGCTGCTTCGCGTTCCTCTGGTGTTATCGAATACCCCTTTGCTTTCAAGTTATCCAAAACTTGATCCATCAAGTGCATTGCCCCTAATGCGTGGTGAAAACGCGTATGATGTGCACCTGGATAGACAAATTCAGCTAAACCTAATTGCTTAATTCGCTTAAGTCGTTGAAAATAAGGGTGGTCAATCAATTCAAGAATTAATGGATTATTGATTTTAATAAAACCATAAATCGGATCATTAATAATTTTAGTCGGGTACATGGGAGATTCTTTTCCGAAATTTAGCTAAAAAGGTTAGTATTCCTTAATTTTGTGTCACATTGAATTCCCTAAAAGGATGTACAATGCGGACTTGTAGCTCAGTTGGTTAGAGCATCTGACTCATAATCAGGGGGTCCATGGTTCGAGCCCATGCTGGTCCACTATTTTTTTACCATACTCTTGATAAGGGAGTATGGTTTTTTTTATCCAATAAATTCCAAATAAAGAAGAGCTCCGGCTGCTGCTGTCATAATGACCAATGCAGCTAAACCTAATAGGTTCGATAATCGTGAATTAGTGTTTTCTCCCATAATTTCTTTATTGTTAGAAATATGCAAGATGATGGCAATTAGAACGGGGGCCGTCATACCATACAAAATGGCCGTATAAATTAAGGCGTCAATAGGGGATATTCCGATATAGTTTAACGAAAGGCCTACTAATAGGGAGAAAGCTATGATGGAATAGAAACCTTTGGCCTCATGAAACTTCTTATTTAATCCCTGTTCCCAACCAAAGGTTTCGGTAAATATATAAGACAAAGAACCACTTAAAACCGGTATGGCTATTAGCCCTGTACCTATGATACCAGTAGCAAATAAAATATAGGCCATATCACCAGCCAAAGGTTTTAGCGCTAAGGCTGCCTGTTCAACGGTATCAATTTGATGAATTCCACTCTTGTATAATACAGTACCTGTGGTTAAAATGATGAAATACATCACAAATCCTGAAAATCCCATCCCAAAATCGACATCCTGTTCCATCTCGTGAATAATTCTTTTATTCACTATCACTCTTTTATGAACATTCATTTCTTCTACTTCCACTGATGCCTGCCAAAAGAATAAATAAGGTGAAATAGTAGTACCTAAAATACCCACTAAAATGGCTATGTATTCTTTGTTAAACTGGATATCAGGTATCAGTGTAGCAATGAGTATTTCTTTGAAATCTTGTTTGTATAAAAAGGGTACGATGAAATAAACCAACATGACTATACACAAGTATTTTAAGACGGCCGCAATTTTAGCATAGGGTAAATAGATAATCAATCCGATTAATACGAGGGTGAAAAATACACTAAAATAACTTTGGTCGATGGCAGGAAATAATAGGTTACTTACAGCTCCCATTCCTGCGATATCAGCTCCTATATTCATGACAATCGCTGGAAAACTAAAAATGAGCATGAGGTATAAAACCGGTTTCGGATAATGTTTTTTTAACGTGCCCGTTAATCCTTGCTTTGTCACTAACCCTATTCTGGCACACATTTGCTGAATGGCCGCCATTAATGGAAAGGCAATTAAAGCCGTCCATAAGGTGGAAAGGCCAAGTCCTGCTCCCGCTTGAGAATAGGTAGCTATTCCAGATGGATCATCATCACTAGCACCAGTAACTAGTCCAGGACCTAGGAGTTTCCAAAAGCGAGTTAACCTATTTTTGAATTTCATTGTATTTATCAATAGAGTGGTAATTTACGAAGTATTGATTTTCATTCATTATATATTTGTATATTACAATTATATCTAACCACTTTATAATGCTGTTTCTATTTCAATCGATTTTTGTCATGACACTATTTACTAGTTTTATGACGCCTTCGATCATTTTCTTGAAATCGCGAGGATCCTTATTTGCGAACCCTAATATTTATTTAGCTCTTTTGTTTTTCATCTCAGGTATATACTGTTTGACTGTTTATTCTATGTCATTGGGTCATAGTTTATTATTTACAGTCTTATTATATGGTAACTTTTCTTCTATCTATTTTTTAATTGGCCCACTTCTCTACTTTTATTTAAGAAGTTTAAGAACGGGATCTACCAATTTGACTAAAAAAGATTATTGGCATTTTATCCCTTTTATTCTGGTTTTTATAGATACAATTCCCTATTATTTATCACCCTATTCTTATAAAGTGGAAGTGGTTAGGCAGGTTTTTAGTGATTGGACCTCCATGTTTAATATTCGCTTAGGTTATGTGTTTAATGCAGCCCATTTGTATGTATTACGTCCTTTATTACTAACCATTTATACGTTATGGGGTATTAATTATTTGAGGAATAATCAGGTTTATTTTTTTAAGGCTACACACTTAGGTAAGTGGTTACAATTATTTTTGTTTTTCCAATGGATGGTGTTTGTAGGCATGAGTTCAGTCTTTTTTGGTGTTTGGCTAGAGAATTCGTTGGGTTTGACTTTTTTAAATCATCCCAGTGAGATAAAGTATTTGTCATTAGTGGCTTACATGATAATGGTTTGTACACTTTATTTTTTTCCGGAGATAATTTATTTAAATGCAGATCGCTTTAAGCGTACATTGAATCCGCAAGAGGCCTACTGGTGGAAGATGGATCAAGCGGTGAATGATTGTTACATATTTAAAAAGCCATTTTTGAATCCAAATTTGACTTTGGATCAATTCGGGGAATTAGTCCAAAAGGATAGGAAAGAATTGCGCGATTTTTTTGAACTTTATCTTTTCACTAGCTTTACAGATGAAATGAATCGCCTTCGGGTTCAATTTGCGAAGCAGTTAATTAGACAAGGATGTTTACAAAAATCGTGTTTATCTACGTTATATGTGGAGTCAGGATTTAATTGTGAAGCGGATTTAGAACATTTATTTTATGATTTTGAAGGGATGAGTATTAAAGAGTTTATTGATAAAATTAAAATATAGGGTAATGAAAAAGGTATTATTAAGTTTGACTTTGGTGTTGACGGCTCATTTAGTTTTAGCACAGAAAGTAATTAGTTCAGCTATCGGTTCTGGTGGTACAACCACAACGGTAGATGGAAAATATTATTCTCAAATTATTGGCCAGCAAAGTGCTGTGACTGGAACGTCCACTAATGGTGGTGTTGTGGTTCGTCAAGGTTTTAAGCAGCCTTCTTTATTAGAAAGAAGTATTGCGGCTTCAGGAATTAAGTTAAATGTTCAGGAAGAAAATCCTATTACTTACACAACGTACCCTAATCCATTTGTAGATAAATTAACGATTGGATTCTCCGTTCCTAGCACAAAACCAACCTTTGTTGCTATTTATGATCAATTAGGATCGGTTATTTACCAGCATACCTATGAGGCTCCTATTAAGGAGATTGTGTTTACCGACTTCTCGGGTATTAGAGTGGGTAAATACGTTTTGCACGTAATCTCATCTGGAAAGCCTTTTGCAACTACGATTGTAAAAGAATAATTAGAGGCTGAAGGCGATGTATTTATTGCCTTTAGGAGTCCCTAATTTCGTTCCTCCACAAGCGATTACGATATATTGTTTGCCATTCACTGCATACGTGGATGGTGTCGCGAAAGCTGCTGCTGGCAAGGTAATTGTCCGTAGCAGCTTTCCTGTTTTACTAGCATAGATGCGTAATTTGCCGTCTTTTGCAGCTCCTATAATCAATAAGCCACTGGCTGTTACAATAGGACCGCCATAATTTTCAGCACCTGTTCCGGTTATTCCTTTTTGGGCTAAGGCTGGTTCATCACCAAAGGGTATTTTCCAAAGGTATTTTCCGGTATTTAAATCGATTGCATTTAGGGTTCCCCAAGGAGGGCTAAGAGCTGGTAGGCCTTTCGAATCTAAGAATTTGTTGTATCCAGTCATTTGGAAAGGGGATACGTAGCTAGCAGCATTTGATGAAGCTACTTCTTTAGGTAATTCATCGTTTATAAAAGATAAAATATTATCCTTTTCTTGTTTAGAAAGATGGTTGAACCCCGGCATCATTCCTTTTCCATTGTTGATGAATTGTTGGATATAGGCTTTTGATTTTTTGGTTGAAATAGCTGATAAGGATGGGTAGCCACTCAATGGGTTCCCTTTTCTGTCTGCACCGTGACACGATTGACAATGGGTTTGGTAGGCTTTTTCGCCTGGATTTAGACTATTTATTTTGGATGGAACCATCTTTTGTATCCAACCCATCTCGTTGCTATTTACGTAGAGAATTCCGTCAGGGTCTGCTGCCGCGCCACCCCATTCTCCGCCTCCATCAAAACCGGGTAAAATGAGATTCCCTTTTTCACTAGGGGCATCGTGCCAGCCTTTGTTTAAAGAGGTTAAGGTTTGAATGAGCTCTTCTTTGTTTTCGGCATACGGATTGACATCATTGTTTTTAATTTCAGATGATAACCGAGCGTATGGTTTGGGAATGGTAGGATAGGGTTGTGTTAACCAGGCATTTTCCCCTTTCAATAAAGAACCTTGTACTTTCTTTTCGATGATAGGGAAAAGGGGTTTTCCGCTGACACGATCAAATAGAAAGACGAAGCCCTGTTTTGTGATTTGAGCCACTGTAGGAATCTTTTTTCCGCGATGGGTAACGTTGACTAAATTAGGTGGGGCGGGTAAATCACGGTCCCAAAGGTCGTGATGAGTCGTTTGGAAATGCCAAAGACGCTTCCCTGTTTTTGCATCCAAGGCGATCAAGCAATTCGCAAAAAGATTAGATCCTTTTCGGTTTCCTCCATAGAAATCATATCCCGCAGATCCGGTAGGAACAAAAAGTATACCTCGTTCATTATCGACCGCCATTCCGGCCCAATTATTTGCTGCTCCTGTGTGGGTATTTAAATGGGCGTCTTGGGGCCAGGTAGTATATCCAAATTCTCCAGGATAAGGAATCGTATGAAAGGTCCAAACTAATTTGCCCGTCATCACATCGAATGCGCGGATATCGCCAGGAGCTGCATCAGCGCCCTCAGATAGCCGAACGGGCATAATGATGAGGTTGTGGTATATAGTGCCGGGAGTATTTGAAATGATGAATTTATTGGCAGCAATAGGGGGTAATCCTAAGTGTAAATCAATCTTTCCCTGATCGCCAAAACTAGGAATCTGCTTTCCCGTCGCGGCGTCTAAAGCCCAAAGATTAGTCCCTGCCGTATACAAAATGCGTTTCTCTATCCCATTAGTCCAATAGCTCACTCCTCTAGAAGTACTTGCCCAGTTTTTTAATGGATCACCGAAGCGCCATATTTCTTTACCCGTAGCTGCATCTAAGGCAAAGGCTTGAACGGTAGAACTAACCCCATAAAGTACCCCTTTGATGATCAGTGGATTGACCTGCATTTGGCCAGAATCTGGAAGATTGTATTCCCAAGCCACTTTAAGCTGATCGACATTAGCCGCATTTATTTGCGTCAGAGTGGAATAGTGGTTGCGGTTAGAACCACCTAAATATTCCGCCCAATTATCTGAAGAAGCGAATGCAAAGGCAACGATTGAAAACAGGAATAGCTTTTTGTACATAATTTTCAAAATATAATACTAGTTTAGTGTGATTTTAGCTCTAAACCTTATCAAAATGAAATTATTTGCATTCATAGGCCTATTGTTGCCTTTTAGCTTGCTATCTCAAGTCTCCATTCAGTCTATTTCTGTTGAAAACCAACAAAATCCAATTGCCATTGGTGTATCGAACCCTCGCTTTTCTTGGAAGATGAGTTCGGTGAATCGCAATGAATCACAATCAGCCTATACTATTCAAGTGTTGGAAGGTAAGAAATTGGTATGGAATTCAGGAAAAGTAATTTCATCTGCGTCGTTGTTTATTCCTTATGCTGGAGAATCATTGCAGTCTAACACAAAATATCGGGTTAGATTACAGGTTTGGAATGCAAATGGAAAGGCGAGTAAAGAGGCGACGACTTCTTTTA
The DNA here is from genome assembly GCA_030833145.1 of Aquirufa sp. The sequence continues at coordinate 33,562 of JAURHT010000004.1, forward strand.
CAACCGCTTTGTTAAATCAACAGGATTGGAAGGCAAAATGGATTAGTTCAGGATTGCCGGCTGATACCGTGAATGGTCGGGTTCCATTTTTTAATAATCAATTTGTTCTGAAGAAACCTGTGAGTTCAGTAAGGGCCTTTGTAACAGCTAAAGGTGCATATGAAGCCCAAATTAATGGTTCTAGAGTAGGGGATTCTTATTTAAATCCGGGTTGGACTAGTTATAATAAGCATTTACAATACCAGGTGTATGATTTGACGAATCAGGTTAAACAAGGCTCGAATGAAATTCAGGTACAAATCGGTAGCGGATGGTATCGTTCACGCTTAGGCTGGCAAAATAACCAGAATTACTATGGATCTCAGACGGCTTTGCTTTGGCAATTAGAAATAAGCTATCAAGATGGTACTAAGGAAACAATTGTTTCAGATAAGAATTGGCAGACGGGATATACGTCTATTCTTTCCTCTGAGATATATGATGGGGAGCATATTGATACGCGTATTTCACCTCAAAAAGTGCATAACGCGATTGAAGTAGCTGGAAATTATGAAGTATTAGAAGCGCAGATTAATGAACCGATAAAGAAGCAAGAGGTTTTAGGGGTAAAGCGTGTTTTGACAAGTCCTAAGGGATATAAGATCTTAGATTTTGGCCAAAATATAGTAGGCTGGGTAAAATTAAATGTCAAAGGAAAATCAGGTCAAAAAGTGGTTTTAAGGCACGTGGAAATGTTGGATAAAAAGGGAGAGCCCTATTTTGAAAACCTTCGTTCGGCTAAGGTTTTAGCTTCTTACGAATTGAATGGGGAGCAGCAAGCGATAGAGCCGCATTTTACTTTCTTTGGTTTTCGTTATGTTCAAGTGGAAGGAATTGATGTGACCCCAGGGGATTACCAGGCGATTGCTTTGCATTCCGATATGGCATCTACTGGTTCATTTGAAACGAGTAATCCACTCTTAAATCAATTGCAATCCAATATTCGCTGGGGCCAAAAGGGGAATTTCTTGGATGTTCCTACGGATTGTCCGCAACGCGATGAGCGTTTAGGGTGGACTGGAGATGCAGAGGTTTTTTCTCGAACGGCTTCCTTTAACTTTAATGTAAATCAGTTTTTTGTCAAATGGTTAAAAGACGTAAAAGCGGATCAATTCCCAAATGGAGCGGTTCCTTTCGTTATTCCTGATATTTTAAATAAGCCAAATGCTGGTCCTGAAGCTCAAAATGGGGCAGCCGGTTGGTCTGATGCGAGTATCATTATTCCTTACAATATCTATACGACTTATGGGGATAAGCAGATTTTAGAGAATCAATATGAAAGCATGAAAGCGTATTTGAATTATGTGCGCGGTGTGGCAAAGAATGATTTATGGAACACCGGTTTTCAATTTGCGGATTGGTTGTCCTACCGAGTAGATGATTCCAAAGGGATGATTGGTCAGAAATCAGCTGTTACAGATAATTACCTAGTGGCCCAATGTTTCTTTGCTTATAATGCAGAATTGATGGTGAAGACGGCTAGAATTTTAGGTAAAATAGAAGATTACAAAGAATTTGAAAAGCTGCAAGATCGAATCAAATTACAGTTTCAAAAGGAATTTATGACAGCGAATGGTCGCTTGATTTCAGATACACAAACAGCCTATATTTTGGCCTTGCAGTTTGATATGATTCCTGGAAATTTACGAGCTGCTGCTTTGGAGCGTTTAGTAAATAATATTAAAAGTTATCAATATCACTTGACTACCGGATTCTTGGGTACGCCATTTTTAAATCCAGTGCTGACTCGTTTTGGCCGTAATGACGTGGCTTATGCATTATTATTACAAGACACCTATCCCTCTTGGCTTTATCCGGTGAAGGCGCATGGTGCGACTACCATTTGGGAACGTTGGGATTCGATGAAGCCTGATAGTACATTTCAGGATCCAGGAATGACTTCCTTTAATCATTATGCATATGGTGCGATAGGAGATTGGATGTACCGCACGATTGGAGGAATTGACACAGAGGAATTTGACGGTGCAGGTTATAAGCAAATAGTGATTAAGCCTGAACTAGGAGGAAAATTAACGTATGCCAAAACTTCGCTTGACACTCCTTATGGAAAAGTTTCTACCGATTGGACAGTAAATATAGCAGCTTTTACACTTAAAGTAGAGGTGCCAGTTAATACAACGGCGACGGTTATTTTGCCTGCTTTTGGAACGAATAAGCGATTTCAAGATGGGCTAGAACTAACAGGGGAACGCGTTCGAATAGGAAGCGGTTCTTATACATTTACAATTAATTAATCGATAATGGGTTCTATTTTAGGTCTTTTCTTTCATTCTCTTGGAGGCTTTGCTTCAGGTTCATTTTATATTCCATATCGCAAGATTCAAGTGTGGTCTTGGGAAAGTGCTTGGATTGTAGGGGGTGTCTTTTCCTGGTTAATTGTGCCTGTTTTTGCAGCCTGGTTAACTATTCCAGATTTTATGGGCATCATTCAAACGATTGACTCTGACACCTTTTTCTGGACTTTTGTCTTTGGTGTATTGTGGGGAATTGGTGGTTTGACCTTCGGCCTTGCCATGCGCTATTTGGGTATGTCCTTAGGAATGTCGATTGCCTTAAGTTTGTGCAGTATTTTTGGCGCTTTAGTGCCGCCTATTTACCGAGAAATGGCTGGAGTGGAGGGCGATACAATTTCTCACATTGTGGGAAGTGCCGGTGGTCAGGTGGTTTTATTGGGGATTTTAGTCTGTGTATTTGGGATATATCTCTGTGGCAAAGCGGGGATGATGAAGGAAGGAGAGTTATCTCAAGAGCAAAAGCAAGAGACCATCAAAGAGTTTAGTTTAACGAAAGGATTAATTGTGGCAACGATCTCGGGTTTATGTTCCGCTTGTTTTAATTTTGGGATTGAAGCAGGGAAAGATATGGCAGATGTGGCAGTTGCAAAAGGGTGTGATCCCTTGTTTCAAAACAATGTCATCTTTATCGTGGTATTGTGGGGTGGCTTCTTGACTAATTTTGTTTACTGTATGTATTTAAACTTCTCGAATAAGACTTTTGGGGATTATTTGAATGCTGCGGCTCCATTACGAATGAATTACCTATTTGCCGCTGTGGCTGGAACTACTTGGTTCTTGCAATTCTTCTTTTACGGTATGGGGGAGAGTAAACTAGGAAATGGGGCTAGTTCTTGGATACTGCACATGGCAACGATTATCATAACGTCTAATTTTTGGGGACTCTATTTCAAAGAATGGAAAGGAGTGTCTTCCAAGACGATGCGAACTGTTATCGGTGGAATTGTGGTAATCCTTATCTCTGTTATCATCGTTGGTATTGGTAATTCCATTCATTAATGTTGCGCCTGATTCAAATAGATGAATTTTCTTCCACGCCTAAATACCGACAATTAGCGAATGCGATTATTGAAGGTGTCCAGCAAGGAAAAATAAAAAAAGGAGAATTGTTGCCTTCGATTAACGAAGTGAGTTTTGAGCATTATATGGCTCGAATAACGGTGGAGAAAGGCTACAATTACCTCAAACAACAAGGTATTATAGATTCCATTCGCGGAAAGGGATTTTACATTAAAGTAGATGAAGTCCCTCGAAACCTTCGCATATTTCTACTATTCAATAAGTTAAGTGTTCACAAGAAAATCATTTATGATGCCTTTGTAAAAGCGATAGGCGACCAAGGGGCTATCGATTTTTACATTTATAACAATGATTTTAATCTCTTCAAAAAGATCGTAGATAGCCGTGATCGAGATTATACGCATATGGTCTTGATTCCACATTTTATGGAAGGAGAGGAGATGGCGGTGGATTTAATAAATTCATTGCCTAAAGAGAAGTTGATTTTACTGGATAAGTTGTTGCCTGGGATTCAAGGGAAGTTTGGGGCGGTGTATGAAGATTTTGAGCATGATATTTACCAAAGCCTACAACAGGCTAAGGTATCCTTAACAGCCTACCAGCAAATTCGACTTGTTTTTCCTGCGCAGAGTTATTATCCTACAGAAATCGTTCAAGGATTTATTAATTTTTGCCGGGATTATGCCTTTGAATATGAGGTGGTAGAATCGGTAGGTGATGTGAAATTAAGTATAGGACAAGTATATATTACCGTAATGGAGGACGATCTGCTAATTTTATTAGAGCGGATTCGCAACGAATCCTTACAATTAGGGAAAGAAATAGGAATTATCTCGTATAACGAAACGCCTATAAAGCGTTTGTTATTTGACGGTATTTCTACGATTTCGACGGATTTTGAAACATTGGGTCGAAAAGCAGCTGAATTGGTACTTTCTAATGAGCGGGCAAATTGGCAAAATCCTTTTGTTTTTATTTCCCGCGCATCCCTTTGACTTGTATAATATTTGGCAAAATTCTACTTTAACAGCCTATTTGCTTTGCATTTTTGCAAAAAAAACGCCATTTTTGTAGCTTAATTATAATTAAAGCGCCTTAAAACTAATTGATATAATGAGCAATTCCCCAACAACCTTATTTGATAAAGTCTGGGATTCACACGTCGTTCGTAAAATTGCTGATGGTCCAGATGTATTTTTCATTGACCGTCATTTTATTCACGAAGTGACATCTCCTGTAGCCTTTTTAGGTCTTGAAACACGCGGTATCGGTGTATTATTCCCAGAGCGTACGTTTGCGACTGCGGATCATAACACGCCCACGATTAACCAACACTTACCCGTAGAAGATCCATTATCTGCGAATCAATTATTGCAGTTAGAGAAGAATACAGCGAAATACGGTATTTCTCACTGGGGTTTAGGTAATCCTAAGAATGGTATTGTGCACGTGGTTGGACCAGAAAATGGGATTACGTTACCAGGTATGACGATTGTATGTGGTGATTCTCATACTTCTACTCACGGTGCTTTTGGTGCGATTGCGTTTGGTATTGGTACTTCTGAAGTAGAGATGGTGCTATCATCTCAGTGCATTATGCAGCCTAAGCCTATGAAAATGCGTATTAATGTGAATGGTGCCTTAGGAAAGGGAGTTACCCCTAAAGACGTTGCTTTGTACATTATTTCTAAATTAACTACCTCTGGAGCTACGGGTTATTTCGTAGAGTATGCCGGAGATGTATTCGAAAAAATGTCAATGGAAGGCCGTATGACGGTTTGTAATTTATCTATTGAGATGGGTGCACGTGGTGGAATGATTGCTCCCGATCAAACTACGTTTGATTATATCGAAGGTCGTGAATTAGCCCCTAAAGGAGCAGATTGGGATACCCAATTAGCCTATTGGAAAACATTGAAGACGGATGCAGGCGCTACGTTTGATGAGGAGATTACGTTTTCTGCATCAGATATTGAGCCAATGATCACTTACGGTACAAACCCAGGAATGGGAATGGGTATTTCTAAGCATATTCCGAATGCGGATGACGTGGAGGGTGGCGTAGCCACTTATGAGAAATCCTTAGAATATATGGGCTTTGCTCAAAATGATTCGATGATCGGAAAGAAAGTAGATTACGTATTTATTGGATCTTGTACGAATGGTCGTATTGAAGATTTCCGTGCTTTTGCTTCGATTGTTAAAGGTCGTAAGAAAGCAGATCATGTGACAGCTTGGGTGGTACCAGGTTCTCACATTGTAGAAGCACAGATTAGAGAAGAAGGTATTTACGATATTTTGACTGAGGCTGGTTTTGCGCTTCGTCAACCAGGATGTTCTGCTTGTTTAGCGATGAACGATGACAAGATTCCAGCTGGTAAATATGCGGTGAGTACGTCTAATCGTAATTTCGAAGGTCGTCAAGGACCGGGTTCTCGTACTTTATTAGCGAGTCCATTAGTTGCTGCTGCGGCAGCCATTACGGGTGTGGTAACAGACCCAAGAGAATTTTTATAAGATCGAATAAATAAAAGCAAGATGGCTTACGATAGTTTTAACATATTAAAAAGTTCAGCTGTACCTCTTCCTATTGAGAACGTAGATACAGACCAAATCATCCCAGCTCGTTTTTTAAAGGCAACGGAGCGTACCGGTTTTGGAGATAATTTATTTAGAGACTGGCGTTATGATAAAAACGATGCTCCTAAGGCAGATTTCGTTTTAAATAACCCGACTTATTCTGGTAAGATTTTAGTAGGAGGAAAGAACTTCGGTTCTGGTTCTTCTCGTGAACACGCGGCTTGGGCTATCTACGATTACGGCTTCCGTTGTGTGGTATCTTCTTTCTTTGCAGATATCTTCCGTGGAAATGCCATTAACGTAGGAGTTTTACCAGTTCAAGTGAGTCCGGAATTTTTACACGAAATTTTTACGGCAATTGAGACTGATCCCAAAGCGGAATTAGAAGTAAATCTTCCGGAACAGACAATCACGATTGTAGCTACCGGCGCATCAGAGAAATTTGCGATTAACGGTTACAAAAAGAATAACTTATTAAATGGTTTCGATGACATCGATTATTTACAAGCGATGAAATCAGAAATCAGTACGTTTGCAGAAAACCGCTAGTCTTTTGAAACGCCATATAGAAATAATGGATACGACCCTTCGCGATGGGGAACAAACCAGCGGAGTATCGTTTTCAGCCTCAGAAAAGTTAACCATAGCTCAATTACTTTTGACCGAATTAAAGGTCGATCGTATCGAGATAGCGTCGGCGCGCGTTTCTGAAGGCGAATTTCAAGCGGTAAAGAAGATTACTTCTTGGGCCGCTGCGAATGGATTTCTAGATAAAGTGGAGGTATTAACCTTCGTTGATGGTGGAACATCGGTTCAGTGGATGTTAGACGCCGGAGCTAAGGTGATGAATTTATTGACCAAAGGCTCTCTAAATCACCTGAAGCATCAACTAAAGAAGACCCCAGAACAACATTTCCAGGAAATTGCGGAGACCATCACTTTAGCTAAATCGAAGGGCTTGTCTGTGAACGTATATTTAGAGGATTGGAGTAATGGTATGCGTAATAGTGCTAATTACGTGTTTCAATATTTAGATTTTTTGTCTACTCAACCAGTAGACCGGGTTTTACTCCCAGATACCCTAGGTATTTTAACTCCGTATGAGGTTGCGGCTTTTATCAAGCAATTGATTTCTCGCTATCCGAACACTCATTTCGATTTCCACGCCCACAACGATTACGATTTAGGCACAGCTAATGCGTTAGAGGCAGTACGTTGCGGCGTTCATGGTTTGCATTTAACCGTAAATGGAATGGGTGAACGTGCGGGTAATGCACCTTTAGCAAGTGTCATCGCAGTTTTGAATGATTACCAAACAGATGTCAAAACCTCTGTTTGCGAGAAGTCGCTTTATCGCGTTAGTAAACTAGTGGAAACATTTTCAGGTTTCCGAATCCCTGTCAACAAACCGGTAGTAGGAGAGAACGTCTTCACGCAAACGGCGGGCATCCACGCGGATGGAGATAAAAAGAACAATCTATACCACAATGATTTGATGCCTGAGCGCTTTGGCCGAGAGCGTAAATATGCTTTAGGTAAGACGTCTGGGAAAGCGAATATTGAGAATAATCTAGCTGCCTTAGGCATTCAGTTGTCCGATCAGGATTTGAAAATCGTGACGCAGCGAATTATTGAATTAGGGGATCGCAAAGAGGTGGTAACTCAAAATGATCTTCCTTACATCATATCTGATGTGTTAGATAGCAATACGATTGAAGAGCGAGTTCAAGTATTGAACTATGTCTTGACACATTCGAAGGATTTACGTCCTTCTGTTACCTTGAAGATTTCGATTGATGGTGACATCTTTGAAGAGCATGCACAAGGAGATGGACAATACGATGCCTTTATGAAGGCATTAGGGATTATCTTTGAGAAGCATGGTAAAATTCTTCCTGTATTGAAGGATTATGCGGTGCGTATTCCACCAGGAGGGGATTCTGATGCCCTTTGTGAGACGATTATTACGTGGGCAGATGGAGATAAAGAGTTAATTACGAGAGGTTTAGATTCTGACCAAACTGTTTCAGCTATCAAGGCCACTCAAAAAATGTTGAATTTGATTTAATAAAAATAATAATGGCGAAGAAGCATATTTTAATTGTTCCAGGTGATGGAATCGGTCAAGAAGTGACTGAAGTAGGAAAGAAAGTATTAGAGAAAATTGCGGCAAAGTTTGGTCACGATTTTACCTATGACGAAGCATTAATTGGCCACGTAGCGATTGAGGCGACAGGCGATCCATTGCCAGCTGAGACATTGGAGAAGATGAAAGCGTCTGATGCGGTTCTTTTTGGAGCGGTAGGTCACCCGAAATACGATAATGATCCCTCTGCAAAGGTTCGTCCAGAGCAAGGGTTGTTGAAAATGCGTAAGGAATTAGGTTTATACGCGAATCTTCGTCCGATCAAGTTATTTGATGAGTTATTAAGTGCGTCTAGCATCAAGCCTGAAATTTTAAAAGGAGCGGACATTTTGTTCTTCCGGGAATTGACAGGTGATATTTATTTTGGTGAAAAAGGACGTAAGAATAACGGTGATACGGCGTATGATGTGGCTGAATATAGCCGTTACGAAGTAGAGCGTATTGGTCGCAAGGCTTTTGAAGCAGCGCGTACACGTAAAAAGCATTTAGTATCAGTCGATAAGGCGAACGTATTAGAGTCGTCTCGTTTATGGCGTGAAGAGATCCAAAAGTTAGCTTTAGAATATCCTGACGTAACGGTTGAATACCAATTCGTAGATGCGACAGCGATGTTATTGATCAAAGATCCGAAGCGTTTTGACGTGGTGGTTACGGCGAATTTATTTGGCGATATCTTAACGGATGAGGCTTCTCAAATCGCTGGGTCTATGGGAATGTTAGCGTCTGCATCTATTGGAGATGGCACGGGTGTTTACGAACCTATTCACGGCTCTGCACACGATATCACAGGTAAAGGCTTAGCGAATCCAATGGCGTCAGTTTTATCTGCTGCCCTTTTATTGGATATTTCTTTCGGAATGAAAGCGGAGTCAGAAGTGGTTATTAACGCTGTTGATCAAGTATTGAAGAAAGGTTTCCGTACTGGCGATATCGCAGATTCTACAGCAGATAAGTCGATGATTTTAGGAACCGATGCGATTGGTGAAGAAATCTTGAAATTGATTTAATCGAATTAACTCGTATTTTTATGCTCAGTGTCCTTGGATGCTGAGCATTTTTTATACCTAGACATTTCATCTATGAAACACCTGTTCTTATTACTCTTCGCTTTTAGTGTTTTAGGCCAAAGCCCTAAAGAGAAAATTCAAGTCACGGATTTATTAAAAATCAAGACGGCTGGTAAGCCGCTAGTTTCTCCGAAAGGAAATCAATTCATCTACACCGTCACTTCGATCGTGGATGATCCTGATAAGAAGAACGATTTTGTGTACCAAACGCATTTATTTCTAGGTAATCTGCAAACGGGTGAATCGCGTGCCTTAACCTCGGGTAAGAATTCCATTTCTTCACCCACCTGGAGTCCAGATGGTAGCAAAATTGCTTTCACACGCGATATGGGAGCTAAATCTCAAATTTATGTGTTGGATTTAGCAGGAGGGGAGCCGCAGGCGATTACAAACTTACCTTTCGCAGTATCCAATCCAATTTGGTCTGCATCAGGTCAGGAAATTTATTTTCAAAGTTCCTTTACGTTGAAAGAGTTTTTAGTGGATTCTGTCTACAATAAAAAGGGTTTAGTTCCCTCTTGGACTTTGGAAAAACCCATGCTTTCAGGAAT
>JAURHT010000019.1 GCA_030833145.1 Aquirufa sp.
ATGCGTGTAGGAGCCACAAGGGTCTCCTGACTAATCTTTTGTTGTAATTTAATAATGCCGCCCAATAAGGCTTCTGGACGAGGTGGACAACCCGGAACATAGACGTCCACCGGAATAATTTTGTCCACTCCTTTCACCACATGGTAGCCGTGCTCCCAATAAGGGCCACCGCAATTCGCACAAGAACCCATGGAAATTACGTAACGCGGTTCAGGCATTTGTTCGTAGAGACGACGGATGCGATCCGCCATTTTAAAGGTTACGGTTCCTGCCACAATCATTACATCGGATTGACGCGGGGAAGGCCGCGGAAATACTCCAAAACGGTCTAAATCATACCCTGACGCAAAAGCTTGCATCATTTCGATCGCGCAACACGCTAAACCAAAACTCATGGGCCAAAGCGAACTCGCCCTCGCCCAATTAAATAAATCTTCGACATTGCTCAGCACAAAGCCATCGGATTCAAATTCTTGGTCTAAAAAACTCTTCATGTTTGGGGTTATTTTCGCAATCGTTCTGTAAATATACCTAAATTCACAAAATTTTTCGTGCATGTCGCTTGTACCTTTTTTCGATACTGATTTAGCCAAACTCCGCGGGATGACCCCTGCGAAGCTAACGCTGCTTCAGACCGAGCTAGGGATGTTCACCTACGGTGACCTGATTCAATACTTCCCCTTCCGTTACGAGGACCGCACCGTGGTTCATCCCATCGCCTCCATCACGGACGAAATGGACCATGCGCAGTTTGTGGGCCGGATTCGTTTCAAAGAGAAAATAGGCGCAGGACACCGCCAACGCATTGTCGCACAAGTGTGCGATGCAACCGGCTGCATTGAAATTGTCTGGTTTCAAGGGGTGAAATGGCTTGAAAAATCACTGAATACCGGAGTCGATTACCTGTTTTATGGCAAGCCTACCAGCTTCAACGGCACCATTCAGATGACCCACCCAGAGATGGAGGTCTACAAAGGGGAACAAGCCTCGGGCAAGTATTTTCAGCCGGTGTATCCTTTGACGGAGAAATTGCGCAAGAAATACATCGACAGCAAGGCGATTGCCACAATACAAAAAAACTTATTAGAAATTGCGTTTCCTTACATCAGAGAGACTTTACCGGGGGATGTTACCTCCCAGTTTAAGTTGATTTCGAAGCAAGAGGCCTTATACCATATTCATTTACCCCAAAGCGAAACTTGGCTACACCAAGCCCGTCGCCGCCTGAAATTCGAGGAGTTATTTTACAATCAATTGCGCTTGATTAAGCAGAATTTGATTCGAAAAGTAGCTTTTCCTGGACAAGTATTTTCTTCTGCCGCATTATTAACGACGTTTTACCAAGAACACATGCCTTTCGAATTAACCAATGCCCAGAAGCAGGTGATTCGGGAGATATTTGCCGATATGAGGTCTGGAAAGCAAATGAATCGCTTATTACAAGGAGATGTGGGTTCTGGAAAGACGATTGTGGCCTTTATATCAATGCTGTTAGCGATTGATAATGGGGCGCAGGCCTGTCTGATGGCGCCTACCGAGATTTTGGCGGATCAGCATTACCAAGGTTTAAAACAGTTTGCGGATTTATTAGGCATCACGATCGCGAAGCTGACTGGGTCTGTCAAGAAGAAAGACCGCGTGGGTTTACACGAAGATTTGCAGTCTGGAAAATTGCAGATTTTAGTGGGTACGCACGCTTTATTCGAGGATTCTGTGCAGTTCAAGAATTTGGGAATGTGCATCATAGATGAGCAACACCGGTTCGGGGTGGCGCAGCGGGCGAAACTTTGGGACAAAAACAAAACGTTCCATCCGCACATTTTAGTCATGACGGCGACGCCGATTCCGAGGACTTTAGCCATGACGCTCTATGGAGATTTAGATATTTCGATAATTAACGAATTACCCGTAGGCCGCAAACCGATTCAGACGACACACCGCTACGATACGCATCGCTTGCAAGTCTTTGCTTTCATCCAAAGCGAGCTCAGCAAAGGCCGCCAAATCTATATTGTCTACCCCTTAATCGAAGAATCCGAGAAAATGGACTTCAAAGACTTGATGGATGGTTACGAAAGTATTTCGCGGGCGTTCCCAGAGGTACCTTTGGGCATCTTACACGGCAAAATGAAACCCGCTGACAAGGACATCGAGATGGCCCGTTTCGTAAAGAACGAGACCAAAATTATGGTCGCCACCACGGTGATTGAAGTAGGCGTAAACGTGCCTAATGCCTCCATTATGGTGATTGAAAGTGCAGAAAGATTTGGTTTATCACAATTACACCAGCTCAGAGGTCGCGTAGGTCGAGGAGCGGAACAGAGTTATTGCATCCTGATGACTGGTTTCAAAATCAGCGCAGACACCAAGAAACGCATCGAAACCATGGTGAAAACCAATAACGGATTCGAAATCGCCGAAGTTGATTTGCAATTGCGTGGACCGGGCGACATCACGGGAACGCGTCAAAGTGGCGCTATCGATCTCATGATCGCAGACCTGGCGAAAGACGGTGAAATATTGAAAGTAGCGCGCGAAACAGCCCAAAAAATCTTAGAAGAAGATCCGAACCTCGAAAAATCCGAATACGCGATGATTCGTGAGCAAGTCAGAACCCAGCGCAAAGACACGACTAACTGGGCGCGCATCTCTTAATTCAAATTGGGATCGTCTGGATAGGTAGAAAGGACTCTGAAATCACCTCCTTTGGCATGTAAAATCTTCCTCCACAAACGCTCGTGAGGCTCATCAAACACTAATTTATCATTCCCCGGATGCAAAATCCACGCATTCGAACGCACCTCGCGCTCCAGCTGACCCGCTCCCCAGCCCGAATAGCCTATAAAAAACTTGATTTCGTCGAATCCAATCTCCCCAGCCACCACCTTGTCAATAGCAACTTCGAAACTACCAGACCAATAAATACCTGGACCTATCAACACGCCATCGGGAATTAAATCAGGTCTGCGGTGCACAAACTGCATAATGGTGGGATCCACCGGACCACCTGAAAACAGAGGTACATCCTCCAGTACCTTTTCATCCACAAAGGAATCGAAGACAATTTCCTGTTTATTATTCAACACTAGTCCAAATGAATGTGCCGTTGTATGCTCGCAAATTAAAATTACTGAACGATGAAAGGAAGGATCCTCTAAGAAGGGCTCGGCTAACAAAAGCATGCCTGGCTGTAAATCCTCCACAGAATAATTCGGGTGCATAGCGAAGAAATTAGTAATTTTAAGAGATGATCACTCAGCTCTTCCTCTCTTTAGGCGGCAATCTAGGAAATACCCGGGAAATTTTCGAGGGAGCCTACCCGCTTATTGAAAAAAAAATAGGAAAAATCTCCGTTTACTCCTCCATTTACCAAACCGAAGCCTGGGGACCCATCCCACAAGCTGACTTCTTAAACCAAGTAGTGCTAGTGACTACCACACTAAAACCAGAGGCTTGTCTAAGCGAACTATTAGAAATTGAAAGGGAATTTGGACGGGAGCGCAAAGAACGCTGGGGACCGCGAACACTCGATTTAGACATTCTCTTTTATGGGAATGTTATCATCGCGGAATCAGACCTGAGCATCCCACATCCGCGGATTGCGGAACGTAAGTTTATCTTGACACCTTTGGCAGAAATTGCCCCCATATTTGAAGATCCGGTATCGCGCAAATCAATGATGTCGCTCCTCGAAAACTGCTCAGATAGCAGTCAGGTTAATCGTTTTGTTTAGGAAATTTCCAGCTCTTCGAAGTGATACGCTCATAATAGCGCTCATACAGAGGAAGAATTTTAACGATATCAAATTCCTTCGCCCGAGCTAAGGCATTCGCCTTCATTTGATCATGCAATATAGGATCTGATAACATTTTGATGGCATTCGCCGCCATATCTTTCACATCGCCTATCTCACTCACATAACCCGTTACACCGTGGATATTCACTTCTGGAATACCACCCGCATTCGAAGAAATCACGGGCACTTCGCAGGCCATCGCTTCTAAAGCAGCTAATCCAAAACTTTCCTTCTCAGAGGTTAGTAAAAATAAATCAGCTAAAGACAAAGCCTCCTCAATCCCGTCCATCTTTCCTAAGAAACGCACATCGCATTGCACTTCAAGCTCTCGGCACAATGCTTCGATGCCTGAACGCTCAGGACCATCCCCTATCAAAACTAATTTAGCAGGAAGCTTCTTGCGAACTAGGGCAAAAACACGCACCACATCTTCGATACGTTTTACGGCACGGAAATTAGAAGTGTGCATCAAAAGCTTTTCTCCGTTAGGACAAAGGGACTTTTTGAAGTGCTCGTGGGGGCGTTTTTGGAAACGCTGTAAATCAATGAAATTAGGAATTACCTCAATATGGCTCAAAATCTCAAACTCATCGTAGGTGTCTTTCTTCAAACTCTCTGACACCGCCGTTACGCCATCCGATTCGTTGATGGAGAAGGTAACTACTGGCTCGAAAGACGGATCACGCCCCACTAAGGTGATATCTGTGCCGTGTAAGGTAGTGATAACCGGTACGTGAATACCTTTGTATTTCAGAATTTGCTTGGCTAAATAAGCGGCGGAAGCATGTGGGATCGCATAATGAACATGGATTAAATCCAACTTCTCGTTAATCGTCACGTCTACCATTTTACTGGCTAAGGCAGACTCATAAGGAAGGTATTCGAATAAGGGATAGGACGCTACGGAAACTTCGTGGTAGAAGATATTTTCTGAAAAAATATCCAAACGAGGGGGCTGCGTGTAGGTAATAAAGTGTACCTGATGACCTGCAAGAGCTAATGCCTTACCTAATTCGGTCGCCACCACACCACTTCCGCCATACGTCGGATAACAAACGATCCCTATTTTCATGCCTTAAATTTAGCTGAAAGAATGTAAATTTGTATTAAACAACTGATAACCTTTGAAAAATCTCGTCTTATTTGCGTCTGGTTCGGGTTCTAATGCCGAAAAAATCATCGAACATTTCAAAGGATCCGATCAGGTTCGCATCACCCATATTTACTGCAATAACCCTTCAGCGGGAATTATTCAGCGAGCGGAGCGTTTAGGCGTACCTTGCCGCGTTTTTGACAGAGAATCTTATAGGAACGGAACGGTGTTAAAAGAAGTTCAATCTTTACGGACAGATTGGATCATTTTAGCGGGTTTCTTGTGGTTAATTCCAAGTGATTTCGTGAAGGCATTCCCACAAAAAATCGTCAATATTCACCCGGCCTTGTTGCCTAAATTTGGCGGAAAAGGCATGTACGGCCATTTTGTACACGAGGCGGTGGTAGCTGCTGGCGAAAAAGAATCTGGGATTACCATTCACTATGTGAACGAGCATTATGACGAAGGTGCAACCATCTTCCAGAGTTCGTTCCCCGTTTTACCGAGTGATACTCCAGAAGATGTCGCTAAAAAAGGCCAAGTATTAGAGCACCGGGATTTCCCTAAGGTAATCGAGTCGCTCGTTAATCCTTGATTTCCTCGTAGGGAACATAATCACCCCCTACGTCATCTGTTTTTGTTTTCGTTTTTGGTGGCACATAATCCACATCAATGCTGCCTTCTTTTCGTGCTTTCGAAGCAGACTGCTTCGAGCGAATATCTTGCTCTGACATTTTCTTATGCACCTGCGTTATAACGTAACCTTTGAGCAAAAACCGCAACAAAGGAAATACCACATAGTATAAAACTAAACCGAGGGCAATAAGTTTTAACATCTTATCTACTTAGATATAAATTTCGTTCACCATATACTTTGCGGAAGAAATCATCTTTCAAATCATCGATGAAATAGATTGCCTCACCTGTTGACTTCATTTCTGGCCCTAATTCCATGTTTACATTCGGGAATTTAGAGAAAGAGAATACCGGAATTTTGATGGCAAATCCTTTTTTCACCGGCTTGAAATTGAAATCTTTCACCTTCTTGTCCCCTAACATTACTTTCGTTGCGTAGTTCACGTAAGGCTCTTGGTAAGCCTTGCAAATGAATGGAACGGTACGAGAAGCACGAGGGTTCGCTTCAATAATATACACCACTTCGTCTTTCACGGCGAACTGGATGTTTAATAGACCTTTGGTCTTTAATGCCACCGCAATTTTACGCGTGTGATCTTCGATTTGCTTCATCACATTCTCCGATAAATCGAATGGAGGCAAGACCGAGTGAGAGTCCCCAGAGTGGATACCCGCTGGCTCGATGTGCTCCATCATTCCGATGATGTACACATCCTCGCCGTCACAAATGGCATCTGCCTCCGCCTCGATCGCATTCTCCAAGAAGTGATCTAATAAAATTTTATTGCCTGGGATATCGCGTAAAATATCCACTACGTGTTGCTCTAATTCTTGTTCGTTGATGACAATTTTCATCGATTGGCCACCTAATACATACGATGGACGAACTAATAATGGATAACCTAATTCACGACCTAAAGCCACCGCATTGTCTGCATCTTCACATACCCCAAACTTAGGGTATGGAATAGCTAAATCTTTCAACAAGCTCGAGAATGCGCCACGGTCTTCGGCTAAATCCAAGGCTTCAAACGAAGTTCCTAAGATTTTGATGCCGTATTTCGAAAGTTTCTCCGCTAATTTCAAGGCGGTTTGGCCTCCTAACTGAACAATAACACCTTCTGGCTTCTCGTGTTGGATGATATCGTATACGTGCTCCCAGAATACCGGCTCGAAGTATAATTTATCTGCAATGTCAAAGTCGGTCGAAACCGTCTCCGGATTCGAGTTGATCATAATCGTCTCGTAACCTGCTTCTTTCGCGGCTAAAACGCCGTGCACACACGAGTAGTCAAACTCAATCCCTTGACCGATGCGGTTAGGACCTGAACCTAAAACGACTACTTTTTTACGTCCTGAAGATACTGATTCGTTATCTAAAACCGCCGACGCTCCTTCTTGACCGAAAGTCGAGTAGTAGTAAGGAGTCTTCGCTTCAAATTCCGCCGCACAAGTATCTACACATTTGTAAATACGTTTGATACCTACCGCGTTACGCTTATCGTAAACTTCTGATTCTAGGCAACGAAGCGTGTGAGCGATTTGGCGATCTGCGAAACCTTTGTGCTTTGCTTCTTCTAATAAAATCGTAGGGATATTGTGGATCGAGTATTTCTCCATCTCTTTTTCCACGCGCACTAGATCTTCGATTTGGTTCAAGAACCATTTGTTGATCTTCGTTAATTGCTGAATCGTTTTGAACGAAATGCCCATTTTGAAGGCATCATAGATATGGAATAAACGGTTCCAAGATGGATTCGCAAGCGAATGCATAATCGCATCTTGATCGCGCAATTCTTTTCCATCAGCACCCATTCCGTTACGCTTGATCTCTAGCGATTGACACGCTTTTTGTAAGGCTTCTTGGAAATTACGACCGATACCCATGGTTTCTCCTACGGATTTCATTTGCAATCCCAGGGTGCGATCAGCACCTTTGAATTTGTCAAAATTCCAACGCGGCACTTTCACAATCACATAGTCTAAGGCCGGCTCGAAATAAGCAGAAGTTGTACCCGTGATCGCATTCGTTAATTCATCTAAATTATAACCAATCGCCATTTTCGCAGCGATCTTCGCAATCGGATACCCGGTTGCTTTAGAGGCCAAAGCTGAAGAGCGAGACACCCGTGGGTTAATCTCGATCGCGATAATTTCATCTGTTTCCGGATTCAACGAGAACTGAACATTACATCCACCCGCAAACTGACCTATAGCGTTCATCATCTTGATGGCCATATCGCGCATGCGTTGGTAGATCGTATCAGGAAGCGTCATCGCTGGCGCCACCGTGATCGAATCACCGGTGTGAATACCCATTGGATCGAAATTTTCGATCGAACAGATAATAATCACGTTGCCTAAATTATCGCGTAAAAGTTCTAATTCATATTCTTGCCAACCCATGATAGATTGCTCCACTAACACTTCGTGTGTAGGGGATGCGTGCAAACCTTTGTTCAAGGCCGCATCGAATTCTTTGGGATCGTGCACGAAACCA
The DNA here is from genome assembly GCA_030833145.1 of Aquirufa sp. Next base: position 8,026 of record JAURHT010000019.1, read on the forward strand.
CCACCCGTGCCACCTAAGGTAAACGAAGGGCGAATCACTAACGGGAATCCTGTTTCTTGTGCAATCTCTTTTCCTTCCAGGAACGAACGAGCTGTACGTCCTTTACAAACCCCCACTCCGATTTCGATCATCTTCAAACGGAATTTCTCACGATCTTCCGTCGTTTCGATGGCTTTGATATCCACCCCGATTATACGTACACCATATTTGGCCCAAATCCCTGCCGCATCACAATCAATCGCTAAGTTCAAGGCTGTTTGACCTCCCATCGTAGGCAAAACGGCATCAATTTGGTGATTTTCTAAGATGTGAATGATCGACGCTTTCTCTAAAGGCTTTAAATACACATGATCCGCGTTCATCGGATCGGTCATAATAGTTGCCGGATTCGAGTTGATCAAGATTACCTCGATGCCTTCTTCGCGAAGGGAACGTGCGGCTTGGGAACCAGAGTAGTCGAATTCACAAGCTTGACCGATCACAATAGGACCAGAACCAATAATTAGGACGGATTTAATCGAGGAATCTTTAGGCACAGGGGGTATAAATTAAATTCTGAATGGATATGTGTTTTTTGGGTTGCTTGGGTAAGCTCCAAAATTGTGCAAAGTTAGCGTTTTAAGGTCGATTTGCAAAATAAAAAATAGACTTTCGTGAAGGTTCGGCAGAACCCAAAAATTCCCTTATTTTTGACAACAAATTGTAGAAATCGTGATAAAAATACTCGTTGCTTTTGATGAAAACCGGGTCATTGGAAAAAACAATGAACTGATTTGGCATTTGCCGGCGGATCTAAAAAGATTCAAGGCCTTAACCACGGGTCACGTGATTATCATGGGACGCAAAACCTATGACTCTATTGGCAAGCCACTCCCTAATCGCACTACGATTGTTATTTCGCGCACACCCAGCTTACAAATAGAGGGCGTTATCTGCACGACTTCCATCGAAGAAGCTATCCTAAAGGCAAAATCGCTAACACGCGAAGATATTTTCATCGTGGGTGGCGCAGAAATCTATGCCCTTTCTCTTTCGGTAGCGGATCAAATTTTGGTCACTCAATTACACGACATTTTCGAGGGCGACGCCTTTTTTCCAGAAATTTCAGCGGAACAATGGACGGTAACGGAAAAAGAACGCGGGGTGACGGATGAGAAAAACACCTACCAGTACAGCTATTTGACCTACAGCAGAAAATGATCCGTAAAATCGACTTAAGCGCTGAGGCGATTTCGATTGACCCCTATTACCAATTCTTGCAGGATCCGGTGGCAGGTGGCATTTGTCTGTTTATAGGAACCATCAGAAATAAGAACCAAGGAAAAGACGTCAAAGCATTGACGATGGAAGCCTACCCTCCCATGGCTTTAAAGCAAATCGAATTGTTATGCGACCAAGCGGCTGAGAAATGGCCCATCGAGCGAATAGCCCTAGTTCATAGAACAGGACCTTTGGAAATCGGAGACATTGCCGTATTGATTGGAGTAACTTCCATTCACAGAGCTGAAGCTTTCAAAGCTTGTGAATGGTTGATTGATACCTTGAAACAGGAAGTACCTATTTGGAAAAATGAATTCTACGAGGACGGATCATCGTGGCTAGTTCCCCATCCCTGAAATCATCAGACTGCAGCCGCGCATTTCGGAATTATCGAAGCGGCCTAGTACTTTAAATCGGATTCCATCATCTTCTAAGGAACCTAAATCCCTCGTTTCGATAAAGGAACAGGAATCGATGTTTCCCAAATCCGCGACTTTTATCCCCCCCGTTTTATGCGGCTGCGTCACCAAAGCAAACGGATCGCCTACCTCTCGCAAACAAACCCGCATCGTATAGGCCGGCGTAAATATACCCTGGGATTTCGCATAGCCCTGCGAAAACAACTCGGTCATTCCATATTCAGAGGCGATTGAATCCAGTCCCATCTTCTCTTGTAAATAGGCGTGCACCTTATCGCGAATCCACTCCTCGCGGCGACCTTTCATCCCACCCGTCTCCATCACAATCAAGCGATCTCTATGATCCTGCAAGAAAGACAAATCAATCCCTGAATCCACTAAATCCAACAAACCAAAAGTCACACCCATCAGCCACACTTTCTTATCCGTCGCCAAAGCTTTCCGCAAAGCTTGCACCAGCTCCTCGTACTGATTCAAATAAAAACCAGACAATTCAGACCCCGATGCTTTGATGAAATGATCCATCATAAAGACAAGCGAGGAAGTAGAGCGCTCTAAGTACGATGGCAATAAGGCGAAAATATGGTAATCGCTTAATGGACCATATTCGCGCTCAAAGGCTATTTTGGAAATTGCTTGGTAGAATCCGGGATCACAAACGGGGTGTTTGGAGGGGATTTGACCGGTTGTTCCGGAACTTTCGAAAGAAAATAAAACGGGCTCAGTACCAGTTAACACTTGGTGATTTTTAAATAACTCGATCGGTAAAAAAGGGATCTGAGTCCAATGGTCTACCTTTTCAGGCGACACACCAGAAAGCTGAACATACTGCTGATATAGCGGATTATTTACATACTGAAAACGAAACACCTCCAAAGCAAGCGTGTCAAAATCAGCTGCCTGCATGTGCAAGACCCGACTTTTTAAACTCTCTCTTTCCTGTGCGATCGCTTGATCCATTTGATTTTTCCTGATGTAGCGCAAAATTAACGCAAATCATTAACTTTACTGTTGAAAATTGAATGAATCAATGCGGAAATTAATTGGAGTTGTAGCGATCGTAATACTAGGTTTGGGTGCTTGTGTACAAGAACCCAGCTTTAGCTCAACGCCTGCCATTTCATTTAAGTCGATTCAAAAGATCACGAAAACGAGTAATGATGGTTTTGGGGGAACGACGAAAATCGATTCAGTCATTATGAGCATTAACTTTCAGGATGCTGAAGGAGATTTAGGACTAACGGAGTCCCAATTAAAATCCGACATTAAATACAAAGATTTTCGCAATTTCGAAGTAGCGGTGATGTTGCAAAAGAATGGCGTCTTTATTCCTATCACCTTCACACCGGCGCTGGGCGGTTTGATGAATTTTAACTTCAAACCGAACCAAAAATCAGGGCCCATTGAAGGTAGCATTGATTATTCTACCCAATTCGTGTACGCTTTCTATAAAGGCTACAGCCCGCAGTTTACGGCGAAAAATGACACGTTGAAATTTAAAATTTTCATTCGGGATAATTCTTTCAATAAAAGCAATACCATCGAAACGGATCCCATCATCATCTTCAAGGACTAGAGCGATTTAAGCTTTTGGTAGATTCCAGGCTGCAGACGGTAGGTAAACATCCGTTGATCCCGCTCATCGAGTTGTACATCTAAAATTTCTTGATCTACAAAAAGTAATCCAAGCGTTTTAGTGAAATTCTCAATCAATTTCGCTCTAAACTGACGTTGCGATTCAGGAGAACTTTTATGTTTGCCAAAGAAGGCAATAATCTGATGGCCATTGACAAATCCTTGCTCGTAGTTCAAAAGCAAGAAATCCAAGAACAATCGTTCGTTTGCCCCTAACATAAAGCGAATCGATTTCTTTAGTTTATTACGTTGGTAGCGACGATAGAATTGTATTCCTAACAAAAGAAACAACAAGGATACGATTGAAATCAGGGCGACCGAAAACTTTTCATACCAAGGACTTTCATCCAACGTCCCTATATAGGAAGATTCGCGTAACACTTGACTAATGAGCAAATGAGAAAAGGCCATTTCATTATTCATTTTTCGCTCAATCGGGCTCGCCCACAAGATGCTATCGCCCTTCACATGCATGTAATTTTCAGTTTCTTCACCGCCATGGGAATTCAAATACATCCGATGCGGATTCGTCCATTGATAGACTTTGAAATTATCCTCTATATCAATTATAAGCATTGTATCGTAGGCATAATCTGCATTGGGTTTATCAGGAATAATGAAATAACGACCAGTAAATAAGTAGTGCTTTACCGCCTTAGTCATTAGAAAATCACGTATTTCTTGCAACTTGACCTCCCCTATGCGCGTGAACTTTTGATTAAAGAAATCAAATTCATACATGCCAAAATCTCGATTAAAGGCATTTTTCTGCTCTGTATCATTTATGGTTACGGTACTCAGCACATAAAATCGATCCTTCTTTACTGAATAACCAAATAATCCATCAAAAATTGAACTAGGAACATCGCCTTCTGCCGCGATAGACAACCATTCACGCCCAATAAAATCGTATTTGGTCAATATATTTGTCGTCCTATAAAACCCATAACCACCAAAAGAGTACAATTCATCCCCCCGCATAAACATGCTGTTCTTGCAATTCGCACCACGGAAAAAAGTTTGATCCAAGCGTTTTAACGTCCAGGTAGACTTATTCAATTCATAAACCTGACCAGTACAATGAATCGTTAAGTAATAAGTATTGCCTTTATTTATTTGGAATTCATTAATACCTTCCGATGTCGGGTTAATATCCCTAAAATCAACATCAATCGTCTGTAAGGTATCTAAAACCCTCCAGCCATGTTCTGGTCGGAAACGCGAAATTTCGTGGGAATTGACATTCAGTCGCAAAAAACTCGAGGCATTGTCTTCTTGCCACTTAATAAACTGAGCCTGCGCTGTAAAGCCAATTAGGAGAACAAACAGAAGGAACAGACTCGCTTTTTTTAGCATAGAATTGTGGTTGCGTCCCCAAAAATAACTAATTTTGTAAATTAACAAGGTTATTTAGCATTCAACGCATGACATTACATAGAGAAGGACGGACCCTATTACTTACATCATTACTCATCGTATTAGGTATTAATGGCCTGGTTGCGTATTTCTTCCCTGAAAATGTGTATTTGAGAGAGAGTATCGTAGTAATCACCTCCTTATTTTATTTGATTATCCTACAGTTTTTCCGCGTTCCTAAGCGCCACACGGTGCTAGATCCTAAAAACATCATTGCTCCAGCAGATGGCAAAGTAGTCGTTATCGAGGAAACGGTCGAAACAGAATATTTCAAAGGTCCACGCCGCCAGGTTTCGATCTTTATGTCGCCCATCAACGTTCACATTAATTTCAATCCGATCTCCGGTATTGTTTCCTATTTCAAATACCACCCGGGTAAATTCCTTGTAGCTTGGCACCCGAAATCAAGCACCGAAAACGAGCGCACTACCTACGTAGTAAAGCACGAAAACGGTACAGAAATCTTATTCCGCCAGATTGCTGGGGCTTTAGCAAAACGTATTTGTTGGTATGCGAAAGAAGGGGATGCGGTTGTTCAGGGAACGGAATTTGGCTTCATAAAATTTGGTAGCCGCATCGATATCTACTTGCCATTAGACGCAGAAATCTGTGTAAACATCGACGACAAACCAGTGGGTGGAGAAACGGTGATTGCTAGATTAGCCTAGACCCAAGAAGTCCAAGACTCCTCAATTAGTTCAATAATTTTTTCTAGCCCTTGCTGATCCACTTCAGAAAAGTCTTCTAATTGATCTGAATCCAGATCAAATACGAGCACGACTTCGTCATTCACGATGGCAGGCAAAACAATCTCTGACTTTGAAGCAGAAGCGCAGGCTATATGTCCTGGGAAAGCCTCCACATCCGGCACTAAAACAGTCTCTTTCGTAGTATACGCATGTCCGCAAACTCCCTTGTGGAATGGAATACGGGTGCAAGCCACTGGACCCTGAAAAGGCCCTAAGACTAATTGATTTTCTTTCGTTAAGTAGAAGCCCACCCAGAAAAAACCAAACACCTCATGAACCGCCGCCGCGATATTGGCTAAGTTTGCGTATTTGTCAGTTTCTCCGGCTAGGAGCGATTGAATTTGGGGATATAAGGACGCGTATTTTTCTGCGCGGGTTCCCTCGATTTTTACTAGATCCTCTGCCATCTTATGCGAAATAACGTTGTAACCAAGTGGTATTTGCTTCTTGTAGCCAACCCGCGCGGTAAGCGCCCAATGATTCCGTTTGGAGTGGAATAATATGCGTGGATGGCGTTAGTATTGGATTGTTTTTCAACGCTGTCAACGGAATCAACGTAAGTTCTTCGCCTTCTACCACCGCGGTGCTACGATCGAAGAAGTCGATTCCTAAGTTTGTTCCCATCTCCTTAAACCAACGCGTCGATGCATCGATAGAACAGCCAGAAGCCGCATTAACCGTTTCATCCACCGCGATGACAATCACTTGTTGAAAGCGAATCTCAAATGATGCATTCAATCCAGCACCGTGCGCCGCCCATTGGGTTAAGGCTGGTGCTAAATAGTCCTGGATGGCTTGGTTTTCTGACGCCGTAAATGGTCGGTTCGCCTGATAAACCCATACGCGGGAATGATCGGGCATTTGTTCAATGGGTAAATACATATATTACATGGATTGCTGCACTAACTCAGCTAAATCTACTACTTGGATGTGTTTTTCTTTTCCTACTTTATTCAGGCCGTCTTGGACCATCACCATGCAGAATGGGCACGCTAAGGCCACTTTGCTGACACCAGAATCGACCATTTCTTGGACTCTTTTCACTTGCACGTCTTCGCCGCCCGTTTCCGGCTCTTTGAATACTTGTGCCCCGCCCGCTCCACAGCAAAGTCCTTTTGTTCTACAACTTTTCAGCTCGATTAGTTCCTTTTTTAATCCGGAAATGATCTCGCGAGGTGCCTCGTAAACCCCGTTTCCTCTACCTAAATAGCAGGAATCGTGGTAGGCCACTTGTTCTAAGGAAGAGCCGTCGGAGGCTTTTATTTTACCGGAGCTGATTAATTCTGCCAAAAGCTGGCTGTGGTGAATCACGTCGTAATTCCCGCCTAGCGTGGGGTATTCGTTTTTCAAGGTATTAAAACAATGCGGACAAGCCGTCACGATTTTCTTTACGGCATAGAGGTTCAACACCTCGATGTTAGACATGGCCTGCATTTGGAATAAAAACTCATTTCCTGCGCGACGTGCCGGATCTCCTGTACACGATTCTTCCGTACCTAGTACGGCAAAGCTGATGCCTACTTTTTGCAAAATCTCCGCAAAGGCACGCGTCACTTTCTTATGGCGGTCATCAAAAGAACCCGCACATCCTACCCAAAAAAGAAATTCCGGCTGCTCCCCCGCTGCGGCGAACTCAGCCATCGTTTTAATCTTCTCCATTATTTCTTCTGTTGCTCGCGCATTTGCGTCACCGTTAACCGACTTCCATCGTCACTCCAGCCCGGAGGCCCGAAAATATACCCAAACACCGCTTTCATACTTTTTGCATTGGCTACGTCTTTGAACATCTGAACCCATTCGTAAAACGCAATTTTAGCCGGATTATAGCTCTCAATCTGCTTCGTTAAACCGTACTGTGGCCGTTGATTTTCGGTCACAAAAGAACCAAACATCCGATCCCAAATAATCAACACCCCTGCATAATTCGTATCTAAATAATCTAAATCTGTTCCATGGTGCACGCGGTGGTGCGACGGCGTATTCAAGATGTATTCAAACCAGCGCGGCATCTTGTTAATCAATTCCGTGTGAATCCAGTATTGGTATAATAAACTCGTTTGCTGGAAGAACATGACGATAAATGGATGTACCCCTATTAAGGGCAACCAAAGCCAAAAAACAAACCCACCTGAAAGATTCCCTGTCCAGGTTTGGCGCAAAGCCGCTGCTAAATTATACTTCGGTGACGAATGATGTACCATATGAGAGGCCCAGTAAAAACGAATCACATGTGAGATGCGGTGCACCCAATAATAGGTCAAATCCTCCCCAAAAAAGGCGAGCACCCATACGGGCCATGTTTGGCCTAAATCAAACAATTTCCAGTTATTGTACACATAAAAAGAGGCGCCAAATGTGATGGCCTTCGTCACAAATCCAATGCCTAAATTCCCTAAACCTAAGCCTATAGACGTCATCGAATCCTTCGCCTCCACATAATCTCGGTGCATCTTGTAGACGATATAGGACTCAAGTATGACCGTGAAAAGGAAAAAAGGTACCGCGTATAAAATTAAAGTAGGACCCATCTTAGTTTAGTTTAACCACATCACGCAAGAAAGCCTCCGACGATGCAATTGGTTTATCCGTTAATTTACCGAGCAGGTTAGACGTAATCACGTGGTTGCCCGAATTAGGAAACGCTTCTGACTTTTTTAAACCAGCCGGTGTGCCTAATTGTTCAAACATCACTTTCATTGCATCCACCGAAACCACGTTGTCTTGGTGTTCTTCATCCTTGTAATAATAGCCTAAAAAAACAGGAATTTTAACCTTTTCAAAAACTTCTTTATTCATCGCGTGCGTCAATAAGTTCTGCACTGCCACCACACCTTCCAGACGATAATGCAAACTCCAATTCTCCGCGTGTCCCGGCGCCATTATTGCAATATCGCGGTAATCGCTACCCGTAATCAAGTGAGCCATTTGCAATCCCCACGGATTATCCAATAAGGTCGCATTCGGATCTTTGATCGCAATGCAAGGTCCATAGAGCATCAAGGCTTTAATTTCTGGATGGTTAGCCGCTAAAACGAGTGACATCGCACCCCCAAAAGACGTCCCTAAAACGACCACCTCATCGCCTAATTTCTTCGCGATGGCATAGTAGTTTTCGACACTTTGGTAATACTCGTCTGCTGTCACGGTAGCGTAAGTGGAATCCGAATCTGGCACCCCGTGACCTGCAACGCGAGCTAACAATAAGTTCGCACCGAAATGCTTGGCTACCTCCCGGTGCAAAGGATCTCCTTCCATAGGTGAAGCAGAGAAACCATGCACGTACATAAAGACGATTTTAGTCTTCTTCGGTTGCGTCGAATCCGCCCAAATAACGCGCGCCTCATTCCCCGGCTTCAAAATAGTCTTCGATTCTTTAGCGGCGATGTAGGCATCGATTTGATTAACGGAATCCGGAATATCCGTCCAGCTCGCGCTAGGCGTTAACACCGGCGTCTCCGGTTTAGGACCTAAAAAATAGACGCCGATTAATAGAACAATAACTCCCAATATTTTCTTCATAGCTTATTCTTTCGCCCAATTCAAACGATCGGCAGGGTTAAATTTCCAAGGACTTTGGTTCGTCTCTACATTCGCAAACATCGCATTCCACGCACCCGGCGCATCCGAAAGCTCCATAATCTGGAATCGACGCATTTCTAAGATTATGTTCAAGGGAGAAAGCTCCATTGGACAAGCCTCCACGCAAGCCTGGCAAGAGGTGCAGGCGCGCAACTCTTCGGCAGAAATTCGGTCAAATAAGGATTTACCATCCTCCACAAAAGCCCCTTTATTCGCCTTCAAAATACCTCCCACTTCCTCTAATCGATCCCGGGTATCCATCATGATTTTGCGTGGTGACAAGGCTCGACCGGTCTGGTTCGCCGGGCATTGCTCTGTGCAACGCCCACATTCCGTACAAGAATACGCATCTAAGGCATTCTTCCAGGTTAAATCCATCACGTCTTTGGCACCAAACTTTGCATTCGTCGCTGGCTGCTCCTCCACCGGCTGACCTAACATCAACTTGACCTCATGTGTTACCGATGGCATCGCAGCCATCTTCGCAGATGATTCTAGACTCGAAAAATAAGCAGATGGGAATGCAAAAAAGATATGCAAGTGCTTTGAATAAGTCACATATAAAGCAAAGGCTAAAATTCCGCAAATGTGAAACCACCAGGCGGCGCGCTCCAGCAAGAGTAAAGTGGAAGTCGAAAGCTGCGCAAATAATCCCACTAACTGACCAGAAATCACAAAAGATCCCACTGATTGATAATGTTCCACACCACGCGTTTGCAACACCGAATCCGCTCCATTCATCGTCCACAAGGCCAGCATTAAAATGACCTCGATGAGTAATATTTGGTAGGCATCCTTTACCGGAAAGCCGGTTAATTCTTTGTGATTCGCCGCCTGTAATCTGGCGATGCGAAATACTCCACGACGGAGAAAAAAGACCGCACAGGCCACGAAAACGCCACCCGCCAGAATCTCGAAAAAGTTCATCAATCCGGGGTAGAGTGAGCCTAAAAAGGGCGCAAAAAGGCGGTGAGTCCCTAAAATGCCATCTAAGATAATTTCGAGAATCTCGATATTAATCAATACAAATCCGATGTAAATCAGGAAGTGAAAAAAGCCGACTAGGGGCTTATTGAACATTTTCTTTTGACCGAAAGCCAAGAGCGCCATACGCTTAAAACGTTCAGATGGATGATCTGACAATTCCACTGGACGAGCAAGGCGAATCGTCTGTATGATAAGCGAAAAACGCTGAAAAATCAGGTAAGACATTCCCCCTAAAAGGGTGATAAATAGTATCTGAGGCAAATAGTTCATCGTTGATGTAGAAAGTACATAAATGTACTAAAATTTCTACGATAATTCCTTTTTCAAAAAGCGTCCCGTGTGACTATTTTTTTCTTTGGCAATCTGCTCTGGCGTTCCGCTAGCTAATAATTGCCCTCCTGCGTTTCCGCCTTCAGGACCCATGTCGATTAGGTAATCGGCCACCTTGATGACGTCCATATTGTGTTCGATAATCAAGACCGTATTCCCCTTATCGACTAGTTTCTGTAATACATCTAATAATAGACGCACATCTTGAAAGTGCAAACCAGTTGTAGGCTCATCTAAGACATAGAGAGTCTTACCCGTATCCTTTTTGGAAAGTTCTTCGGCCAGTTTAACGCGTTGTGCCTCACCCCCAGAAAGGGTGGTCGCGTGTTGCCCTAAGGTAATATAACCTAAGCCTACTTCTGCCAAGGTCTGCACCCGACGGAAGATACGCGGTTGGTTTTCGAAGAATTCCAAAGCCTGCTCCACCGTCATATCTAACACGTCTGAGATTGATTTACCTTTAAAGCGAACTTCCAAAGTCTCACGATTGAAGCGCTTCCCCTTACACGTTTCGCATTCCACTAATACATCCGGCAAGAACTCCATCTCAATCTTTTTGCGACCCGCTCCCTCACAACCTTCACAACGGCCGCCTTTTACATTGAAACTAAATCGTCCCGCCTTGTATCCACGGATTTTTGATTCCGGTAATTCGCAATACAGCGTGCGAATGTCGCTGTACATATTCGTATAGGTAGCTGGATTAGAACGAGGCGTGCGGCCGATGGGACTTTGGTCCACTTCGATTACTTTATCGATATTTTCCAAACCCACAATCGACTTATACGGCATCGCATCCCGCTTCGTTCGATCGAAATGCTGCTTCAATTTCAATACCAAGGTATCGTGAATCAAGGTCGATTTTCCAGAACCCGAAACCCCAGTCACGACCGTCAAAGTCCCAAGCGGAAACTTCACCGACACATTCTTCAAATTATTCCCAGTCGCCCCTTTCAACTCGATGCTCAAACCATTGCCTTTGCGACGAACGGCTGGCACCGCAATCTCCAGCGCACCATTCAAATAAGCCGCCGTAGGCGTCTTCAGCTTCAAGAACTCAGCTGGTGTACCGGAACCCACCACATTTCCTCCGTGGCGACCCGCACCCGGACCGATGTCCAAAATATAATCAGACTCCAGCATCATATCCTTGTCGTGTTCCACGACTAAGACCGAATTACCTAAGTCCCTTAAATCTTTTAAGGCCTGAATTAATTTCTCATTATCGCGCTGGTGCAAACCGATACTCGGCTCATCCATGATGTACAAGACGCCCACGAGTTGCGTCCCTATTTGAGTCGCTAAACGAATCCGCTGCGCCTCCCCACCCGATAGACTTTTCATCGGTCGGTCGAGAGTTAAATAGGTAAGGCCGATTTGGGTTAAAAAGCCCACCCGTTTTCTAATCTCTTTCAATACTTCCACCCCGATCTGCTGCTGGCGATCGCTCATCCGCGTTTCTACATCAGCGAACCAGGCCTCCAGTTCATTGATATCCATTTGGGCTAATTGCCCGATGTGTTTATCAGCGATACGGAAGTGCAAGGATTCTTTTTTCAAACGATACCCATCGCAATCCGGGCATTTTTTGATGATCATAAAATCCTTCAACCAGTCTTGGGTCTTTTCAGAACCTGACTCTTGTTGGCGTTTCAAGAAGTTTACGATACCATCGTATTTCGTATTCCACTCCGTTCCTTCGTATTTCTTAGACGGCACCGCAACCGGCGCGTCCGAACCATACAACATCAATTCCACGGCCTCCGCAGGAAACTTCGCAATAGGAGTCGAAAGACCCACTTTATAGGGTTTCAAGAGCACCTCTAATTGCTTGAATATCCAAAGCTCTCGGTATTCTCCAATCGGTGCAATAGCTCCGCGGATAATGCTCAACGAACGATCTGGAATTACCGAATCTTCGGTAATTTCTTCTACTACTCCTAAGCCATTGCAACAAGGGCAAGCGCCGTAAGGGCTATTAAACGAGAAAGTATTCGGTGCGGGTTCGTCGTAGGACAAACCAGTCGCCGGATCCATTAAGGTCTGGGAGAAGTAATGTAATTTATTCTTGGCATCTAGGACGTAGACTTGCCCTTTGCCTTGATTCATCGCGGTTTGTAGGCTTTGGGATAAACGCAAACGTTCGTCCTCTGCTACGACTAAACGATCCACCACTATTTCGATATCGTGTACTTTAAATCGATCGACCTGCATCTTAGGCTCGATGTCCATGATTTCACCATCAATACGCACCTTTGTATATCCCCACTTCGCAATTTGAACGAACAATTCGCGGTAATGTCCTTTACGGCCTTTGACTACGGGCGCGAGTAAAACGACCTTGCCTTTATTGAACTGGGTCAATAAAGTTTCGATGATTTGATCAACGGATTGCTTGACCATTTTCTCCCCCGAAAGATAAGAAAATGCCTCCCCGGCACGGGCATATAACAGACGCAAGAAATCATAGATTTCTGTGGTTGTTCCTACCGTAGAACGCGGATTTTTAGAGGTGGTCTTTTGTTCGATGGAGATCACCGGCGAAAGGCCTTCGATCTTGTCTACATCCGGACGTTCCATGTTTCCTAGGAAAGAACGGGCATAGGCGGAGAACGATTCCATGTAGCGTCTTTGGCCCTCTGCATAAATCGTATCAAACGCCAAAGACGATTTTCCCGACCCCGAAATACCCGTCACCACCACAAGCTGATTGCGCGGAATGGAAACGTCAATATTCTTTAAATTATGCTCGCGTGCACCCAGCACTTGAATGTGGGAAAATCCGGTAGAATCAGACGCTTTTGAAGCCATAGTTTGGGAATCGATCGATCCACAAAGGTACAAAAAAAGAGGCTGCCCTTAAAGGGGC
>JAURHT010000001.1 GCA_030833145.1 Aquirufa sp.
CAGGCGTCAATGATTTGACCTATTTCTTTAATGGTAAATCCAACTGATTTGGCATCACTAATGAATTCAAGTTTCTCAATCGTTACTGCATCATAGTGAAAGTACTTATTCGATTTCACCGATGGATCTTGCTTACCCTCTATCAACCCTGATTTTTCATAAAAACGGATTGTGTGGATTGAGATGCCTGTTTTTTTGGATAGCTCGTTTATTAACATATCACAAATATAGGGTGTTGAAAAATAAATATCAACTATAGACTATGCTCTACTGTTGTAGGTTTAAAATTATCACAATATGTTTGTGAATCAAACAAATAATTAGATAATGAGACAAACAATTTTAATTACAGGCGCAAGCAGTGGTATAGGAAAAGAAACAGCAAAATTCTTTCAATCAAATGGATGGAATGTTATTGCAACAATGAGAAATCCTGAAAACGAAACGGAATTGAATGGTTTGGAGAATGTTTTTGTGACGAAACTTGATGTATTGGATTTGGAATCAATCAACCAAGCAATAACCAAAGGGATTGAAAAGTTTGGAGGAATTGAGGTATTGCTTAACAATGCTGGATATGGTGCTTACGGCCCATTAGAATCTTTTCCAAGAGAAAAGATTTTACGTCAATTCAATACCAACGTTATTGGACTTTTGGATGTAACAAGAGCCATTCTACCGCATTTTAGAGAACATAAAAAAGGAATAATAATGAATGTTTCCTCAATGGGAGGTAAAATGACTTTCCCTTTGGGCTCATTATACCACGGAACAAAATTCGCTGTTGAAGGTATATCCGAGTCATTAAGATATGAGGTGGAAGAATTTGGGGGTAAGGTTAAAATTATTGAGCCTGGGGCTATAGCCACAGATTTTGCAGGTCGTTCTTTTGATTTTAATAATAATGAAAAGTTGAGTGCCTATCAAAATATTGTAGGTAAAATAATGACCGTATTCCCTCAAATGATTAAGAATGCCTCATCAACCAATGTGGTTACTAAAGTTATTTATGAAGCAGCAACAGATGGAAAAAATAGACTAAGGTATATGGCAGGAAAAGACGCCAAGCTGTACAATCTATTGAATAAGTTATTGGGATATGGGTTTATTTTCAAAATGAATAAGAAGTTTTTTAAATTGTAAGGTATGAATCCAATTGTCAGATATTTTACCGGTGAAAAGTTAGAGAGCTTTTTGTTTTTGGGTTTGGGAATTTTAGGATTAGCCCTAGCCCTATTCTTCCTTTTTATTCTCAAAACATCTTTTCTAAAAGGAGTTGCTATTCCCTTTCTTTTGGTTTCTTTTTTAGAAATAGTAGTAGGGGTAACTCTGATATATCGAAGTCCAAAGGATATTATAAGGGTCGAGACCTACTTATCTGAAAAAAATGAAATGATACAAAAAGAAGAGATTCCCAGGATGGAAGATGTGATGCGAAATTTTGTAATTTTCAGGTACACTGAAATCACTTTGATAATAGTTGGTATTATCCTAATGTATGGTTTTAGGCAAAATTTGCTATGGAATGGAATTGGATTAGGTCTGTTTATTCAATCAAGCCTAGTCTTACTTTTAGATTTCTTTGCAGAACGAAGAGGAGAAATCTATCTCGCTTATTTAAGGTCAATAATTGAAAATTGAAATAATTTCAAGAATTTCAACCCTTCAATTTCCTGACAGTTACAAACTCAATCAACTTATTATAGTTGCATCTTTCGTCTGTAAGGGGAGCAAGTTGAGAAAAGAGGTCTAATTGACCTCTTTTTTGTTTTTAGAACCTTCTAAAACCCCCTCTGGCGTTGATTAAAACCTCAATTGGGGGTGTGTACTTTGGAGTTGCAGCTTTTCCATTTTCAAAATGGACTTTTTCTGAAAAGATGCAACTTATATATCTGTTTCTTCGTCTGCACCTTCCTTCAAATGTGTAAACCCTTTACTCAAACAAATACTCATTATTATTCCGTCTGCCCAAATTTCAAAACCCAATGTGTGTGTTCGTACTTATGGTTAATATATTCTTTCGAAAGACTTGCCATTGAAACGAAAAACACCATTTCCTCCAAACCACAACTCTCCTTGCTTGCTTTTATATATGGTCGAAATGAATGTACCCTCAAGTCCATCCTTTTCAGTAAAATTTTTAAAAGAATTACCATCAAATCTCCATACTCCAGATTCTACTGTCCCTATCCAAATATTTCCTTCAGCATCTTCTCCAATGGAATAAGCTCTTTCAAGTGAATTGCCTTTGGTGTCCTCCTTTTTCAATTTATATTGTGTTGTCAAATTAATTGCTTCTTTTCCGTCATACTTTAAAACACCGCTGCCATTATTAGCAATCCAAAGATTTCCTTTGCTGTCTTCCAAGAAGCCACGGATATGCAGGCCTCCTATTTCTTTAGTTAATCCCAAACTTTCATCAGTTATTATTTTGAAATCTGAGCCATTATATCCAATTAATGCTCTGTAGGCTCCAAACCAAATCGTGCCATTCTTACCTTTTACAAAAGGTGTTGAAATATTGTATTTAAACCCATCATCAGGTTTAGATGTAACAGGAAATAGGCGATAGGAAAGCTTTTGTCCATTATATTGATACACACCTGGATTCTTTTCAAGTTTATTGTAGTCAATTAATTCATCGCCTTTAAACCAAATGTCTTTATCTCCTAATTTCCATTGTGTTGTTGAATTGTAATTTCTTTCTTTATAAATGGACATTTTTCGTCCATCGTATATACTTAATCCTCTACCACACTCAAACCATATGATGCCATTTGTATCTTCATAAATATTTCTTACCTGATTGTGACTTAACCCGTTTTCTGCAGAGAAATATTGAAACTTACCATTATGAAGCAAACACACGCCTTCTTTGTCACTACCAAACCAAATATTTCCTTTACTATCCTCTAAAAATGACCGAACCCCAGTTGTGTATTTCAACAAATTGCTATCGGTTTTATTCTGTTGTATCTGATTTTCCTTATTTGGTTGACTACTGCAAGAAATTGTTACCGCTATCAATAATGTCCAATAAAGGATAGAAAGATATTTATGATTTAAGTTCACTTTCATTGTAAGGGTGTCTTTTAGTATACGAACAACATTTAAAAGTACATAAGTTTTTCTGACATAACCCTCTGCGTGAGAAAAACACCCCCTTTTTTGTTGTCTATCAGTGAGTTAGGGTAGCTGCATCGTTCTAAAAATCAAGTAAATTCATTAATGATTTTTTTAGCAGTATGAGTATTACCCCAATTAGCAAGTTCGTGTAATAATGGGAGTAACGATTTGCCAGCGTTACTTAAAGAATATTCTACTCGAGGAGGCATTTCAGTGAATTCAATTCTGTGAATCAATCCATATTGCTCTAATTCTCTCAACTCACTAGACAATACTTTATTTGAAATCGACGGTATGATTTGGTTTAGTTTCCCAAATCGAATTGTCCTTTCTCCAATACAGTTTAGTATGATGGGCTTCCATTTACCTCCAATAATACTTATTGTGCGGGTTACGGGACAATTTAATGGGTTGTCGATAAATTTGCTACTCATAATTTGGTTACCTTTTGGTTACTTGTATTTACTAAATTAGTTACGAATGTATACCATTTGAAATAGATTTGTAAAAAAAATATAAAATGAAAAATTACATCCAGATTATCAGTTTTTTATTAATTAAGTTCGTTTTTGTTTCCTCCGTTTTTGCTCAAACAAAATTGACTTTAGGGAAACAAGTTTTTGAATTACATAACGTGACAGGATCAATCATTAAGTTTCAAGGGGAATCTGTCCTTAAAATTGAAAGAGATTTAAACTCTTTGCCATTTGACCCAAATAGATTAGAGGCAACTGTAGATGAAAAACATTATGCAAAATTAGTTGGATTAAATGATTTTGAAAATGGAACCATTGAGATTAAAATGTATAGTCAAATTCAAGATCCGTCCCCTTTTGCAGGAGCTGCCGGTTTTATTGGCTTGTATTATCGAATTGCTCCAAACGATTCAGCGTTCGAGTCAATTTATTTGCGACCTAAAGCTGGAAGAGCCCCCAATCAAATGCATAGAAACCACGCTGTTCAATATTTTTCTTATCCGGATGCAAAATTTGAAACACTTAGAAAAAATTATCCTCCTGGCTCGTATGAGGGTTCGGCACCAGTTGCTTTAAAAGAATGGATAACAATGAGAATTGAGGTAAATGGAGAAACGGCCGAAATGTTTATTAACAATATGAAATATTCCTCTTTTATCGTTGATAAAATGTTGGGTAAAGTTAAAAAAGGTGGAGTTGGACTTTATGTTGATATTGCGACAGTTGGATACTTTAAGGATTTGAAAATAATAAAAAGACCTTATAAAGCTCCAATTCAGAAAGAAGTTAAACAGGAAGGTATTTAAACTCTCTGTCAATTTGCACGAAGTTTAACCCTTTAATTTCCTGATTGTCACATACTCAATCATCGGATTATAGTTGCATCTTTCGATTGTAAGGGGAGCAAGCCGATCATTTCTGATCGGCTTTTTTGTTGATATTCAATTTCGACCGAAGGAGTTTTGCTCACAAAATCGATTTCTGTATATTTAACTCATCCGATACCGCGTACTGCGCCCTCCCGCATCGTCTTTTTGCAGAATGTTTTTTGAGAGGAGGTCGTTTAGATCTCTGATGGCGGTGTCTTTTGAGCATTTGCAGATCTTTGCCCATTTTTCTGACGTGATGTTGTCGTCGAAGCCATCAAGGATCTTGCTGAGCATTTTTTTCTGTCTTTCGTTAAGCGAAATTGAACTATTTTTTTGCCAAAAAACAGCTTTCGCCAGCACTTTCTTTAACACCTCATCTGTTGATTTCAGGGCCTTGATGAGGGTCTGTAGAAACCAGGTGAGCCACTCAGTTAAGTCAAGGTTTCCTTTTTGGGTCTTCTCCAAAATCGTATAATAGGCAATTCTATCTAGCTGGATTTGTGCAGAAAGACTGTAAAACCGTTGCGCGCTGGTGTCTGAGCGGGCCATTAATAAATCCGTCATCGCGCGCGCAATTCGACCATTTCCATCGTCAAAAGGGTGGATGGTGAGTAGCCACAAGTGCGCGACACCTGCCTTTATGACCGAATCCAACGTATTATTTGTGTTAAACCAGTCTAAAAACAGGGCCATTTCAGCTGAGATTTTGGCAGAATCGGGCGCTTGAAAATGGACTTTTTCGTTACCAAAAGCTCCTGAAACTACCTGCATCGGACCCTTTTTGTCCGTGCGCCATTGACCTACCGAAATGGGGTACATGCCGGAGCGTCCGCTGGGGAAAAGGGCGGAATGCCAGTTGAAAAGGCGATCAGAGGTGAGTGGGTCGTTAAAGTTTTGGGTTGCATCCAGCATCATTTCCACCACGCCATCCACGTGGCGATCAGAGGGTATGGACCCGGCAATTTCCAAACCTAATTGCCGCGCTATGGAGGAGCGAACCTGCTCCGCATTCAAGCGCTCGCCTTCAATTTCCGAAGTCTTCAAAACGTCGAGGGTTAGGGTCTCTAAAAAGGCCTCATTTTGTAAGGAAAAGCTCAAAGCCTCCATCTTTCCCAAAATCCGACCTTGCAAGAAATGCACCTCACTTAAGGGCAAGATCAGCTGATCTAATCTCCAAGTGAAGTTAGACCAGGACTCGAGTTCGTGGATGTAGGCGTTTAATCGTTGCATAATTTGCAACGAATGTAGGGATTATTCGTTGCAAAAAATCATTATGCCTTGATTTTCTTCAAATAGGATCGGTTTTTTTGTTCCCTTTTCCCTTTTGGGAACATATTTTACTTAGTCACATAATAAATTAAATGTCCTTAGAAATTAATTTGTTATAGAAATTCTGAGAACCATAAAATTTACCAAAATGAAGCACCTTTTTTTGATAGGAGTATTACTCTTTTCACAGTCTATTTTTGCCCAATTCCCCTTAACGAAAGAGCTGACAGCTAAGTTTGATTTGACCTCGAAATACAACAAGACGAATTATACGTTAGAGGTTTCGCTGCCGGTTAACTATAATACGAATACGAAGTATCCGGTCTATTATATTTTAGACGGATATTATGCTGCAGCGATAGCTCACGGGGCGCATCGGACTTTACAATTAGAGAATCTGATTGAGGACGTAATTGTAGTTACCATTTCAGGTCCAGAGAAATCGACGAGTGAATGGTTAATTAATCGTTGGCCTGATTATACTTTTTCCAAAGATCCTACGAATGATGTAGGAGCAGCCAAGTATTTTAAACTTCCCGATGGAAGTCTAATTTCTGGTAAAGGGGATCAATTCCTAGAAACTTTAACGAAACAAATATTTCCATTCATCGAAAACAAATACAGTTCAAATGGAACACGGGGAATTTCTGGTCATTCGTTAGGGGGCCAAATGGTAGCCTATTTAATGTTTAAAACACCTGAACTGTTTAACCGTTTTGGGATCAATAGTTCATCACAGCGCCTTTGGCTAAAAAATGAAATTAGAACGATTGAAAATAACTATGCTGCAACGCATAAGGAGTATAATGGCAGAGTCTTTTTGTCTTTTGGTACGCTAGAGCCAAAAGATGGGATCGAAGATTTGAAAGGTTTTGAGGCACAACTGAAGAGTCATTATAATAACATCGAAACCACATTTGTTGAATTTGCGGATGAAACTCATGGTTCTGTCATGTCCGCCATGCTAAGTCGTAGCATGTGGTATTTGTATAAAAGAAAGTAAAACAAAAAAAGTACCCTAACTATCGGTATCATATTGATGCCGATAAACCTTAAAAATCAAAAAACATGAAAAAGATTTTATTACTCATTGCCGTATTATGCACGGTACAAATCGCAAATGCTCAAAGAGTATTCGCTTTACATGGTGTAAGAATTGAAGGCAACTTGGAAGCTTTCGAAAAAGTGGAGGCAGAGTTAAACGCAAAAGTGGCGCAAGATGCCGTAAACAAAGGGGAGATTCTTTATTGGAGCCTATCAAAAATTCAAAAATTAAATCAAATTGATAATCCAAATGAATATAATTATGTGTTTGCTCAGTGGGCAAATAACATTGATGAATTATTGAGCGCGAAAGCAGCTTGGTGGAACAATGCGGCAAAGGTTCTTACACCTGCAGAGTTAGAACAACGCAAAGCTCTTATGGCGCAATATAAATGGACTAAAGATGCTAATAACATTTTTGTTGCAGAAGGTGAAGCCTATAATCCAGGAGAAGCAACGTATGTTCAGTTTAATTTTGGAAAACCTGCTAACGTATCAGGCTTTATTGCTGAGAACAAGGCATTATGGAAACCATTCTTTGAAAAGAATATGGGTAAAATGAATATGAAGATTTGGGGTGTTGCTAGAAGACTGACTTTCCCTACGATGGAAACTAGTCATAACACAATAATGTCGTGGGATGCTTTTGGAAGTTTGGAAGATCTAATGAAATATAGAATTGGATTGAATATTCCAGGATATAACGAGGTTATACAAAAATCTAAAATGGCGACATATATGCCTGATGGCTTCTCTTATGCACCTATTTTAAAGATTCTAAAAACGACCACTCCTAAGAAATAATTAGTCGTTAATTAATTATAAAAAAGAGGTCAATTTTGACCTCTTTTTTGTTATCCTCTATTTCGATGCTAAAAACTTATTCACATCTAGCCAGTGGATAAAGGCATCAAACCATTTGTTGCTCGTTCTGTTCGGGTTACCTAGGCCAAATCCGTGGCCACCGTTTTGGTATAAGTGAAACTCTACGGGTCTGCCGGCTTTGAACCAAGATTCAATTACCCCAAATTGGGAATTAAATAAGAAGTCATCGGAGGCGATGGCATTAAACATAGGAGGTGCGTTTGCTGGCACTTTTACTGGGCCCATTCCGCCATAAATCGGTCCAATAAAGGCAAGTTTCATCGTTTTTGAATTCAGCGTTGCGTGCATGGTTAAACCCGCTCCAGCAGAAAATCCAATCATTCCGATTCGCTGTATATCCACGCCCCAAGCTGCGGCATTTTTGATGATCATCGCATAGGCTGCTTCTGCGTCAATTAGCTGATTAGATAAATCCATTTGAGCCATTGGATTCGTATTCTTTGCCGTGCTGTCTGTCTTTTGCGGTGCAGGACGCGGACGGTTCATCCATGCCGTAAAGTCGTCTAATTTTTCTGGGGTTGGGAATAGGCGGTATTTTAGGACGAAAGCGGTTATTCCTTTTTTGGCCAAAGCCTCACCTACTTCCCAGCCCTCATTTCCCATCGAAAGCCAACGGTATCCTCCGCCCGGCGCCACAATGACAACAGCTCCATTTGCCTTACCCTTTTCAGGAAAGAAAGGCGTTAACGTAGCTGTAGAAATATTCCGCGCCATCGGATCACCCCACTGGCGAAACCATGTTTCCTGTGCCGGCTGATCCTTTACGGAACCAGTATTTAATGGTATCGCATTAGGTTCTTTAGGGGCATCCAGCGGATAAATCGTTCCATCTTGTGCGAGGGTGTTGAATGCCAAACAGGTTAGAATGGCAATAAATAGCTTTTTCATAGGTTTGAGAGGTTTAGAATGACAAGATAAATAATTTCATCGGGTTTTATTATCATGGGTTAAGGGGTTCAAAATCAAGACAATGTTGTTAGCTAGGGTTTTAATGTCTAATTTGCTTGAGCAATGAACCAAGGAAAAATCCATACTAAAAAAGAGCTTTGACAATTTTATGGATCTGTCCTTCTTTTTAGAAGGGATTTTTGGCAGAAAAGTGGAGATTGTTACCACTCAATCATTAAGTAAGTTTATTGGACCTCATATTCTAAATGAGGTTCAAAATGTTAGCCTCTAATATCGAATTGGTTCAACTTTCTACTTTTGTTTTGTGGAGGCAAATCCTTTACTTTAACTTATTAATCGGACTTAATTAGATGAACCTCGAAATCGTTGTTAAATGGAGCTTCGTAATTAGCTTAGTTTTTGAGCTAGTGGGCGCGTTAATGAAGATTATACATCTTCCCGGAGCTGATGCTTTATTAATCATTGGTATGGCAGCAAATGGGTTATTTAGGCGCCTTAGCAGGAATACTTTACGTATTAATAGGGCGTAAACGTATAGTTTAATTCATATGAAACAATTCTTTAGTAAGTATCGAAACCAAGTTATTGTGGGAGTTATAGTCTATCTCTTCTTGATTTTTAGAGATGTAATCAAATCTGTTTTTTAGTCAATCAATTATGAAAAAAGTAGCCTTTATCCTTAGCCTTTTCTTGATGGTATTTTCTGTAAAAGCCCAGGATAATATTAACATCAATTTCTCCAATGATTACAAAGATGTGTACCATCTCTCGTTAATTATTTATACGCCAGATGGTAAAATACAAACCCGCGTTAGTAATCTAAATCCGGCTGAAACCAAGACGTATTCCTTACCTGCTCGTACCGAAATTTTCATCGCAGATTATAAACAAGAAGCTTTTGCGATGAAAGGTAACGATATAAAAGCAACAGGTGGGAAACCTTTTATTGTGCTGAAAGATTCGGATACAGAAGTCCGTATTAACCTCAGTTCCATCGCGAACAATCAAATGTCGTCTAAATGACGCACTAATGTCAAAAATTAGAAAAAAGTAACGATCATATTTGTAAATGGAATTTGGTGCCAGAGTTAAAGAGATTAGAACAAGTTTGAATTATTCTCAAAAAGAACTTTCTGAACAAAGCGGTTTAACGCTCAGAACAATTCAGCGAATTGAGAATAACGAAGTGAAACCCAGTCTTCATTCATTGAAAGTGATAGGCGAGGCTTTGAAAACAGATTTGTCCGAATACTCCATCGCGGCTGACACTAAACCATATGAGTTTAATTTCACCATTAAAATCACGGATATGAATCAATTTATCACTGACTTGAAAACCTTAGTAAAGAACAATTGGAAGTTAATTCTTTGGGTAATTTTAATTGTTTCTTTTATTTCCAATTACGATCAAATTAAAGCCGGCTTTATAGATGGCTGGAATAACAAATAGCGTAATGAATGACTTTTACAAACAGCCAAAAGCCTTAGTTTGGATCGAATCCATTCTATTCCTTTTGGCTGGTTTTTTTCTGGCAGTTTTGATCATCGAAAAGGGTTCAGAACAGCCGTTCTATTACGCCGCGTTCATTTTATATGTTCCCATTAGCCAATTTTTGTACACGCCTATTTTTAAGTTGACGGGTGGTTATACCTATTATTCTCCCATGCTGTTAGGCTATATGGCGAACGAGAAACAGATCGATTTACATAGCGGAACGAGCTTTGATCATCTTTTTGTTTTGCGGAAATGTAAGCCTGGTATTGAATTGCGGAATAGGTTGCTTGCTTATCATTTGGAAGGGTTATTACACCTCATTTCTTTAATTGAAAACAAGCAGATTCCGGAATCTGTCACAATCGTGGGAACATCGTATTTTTTCAACGATAGAACCTTGCAAAAACTCGGATTCCAAATCGAAAAAGCGTCTGCTTTTTATCGAGCGAATCTCTTCATTAATTTCATCGATTTGTTTTGGATGTATTCCCTTTCGCGAGGTAAAGTTTCCATGCCTGCTTTGTGGGATGCTAAAAAGGCGAGCATTAAGGGTCACGTGCTAGTGGCTCAGAAGGAGAAACTGGAAGCGCTGTACGGTAAAGTAAGCCGGTGACATAAGTCACACTTTTACACGCAAGTTTTGCCCAAATTTGCGTCATGATAGCAGACGTAAAAGAACACTGGGAAACCATTTATAAAACCAAACAGCCTAACGAGGTGAGTTGGACACAGGAGGTTCCTGCCGCTTCTTTGGCATTCATACATCAGTTTAAAATCCCTAAAAACGCGAAGATTATCGACATTGGTGGCGGTGACAGCAACCTGGTGGATTTTTTGTTAGCGGAAGGCTACACGAATCTTTCTGTTCTAGATATTTCAGAAGCCGCGATTCATAGAGCTCAAGAAAGGTTAGGGATGGATGCTCAAAAAGTCACGTGGATTGTGTGTGATATTTTAGACTTTAAACCAAAAGTGAAATACGATGTATGGCACGATCGTGCCGCTTTTCACTTCCAAACAGAGCCGGCTAAAATTAATACCTATTTGAATATCGTTAAAAACGCGGTGGATGGCATGGTTATTATTGGTACTTTTTCTATAGATGGACCTACTAAGTGCAGTGGACTGGAAATTCAACAATACGATGAGGATGGGATGAAGGCAAAGTTCATTCAATCGGATTTTAAAAATTTGGAGTGCAAGCGCGAAGATCACGTTACGCCTAGTGGGGCCGTTCAAAACTTTGTATTTTGCAGTTTTATGAAACGATAATGGCAAAGCATATGAAGGAGAACGATAAATTAAATGAAATTTGGACTTCGCGGTGGAATGAAAGATACAGTGACGAAGCATTTGCCTATGGCGAAGAGCCTAATCAGTATTTAAGAGCGCAACTAGAAAAATTACCCATAGGATCCATTCTTTTTCCGGCAGAGGGCGAAGGCCGAAATGCCGTGTTTGCAGCACAGCTAGGTTGGGATGTTACCGCTTTTGACATCAGTCAAGAGGGACAGAAAAAAGCGGACCTTTTAGCAGAAAAAAGGGGAGTTTCTATTGATTATCAAGTAGGGCCATTAGAAGGTTTGAATTTTGAGGCTGAGCAATTCGATGCGATTGCGCTTATCTATGCCCATTTTCCTGCCAAAATTAAATCCGCCTATCATCAAAAATTAGACACCTTGCTGAAAAAAGGTGGAACGATTATATTCGAATCGTTTAGCAAAAAACATTTGGCATACGTGATGGCCGATGAAAAAGTAGGAGGCCCTAAAGATATCGATAGCTTGTTTTCAATCGATGAAATTAAAGCCGACTTCCCTAACTACACAATCATTGAATTAGTCGAAAAGGATATCGAATTAAGCGAAGGTTTGTACCATAATGGGACGGGATCGGTGATTCGATTTGTAGGAGTTAATGCTCGCCATTTATAAATTCAGTTTCTTTTTTTCTTTTAACGCGTAATCCACCGCTCTTGCCGTTAGCGCCATGTATGTTAGTGAAGGATTTTGGGTAGAGGTTGAGGTCATGCAGGAGCCATCCGTGACAAAGACATTTTTGCAGTGATGTAGTTGGTTGAAGGCGTTTAACATCGAGGTCTTCGGATCTCTTCCCATCCGGACGCCGCCCATTTCGTGGTTTTCGTTTCCAGGTAGGCGTTTCGTGTCAATCGGTTGGATGTTATGGAAGCTGGCGGCCTCGTACATTTCGGTGAATTGTTGGTGAAAATCTTTGAGCATTTTCT
Organism: Aquirufa sp.; assembly: GCA_030833145.1. The sequence continues at coordinate 12,319 of JAURHT010000001.1, forward strand.
CATCGTTTTCGTCGTATCCGATCGAAACGCGGAGCTGTGGAATGCCGTATTTGTCTTTCAGTTCTGAGTCTAATCGAACGGTTGAATGGGCCTTGGGAATCGTCTCTCCCATCATGCCCACGTTAATGTGCCAGTTGCCTAGTTTTTGCGAAAGCAAGGAATTCTTTAAGGATTCTCCTACTAAATCGTTCGCGTTTTCCACTATACGTGAGGCACTTAAATTGCTCGCATAGCCGCGAAGGAAATCCGTTTCCTGTTTGTAGACATTTCTGAAGCGCGGAATGTAGCCTGATGTGGGCCGTTTTCCGGATGTCGTTTTGTCTAAATCCCCATCGTATTCTGCCGTGATTCTGCCGCGGTAACTGTGGAAGGCCATGTGCGTTCCTAAGATGCCGGAGTCATTTCCTAGTCCAGTAGGGAAGCGCGACGAAGTGGAATGTAAGAGGATTAAGTTAGTGGCCAAAGGCGAAGCATTCACAAATATGATCGAAGCAAAATACTCTTCCATTTCGTTTGTAAGGGCATTCACCACCCTCACCCCAATCGCCTTCTTTTTATGCTCATCATAAATAATCGAATGTGCAAAGGAATGGGTTTTCAGCGTCAAATTTCCTGTCTGGTAAGCTGCCGGCAATGTCGCCGAATTACTGCTAAAATAGCCTCCATAAGGACAGCCGCGTTCGCAGAGATTGCGGTGTTGGCATTGGCTTCTTCCTACGGATTGATGAATTTTATTGGCTTGACTTAAGTTCGCTGTCCGCGCGATGATGACGTGTCGGTCGGGGTATTTTTGGCTCACTTTTTGGCCAAAATGTTTCTCCACACAACTCAATTCATAGGGCTTAATAAAGTCCCCATCTGGCAAGGTTTCCAGGCCATCTTTATTACCCGAAATCCCCACAAATTTTTCTACATAGCTATACCATGGCGCGATGTCTTTATAGCGAATGGGCCAGTCGACCGCAAAGCCGTCACGCTCCGGTCCGGTAAAATCGAAGTCACTCCAGCGCTGGGTGTGTCTCCCCCATAAGAGTGAGCGACCGCCCACGTGATACGCCTGAATCCAATCGTAGGGCTTGTCTTGGATATACGGCTGTTCTCCATCCTTGGTTAAAAAATGGGCTGTCGCCTCTGAAAAAATGTAATTTTTGCTGGCGGTTTTGTAGTCCTTTTTCTGTTCTAAAGTCGCTTGTCCCCCATGTGGAAATTCCCAGGGATTCATCATTGTAGTGGGGTAATCCACGATGTGTTTCACGTCTCTTCCGCGGTCTAATAGCAGCGTTTTTAAGCCTTTCTCCGTAAGTTCTTTAGCTGACCAACCTCCGCTGATTCCAGAACCGATTACGATGGCATCGAAGGTATGTTTTTCTTTCGTTCCCATCCTTATTTCCAGTAGTTTGCGAAGTTCTTAGCATAATGCGGAATCGCCATTTCAGGTTCCTGAATTTCAGGATGCCAAAGCTTCTCCCACTCAAAACTATAATAACCGGTATAGCCCCCGATTTTTAATGCATGCAATGCCTCTTTTACAGGGGAATTCCCCTCTCCTAAAAGTGTATAGGTTTCACCTGTTTCCGTCAAGATTGCATCCTTAATATGCGTGTGAAAAATGTATTTTTTAAGTTGATTATACATCTGTGCAGGCGGCTCTTTCGTAATGGACCACATGTTAAAGAAGTCCCAAACCAACCCTACATTTGCATGATTCGCCACTTGCATTATGTGCAAGAGTATGTCGCTCTTGATGACTTTTCCGTGGGATTCTAGCAAGACTTTTACTCCGCTTTTTTTCGCATAATCTCCTAATTCAATTAAGCTTTTTATGATTGTATCGACCGTTGCTTTTTCGTCCTGCTCTTTCGGCAAATCATTCGGGAAAACGCGGATAAATGGGCAAGCTAATTGGTGAGCAAGTTCAATGTATTTCTTGGCATCATCTAGGTTGCTTTGACTTTTTTTCGCATCGATGAAATGCATGTTTGCGGAGGATCCGAGGTTCACAATATTCCTATTGGAATCTGTGATTTCTCTCTTCGTTTGCGCGATGTTTGATGCGGAAAATAAGGGATTATTGGGCAAGTCTAAATCACCTTTAATTCCTCTTATTTCAATGCCCTGGTAATCATTTGCAGCGGCGTGTTGTAGCACTTGTGAAAATGTCCAAGTGGGGCAACCGAGGGTAGAAAAGGACAACAGGGGTTTTGCAGGAGCTGCGAAATCTAGGGCCTTTAAGCCTAAGAGTCCCGTGCTTTGTTTTAGAAATTCCCTGCGGTTTGACATCCTTTCTTTGATTGAAAAGTAAATTAGATAAAATTCTGAACATTTACCATTCGTCAAAATTCCTCTATCTTTACTCCATGGTAAAAATCTTCTTTTCTTCCCTTTTTCTATTTGTTTTTTCTGTCGGGTATTCCCAAAGTTTTCAAGTCAAAGACCTCGCTAAATCCACCGGTTTTTGGGAAGGCAAATTAACCTACCTAGATTATAGTAGCGGCAAACCCTACTCCATGGCAGCGAATATAACCCTGAGTTTGACGCAGAATCAAAAGGGATTGATCATGTCTTATGAATACCCTAAAGAACCTCACGCGAACGCAAAGGACACGACCTATGTGAAGGGCAATTTGTTTGGCAAAGACCTAATTGTTGCGTTTAAAAATGAACCTAATGGGGACTTTCAACTCATTACCGATGTAGAAGGGGAGGATGGGAATGACCACAAAAAGGCGGTTTTACGTCATACCTATCGGTTAACAGAGAAGCAATTTTCTATTGTGAAAGAAGTGAAATTTGTGGGTACAGATCAGTGGATTAAGCGGAACGAGTACGTGTTTCAACGCCAAGTCCAAGACTCCAATCGCATGCACCGCATAGCTAAAATCAAAGTCGATGCGAAGCAACTCGACGGTTATAAATCGCTCTTAAAAGAGCAGATGAATACCGCGATAAAAGTGGAACCGGGCGTTTTATCGTACACTGCAGTGGCGGATAAAAAAGACGCAACGAGTATTACTATTTTCGAAGTATATGCGAGTATGGAGGCCTATCAGTCCCACATTCAAACGCCTCATTTTAAGAAATACAAAGACGCGGTAAAAGACATGGTTTTGTCACTAGAATTGATCGATACGGACGTCGTTTGCCTAGCTAAGAAAGATAATTTCTGATGAAATCATTCAAAGAATCCTTATCCCAGGATACCCCAGACCAGCAGCTATCTACGATTTTAAAAAGTCTTTGGTATGATGCCAAAGGAGACTGGGATCAAGCTCATGCGCTTATCGATCAGTTGGGTGACCGCGATTCTGCTTGGGTTCACGCTTATTTACACCGGAAAGAAGGGGATAGTTGGAATGCGGATTATTGGTATACGCGTGCAAAGAAAACGAGGCCGACATGTTCGCTGGAGGAGGAATGGGAGAACTTAATTGACTATTTTATCGAAAAAGTTTTATTATCAAACAGTTGATAGTTTTATTATCGAACTATTGTTTACCTTTGATTCATCATAGTGCTAAACAACAGCAAAATGTCTGACAAACTCACTAAAAAAGATATCGGTTTCAGAGTAACGGAGCTTCGGAAACGGAAAGGCCTGTCTCAAGAAGATTTAGCCAAGAAGGTACATATTTCCAGATCCTCTTTGACTCAAATTGAACTAGGGAATAGAGGTGTCGACGTGCTGGAGTTACATAAACTTTCGCTACAACTTGGCTTTTCATTGGATGAATTTCTATCACCTGATTTTGATTTGAATCCTGATTTTGTGGAAGGAGAAAAGGTGGTTTCGGAAAAAAAAGAGCGTATTTCTGTGCCTGTTCTTCAGGTAGAAAAATTCAAAAATGTTTTACTCTATATTTTGGAGCGCTGTGCAGGCAAGCCTAATGTAGGCGAAACAGTCTTGTATAAATTGCTTTATTTTTCGGATTTCAATTATTATGAATTGTATGAAGAGCACTTGACGGGTGCTAAATACCGTAAGTTACCCTTTGGCCCTGTCCCTCAAAAACTGGATAGCCTCATTCAACAGATGATTGAGAAACAACAGTTGCAGCGCGTTAAAACAGTTTATCGTGGCTTTGCGCAAACGCGTTATTTACCCTTAGTGAAAGCTGATTTAAAAGCATTAAAAGCAAGTGAAGCCGAAGTTATTGATCGCGTAATCGAGCAAATGAGTGACTGGTCGGCCTCCGCCATAAGTGATTATTCTCACAAAGATATGCCTTGGTTAGCTTCTAAGGACGGAGAAGAAATTAGTTATGAATTAGCTTTTTATCGCGAAGCTCCCTTTTCTGTTAGAAATTATGGGGAGGAGGCTGAGGCGCCATGATTTTTCTCGAATTAGATGAATTTCAAAAAGATGTAAAATTCTTACAAAAGAAATACAGATCACTTGTAGAAGACTTAGCAATCGTTAAACTTGTATTAAGCGTCATGCCTAATCAACGTCCACCATTTAGTTTTGAGATATCTGATCTTGGCCTTAAAACGTGTATCATTAAGGTCAAAAAAATAGCGTGCAAATCATTAAAAGGCCGAGGGGTTAATTCTGGACTTCGTTTGATTTACGCTCATTCCCCTCTTGAAGATAAAATGGTCTTTGTGGAGTTATATCACAAGAACAATAAAGAGAATGAAGACTGCGGAAGGATTTTAGCGAATTTCAGTTAAAGGGTGGCCTATCAATTCTATTTTATCGAAAAAATACATTAAATTGAATTTTCAACAAAAATTTTAATACAGTACCTATGAAAATCAAATCAATTGTAGCGGTATGCGCTGTACTGGCCATGTCCCTATTCTCGTTCAAAGCAACGGATAAAGAGGTTCAATCTGACAAACGTTTTGGAGGGTTAGCTTTGTATACGGTTCGCGATGCCATGAAAGATGCGCGCGCGACTTTGGAAAAAGTAGCACAAGCAGGCTATGTAAATGTAGAATCTGCGGGTTACAACAATGGCAAATTCTATAATTTGTCTCCAGCGGATTTCAAATCATTGTTAGATGAGATGAAATTAACCCCTATTTCTGCTCACCAAGGAACGGTTACTTTTGAAAATATTGATCAACAAATCGCTGATTTAAAAGCAGCAGGTTTCAAGTACTTTGTTATTCCAGTTCCTCCTATGGGATTGTTTACATTTGATAATGTGAATAAGCGCATGGCGATGAAAGGTGGGGCTAAAAATTTAGCAGAAATCTTAGATAAATTAGGTGAGAAATGTGCGGCAGGAGGTTTGCAGCTACTGTACCATAACCACGATTTCGAATTCAGAAAAGACGCGGAGGATATTGTGCCGATTGAATACCTGTTAGAACATTGCAATCCTAAGTATGTTAATTTCCAAATGGATTTATATTGGGTAACTAAGGCTGGAGCAGATCCAGTGGATTATTTCAAACGATACCCAGGTCGTTTCAAAATTTGGCATGTAAAGGATATGGATGATCAAGGTCGTTTCGCACCAGTGGGTAACGGAAAGATTGATTTCAAGCGTATTCTTGACAATAAGAAATTGTCAGGTATGCAGTACTATTTCGTAGAGCAAGATGCTTGTTTTAATGAAACGGCACTAGAAGCGATTGTGATTAGTCACAAAGGTTTAGAGAAGATTGGGTTTAAATAATCTTATTCTACTTTTGCGACTTTTATGGAAAACGATACTGTTGTACAGTTTCGGTCTTTATGCCCCGTAGCTACCGGCTTGGATGTTTTTGGGGATAAATGGACCTTATTGATTTTGCGAGATATGTTATTTCTCCATAAATCTACTTTCAATGAATTTAAGGATGCACCAGAATTAATGCCGAGTAAAATGCTTTCGAATCGGCTGAAAAAATTGGAATCGTTGGGATTTGTAAGTAGAAAAAAGGGAGAGATAAATAAGAAAAATGTGCATTACCTTTTAGAAGAAAAAGGAATGGAAACATTTCCCATCATGGTAGAAATCGCGTTGTTTACCACCGATTTTTTTTACGATCACCTAGGAGATACGTATACTGAGGTGGTTAAAACAAGAATGAAAAACGACAAGGATAACTACATTAATGAGATGATAGAAAGTTATAAGTCGTTTAAAGAATCCCTTATTATTTAAGTAAAATTCAAATTGAAATTGCATAGCCTCCAGGTTTCTGGGGGCTATTTTTTTGAATTTTTTCTAAAATTTATTGTACATTTTCTTTTTAGTTTCATATTGATACCTATATTTGGGAAAATATAACTCATTTAAATACAACCTATTATTATGAAAAAACTAATCTTACCCTTGTTCTTACTAGCAACCATGTTTGCTTGTAATGCACCAGAAAAAAAGGCAGAGGCGACTGATTCTTCAGATCCCAAATCCGGAACGTTTTCCTCACAAGATGAAAAGTCTGCCAAAGTAAAAGAGCTTTTGGAAGCTTACATGAAGAATGATTCCACTAAAATTTATGAGTACTATGTAGATACCGTTCAGATTTATGATCAAATGGCTGCAAACCAAGAAGGAGGTAAAACGAAGGCAAATCCAGGTGGTCGTGCAGGTTTTGCTGCGAATGAGCGCATGAATCATGATTTTTATACGAACATCAAGGTAACTACCGACAACATTATGACTTTAAAATTTGCTAATGGAGATGAGCATACTGGAGTTTGGTGTATGTGGACGGGTAAAGGAAAGTTTACCAATAAAGAAGTTTCGGCGCCATTACATCTTGCATTTATTTGGAAAGGAGATAAAATCGTTCGCGAATACCGCTTCTTTGACCCTACTACATTGTATGAAGAAGTTGCGGCATCACAAAAGAAATAATTCACCTATTTAAACAATAATTAAAATGAAAAAAGTATTCTTATCCCTGATTGTATTAGCAACCATGTTTGCTTGCAATGCGCCAGAAAAAAAGGCTGATACGGCGACTTCTGGAGATCCAGATTCAGGAACATATGTATCCACAGATGATAAAGTAGCAAAAATCAAACAAGTACTTGAGTCTGCAGGGAAAGCAGACACAGTTCTGATAAAATCTGTATTTGCAGACACGGTAAAAGTATTGGATGGCCGTGTTGGAAATGTGGATAGCTTAGATCAAATTAAGGATAGCCCAGGCGGATTAGCAGAATTTATTCAAGGGGAATTATTATTACATACTTTGTATGATAATATAGCGATGACAACGAGAAAGGGCGATATTAAAACGTTCACTTCTTCCGACGGAAAAGTAGCTTCTGGCTATTGGGGAATATGGTCTGGTAAAGGCAAATTTACAAAACAAGAATATAAGATTCCTCTTCACATGGTTATGTTTTGGGAGGGAGATAAAGTGGTAGCTATCTATCGCATGTTTGATCCATCAGCTTTAAACGCAGAGATTGCTGCATCACAAAAGAAGTAAGATTCATTTTGTTTAGGGTTTGAATAAAAAGGGGGCTTTATTGCCCCCTTTTTTATTTGTGGAAAAGAAGCTGTGTTTTAAATTAATGTACATATATTTGTACATAAAATTGTACATTATGTTAACGACTACTCTATCAGATTTTAGAAAAGATATCAAGAGTTACTTCGATCGTGTGACGGAGAGCTTTGACACCTTAATCATTAACCGAGGAAAAGACACGGGGGTGGTTATTATGTCTTTAGAAGAGTATAATTCGCTCAAAAGTACGCAGCACGAACTTTCTTCTCGCAAGAATCAACAGCGATTAGACGAATCTATCGAATCATTAAAAGCAGGAAAGAAACTATATAAGGATCTTGCTGAATAATGAAAATCGTATTCACGGAGCTTTCTTGGGAGGATTATCTGTATTGGCAGAAAATGGATAAGCACAAAATCAAGCGGATCAATGAATTGATTAAAGACATTTCTAGAAGTCCATTTGAAGGAATAGGTAAGCCGGAAGCACTAAAATTTAATTATGCTGGATTTTGGTCTAGAAGAATAGATGAAGAGCATCGATTGATCTATCGAATCGTGGAGGATGAAATCCAAATCGCGAAGTGTCGTTTTCACTACGACTGATCATGTTTTCCTTGAAATAAAGACCAGATCGCCATCGCATGTCCGTGGCCTAAACCAAATTCGGACATGAGCCAAACTCTCACTTCAGTGGCTTTCACTGAAGGAACTAGCTTCCCATTTTGCAGAAAGCCTTTCTCCTCTGCTAAGCGTTTTAAGTCGTCTGGACTTTTGCCGGTTTTGGCTTGAATGTTATCGAGGTATGCTTGGAATGACATAGGTTTGATGGTTTTTCGGGGGTAAATTAACCATTTTATTCTTAAATTTCAGAATGAAAAAATACGTCATCCTTTTCTTGTGTATTGCCTCTTTTGCCGCCGCCCAAACGCCCATTAAAAAATGGTCAGGCCTACTCAATGGAGGAGGCCAAAGGATTGAAATAATTCTTAATCTTCAGCAAGATTCCACCAATTCACTTAAATCGTTTTGGGATATTCCTATTCAGAAAACAAAGGGGCTTCCCTCTACTAAAACGGAGTGGGACGGCGATCTTTTGACGATTGAAATCAAACAATTGGGGGTAACTTTTACTGGAAGAGTAACCCCAGATGGCCAAAAAATGGAAGCTGCTTGGGGACAAGCGGGATCTCGATTCCCCCTCATGTTAGAGCCTTATGTGGAAGGAAAAATATGGCCAGTGATTGTAAAGCCGCAGACACCTAAAGCGCCTTTCCCCTATATATCAGAGGATTTTGTATACCAAGGGGTGAAAACAAAATTGAAGTATGGGGCCACATTGACTTATCCCAAAGATACGCTGAGGCACCCTCTTCTTATATTGATAAGTGGGAGTGGCGCCCAAGATCGCGACGAGACCCTTTTTGACCATAAACCCTTTGCGGTTATTGCTGACTATTTTACAAAAAATGGCTTTGCGGTGATGCGAGTTGATGATCGGAGTATAGGAAAATCGAATGGGATTTATGCTGCAAGTACCTCAGCAGACTTTGCGTTAGATGTAGAAGAGCACTTGAATTATGCCAAAAAATTACCGCAGATTGACTCCACTAAAATGGGACTAGTAGGCCATAGTGAAGGAGGATTAATCGCCCCTATGGTGGCTGCAAGAAACGCCTCTGTTTCTTTTATTGTTTTGATGGCCGCACCAGGAGTTGATATTACGGAATTAATGGCCGCTCAAACTGAACTCGTTTTAAAATCTATCAGGATTTCAAACGAGGCGATTCAGGCTTATTTGCCCTTGTATAGGCAATTAATGTTGGAAATTAAAGAGGCCCCCTCTAAATATGAGGCCATAGAAAAGGCGACTATCGTGGTGCAAAATTGGTATGCGAATACTGATAAAGCACTAGTGAAACTTACTACGAATCTAAGTTCTGAGTCAGAGATTAAGACGTTCGTCTTACCCTTTGTAGATGCCCTAAGTTCAAAATGGTCAAAGTATTTTGTATCATATCGCCCTGCACCCGTTTTGGAAAAAGTAGCGGTACCCGTGTTAGCCATGAATGGGGCGAATGATATTCAGGTTCCGGCTGAAATGAATTTAAATGGAATAAAGGAGGCATTAAAAGCAGGGAAGAGTAAAAACTTTACCATCCGAGGATTCGCTGGGCTAAATCATTTGTTCCAAAAATGCAAAATTTGCAACGTGGGTGAATACGGCCATTTAGAAACGACCATTGAGCCTGAAGTACTGGATTTTATGAAAGAGTGGTTAGAAAAAGTACTAAAATGAGCCTATCATTTAGGCCAAATAAATTACCATCGACGCATCCTATCTTAATTCACCAATTTCACATTCAATCCCACATACCAAGTCCTTCCATCTGCCGGTAAAATTCCCGGTCCAGGATACCCACCAGATCTTCTGGTAAAGTAGCGCGCATCGGTTAAATTATTTACTCCAAACTTCAGCGTGGCGTACTTTTTAAACTTGTAAGAACCAGAAATATCTTGCACTTGATACGCTGGAATTAGACCGGTGGTTGCTGCGGCATTCGCCGAAACTGTATTACTCGCATCCGCAAAAGCCTGACCAATGTCGCTGATTTGCCAGCTCAAAGAAAGCCCCTTTTTTGAATAAGTAATTCCGTAGCGATTAATTTTTTCTGGCGCATTTTCAACGCTTTTCCCGGCTAAATTTCCTTCCACAATTTGACCGCTTACCACTGAGGTAGTTTTGAAATCAAGGTAGCGCGCCTGGATGGCAGCGATGGAGGCAAAAACGGAAATATTACCGATTTTCGATCCCTTTAACCACGCGGTGGTAGGGCTAAATTCGACGTAGGCCTCCGCTCCTTTGGAAACCGAATGACCTAGGTTCGTGCGGTACTGATAGATCTTTCCCTCTGTGTTTGTGCGCGAAATAGTCCCTACCCGGTTATCGTAATCGAGGTAGAAATAGTCGATATCAAAGGTTAAATAATTGCCTAGTTCACCTCGGTATCCTAGGTCAAAGTTGAACCCTTTGGCATCTGATAAATTGGGATCAATTACATCCGTCGTGGCAGGGGGTAAAAGGTCAGAAGCTAATACGGGTCGATAGGCTTGAGCGATGTTGCTATAGATTTTTGTGTTAGCGCTTAGCTTATATTCCGTGCCTGCACCTATTAAAACGAATGATCTTCCTCGTGAACTCGGTGTGGCTGCGACGGGTAACCCAGCAGAGCTTAATCCGGATTGTCCAACCATGTGTGTTTCTATTTGTTCCAAACGGCCTCCCAAAGTAAAGAGCCATCTTTCTGATGGTCTCAGAATGGTCTCTGCAAAAGCCGCGTAATTCGTATTATGGAAAACCAAATCTCGGTTAAATAATCCCTGGATACTGAAATCCATTCCGCTTCCATTACTCCCCACTCCCAATTGTTTACGTTTAATTTCTCCTGAGAAATACCGCAAACCTGTAGCCACTGTATTCTTCCAAGATCCTATTTGATAGTTCAATAAGTAGCGCAATTCGGTACCATTTGTTTGGTAAAAATCCTGGTCAACCTGCCTGTTTCCCATCAGATCTACTTCCGTTATCGGTTTCGTAAAACCAACGGAATTACGTTCAGCTATCGTCCCAAAATACTTCAAACTCAGTTTAGAATCCGCATTAATGACATAGTCTGCGGTCAACGCATAGATGAACCAAGGGTTACTAAACCAGTTTCTAGCGCGCTTACTTTGCTGCGCATTGAGGGCAAATTCTGTATCAGTCAAACCGCCGGCTTGTTGACTTTGGGTATACATATAGGTCATTTGCGCGCCCACTTTAAGTTTATTTGAAATGGCGTAAGATAATTCTGCATGCGAGTGGTCCGTGTTAAAATAGGAGTTTTGGCGCCACCCATTTCCTACGCGTTTTTGGTAGTAGGTAGTATAACTTAAACGTCCAGCAGTTCCACCTACATAATTAAAGGAGCTGAATAGGCCATTGTTTCCGGTGGTGTTTTGGCTTTCAACGACTAGCTTGGTAGAAAGATCAGGCTTTCTAAGGACAAAGTTCATCAGCCCCCCAAACTGTGGTCCATATTGCAATGAACTCGCTCCTCGAATGATCTCAATGCGGTCAACCACCTCCATCGGTGGTGTATAATAGGCTTCTGGATAGCCCATCGGGTCAGGAGTGATATCGTAACCGTCCATCCGCACATTGAATTCCCAAGAGCGATTAGGCGATAATCCTCTAGAGGCCACTCCTAATTGAATACCCGAACCATCACTTTCCCAAACCGAAATTCCGGGTGTTCTAGAGAAGATTTGGCGGGAATTATTCATCGCTAAATTCGCCTGTAAATTATCCAGCAGGATGACCTCATTTTTCTTGCCGGCCGTAATCGTGTACTCGTTGACTTGCGGTAAAAAGGTATTGCCTTTTACGCCTGATTGAGCCGTGACTGAAACGCCTTGTAGTTCTGTCACATCGCTTAGGCTAAAGTTTGCTACAAGCTGGTCACCCTCTTTTATGCTGATTTCCTGTAATTGGGTTTTATAACCCACAAAACTCACTTGAATGGTGTATTGCCCAGGTTTTAAACCCTGTAGGATATAATGACCCTTTGCATTCGTTTGGACTCCCCTAACCGTTCCCACTAAGGTGATTGATGCACCAGGAAGCGGTTTTTTTGACTCAGTTGTAATAAGGCCTGAGATAGAGCCTAATTGTGCAAGTGAGGAGAAATTAACTAGTATTACGAAGGCGAATAGCACTTTTTTCATTTAAACTTTATTTAGACTAATTTTAAATAGAGCACAAATGTAGGAAGCGATCGCGAGTTGCGCAACACTATTTAGAATTATTTTAAATAAGAATTTTGGAGTGGGATGGCAATTGTCAACAGAAGAATACCTTACATTTGGGAAAAGCAAATGTAAATGAGCAAGTACGTTTTCGTTTTATTGTTAGCCTATATGCCCCTGGTTAATGCCCAACAAGTAGTGTTAAAGCAGTTATCTGAAAACACCTTTATCCATACGTCCTATTTGCAAACGGACGATTTTGGGCATGTTCCTTGCAATGGTTTAGTGATTCGAAATGGACAGCAAGCCCTTGTTTTTGATACCCCCACGGATGATAAAGGGGCAAAAGAATTAATTCGTCTGGTGCAGGATTCCTTGCATTGTAAAGTCGTTATGGTGATTCCGACCCATTTTCACAACGATTGCTTAGGAGGCCTACAGGCTTTTCACGATGCCGGAATACCTTCCATAGCGAACGAATTAACGCTAGAATTAGCTAAAAATAGTCAGGTGACTGTACCGGAATTTAGCTTTCATAAATCCTTCACATTTAAAGTGGGACAAGAAAAAGTGCTGATCAAGTTTCTAGGTCAAGGCCATACTCGGGATAATGTGGTGGGCTATTTTCCTAGCGAAAAGGTGTTGTTTGGGGGCTGTTTGATTAAAGAAATAGGCGCTTCTAAGGGTTATCTAGGAGATGCAAATGTGGAAGAATGGTCCGCAACAGTGAAAAGAGTTAAAAGGAAATTTCCCCGTGTGAAACAGGTCGTGCCTGGTCATGGGGAAGCGGGAGATTCTAGTTTGCTAGATTATACCCGTAAACTATTCACAAAACAAAACTAAGTTTATCTAGTTAATAGCTTGAAAAAATAGCTACTAAGATGAACATGAATCGCGAAGAGTTTTTACACAAATTATCTGTAGGTTTAGCCGCAACCTGCGTTGCTTGTTTAGCCGCTGCCTGTTCTTCAGATAGCCCTGGTCCTATTTCGCCGGCTACTGGATCCAATCCGACAGGAAATACCGCGGGGGCCACGGTAAATTTAGATTCAGAATTAAAAAACATCAATGATTTTGTTGCCAAAAACTCCACCATCGTCATCCGCACCGCGTCTGGGAATGCCGTTTCTAATTTTTTAGCCTTCTCCTCGGTATGTCCGCACGCTGGAGCCACAGTAGAGTATAATAATTCTACCTCCTCCTTTTTATGTGCTGCCCATGGTTCCACCTTTAATTCGAATGGAGGTTTAGTTCAAGGTCCAGCCACGAAAGGACTCACGAAATTAACGGTTGAAATTACTGGTTCTACTTTGACCGTCAAGGCGTAAATTATTTTTATCTTTGATTTAGATAAAAAATAATGACCCTATGAAAAAGTCCCTGATTAAATCATTTGTTGCTTTAGCTCTTTTAGCGTCTATGAGTTCATGCGCCACGGTACTTGGCGGAAGAGTTACGGAATACCAGCGCACAAAACCCGCTCCAGGACAACCAGCTCGAGAAGTGAGAGGCGCGGCTTTAATTGCAGATGTTATTTTGTTTTGGCCAGGTGCTATTATCGATTTTGCAACGGGTGCGATTTACAGACCAAGGTAATAAGTGAGTTTACTTTGAACTCACCCGAGACATTAAATAAAACATTTCGGTGGCAATTTGAAAGCATCGCTCGTCATAGGTCTTTTGTTCTGCTGGCGTGCCATCAGATAATTTGGGATCATCGTATTTAATAGCAGTCCTAAAGGAAGCGCCCACGACATTAGGGCAGTTTTTGTCTGCGTCCGAACAATTCATGACTGCAACGAAGTTCTTTTGTGGGTTAAATGGATTTGTGTAGACTTTCGAGAAACATTCAATCGCAGGTAGAGTTTTGCTGTAGTGGACCAAATAATGGGGATTTACGTCCCCGTTTACTTTCTCTATGGAAAGCCCAGCGCGCTCTAATGCGGCTACAGCTCGCGGGTTGAATGCGGTGTTTTCTGTTCCTCCAGAATAGGTGTTGATTTTATCTGCTAATTGAAATTGCTCTGCCGCAACACTAGCCCAAATTTGGCTCATTTGACTTCTCCTGCTATTGTGGGTACAAATAAAGACCAAGTTCACAGGTTTCTTTGCCTGAATTTGCGCTTTTACATATACCGCGAGTTTTTCGATTTCTGTTTTTCGCTCTTCTGGGATAGAGGACACAGCGGATTTAATGGACGCGATATAGTCAGGCAGGTTTTGAGAATGTAGACCAAAGCTGATCAGACATAGAAGGTAAATGAATAGATTCTTCATGAGCGATTATTTCATCGTAATATTACGATATATTTCAGAATTATGCAATTGAATAGCTTTCTATTTCGCGTTAGTATTAAAATTTTGGCTAATTTGTGGATAAAATAATTTAATCATGAAGGCCCCATTTAACAAATACTTATACCTCGGATTCGTCCTTTTTGGACTCTATGAGCTTTTCGTTCAACACTCAGCCTTGGAAGCGGCCACCCAATTTGGGATTGCGTTGATTTTCGATCCATTTGATACTGCACAACCATGGAAGGAGCGTCCTAGTTGGCAAAAAGCGGTATTAATACTGCATCTAGCAATCGTTGCGGCCTTATTTGGATATGAAGTGGGAAGCTCGGATGCTACGAAAGGATTTGTAGATGGTTGGAACGGGAAATAAATGGGTATGTACATCTCACTCACGGGCTTGAAGCCTAAAGGCTTCGTCGCATACTTTCGTTTTTGGCTTTTGGCCATCCCATCCTTTCGTCAAGCCCATACGGCACCAGGAATTCTACATAGCCAAGTCAAAAAAGTAAAGGAATATCAATGTACCATTACTGCTTGGGAGAGCCGCGAACTGATGCTTAATTTCATGCGAAGTGGAGCTCACTTGAAAGCGATGAAAGTCTTTCATCAAATTGCTACAGGGCCCACTTATGGCTATGAATCGGAGTCTATTCCTAGTTGGGAGCAGGCTTACGCTTTGCTCATGGAAAAAGGGAAAATGCATTGATTTTCGCACAGATTCAGCTAAACTAACCTTAAGGCTTAGATACCACCAAGGCACTATCTACCTCTAGCGGCCAACTACCTTTGAACCCCGATTGAATGGATAAATCCGGACGCATTTTTTTAAGTTGTGCCACGCCCTTTTCCGTCACCCGGGTTTGCCACAAATAAACGCGTTTGAGCGATTTGATTTTCGCCAGCGTTAGCAGACCTCGATCACTGATTTGAGTTCCCACTAGATTAATCGACTCTAAATAGGCGAGGCTTTTAAGGTTCTCTAAGTCTTGGTCTATAATTTTTGTGTGATTTACGTCGAGTTGAATCAACAGCGGCATGTCAGTGATTCTCTTCATAAATTCACCCCCTATTTGTGTATTCCCTAATTTTAAGCGGATAATTTGTTCGCTTATTTTGCTTAGATCTGTCAGTTCTTTATTGGTTATCCTAGGTGCGTTGAGAGCATTGATTTCAATAAAAGAGCGATCTTTCGATACGGGATTTGCGATCAAACCGTGTTTGCGGATCAGTGCAAGATCAGCTTCATCTGCCTCATCTGGGGAAAGCTTAAATACGGGCGACTCCTGCGCTACTTGGTCTTGCGTGTAGGACTTTAAAACGGCTTTTATTTTCTCATCTGCTGGCAGTTGGGATACCTTTTTGTTAAAATCCGCCCCCTGTTGTATCCACCAATGTAGTAGAGAAATTTCATTCTCTGTTAGTGGAGTTTTTCCTTTAGGGGGCATATGGTGCTCATCACTTGTATCCAGCAAAAGTCGTTTGATTAACTCGCTTTCTTCTGGTTTTCCCGCTGCTAAAACGGGCCCCTCTTCACCGCCGGCTAAGATAAAATTAGGGGCGTCTAAACGTAACTTTCCTTTTTGCTTTTCTGCATTGTGGCAGGAAACGCAGCGCTGGGTTAAAATCGGTTTTACGAGTTGAGTATATACGACGGCCTCAGGCAGGTTGGTTATTTTAGGGGCCTCTTCCTCCTGCTTTTCTATTCCTAGCATATCGCGTGCAGGAGCGGGTAAACTAGCTGTCAAATAATCAGACCCATGAGTCAAATTTCCCCCGTAATGTCCCGTAATGGTGAGGCAAGTAAGACCAAAGATTAATAGGGGATTCGTTAGGCGGCTCGGCATTCCCGAGTGCATTGCGTAAGCTAGTCCCGCTGACAATACGCAAGTACTTATACCCAGCCACTGGTGAATCTGTAAGTTGGAAGTATCGTATTCCCCGGATTGCGCCAGCGACCAACCCATAGTTGCGGACAGGACCGCAAAAATGGAAGTCCAGATTAAAATTCGAGTAACAATCGGCCTGGCTTCCGGTTGCTTTTGCGCATAGAAAAAATGCAAAATTCCCGCCATGAAAAACATCCCGATAGGTAAATGCACCAGCATCGGATGAAAATGTCCCCAAAACAGGAGCCACGACTGGCCCGCCTCCGCTAGTATCATTTAGCCAATTCGTTCTAATTTGATTGGATAGGTTTTTCCAGACGCCCACTGAGGCACGTAGATGTTTTCATCGGAATCCGCATATACGTCATGCGGGTGGATGAAGACTTTGTGTTCGTCGTCTTTGACCTGCTTCTGTAACACGCCGTTTTTATAGATAGGTTCGGAACCCCCTGGAGTTGAAACAACCTTCATGTTCTTATCCAAAATTTGGATATATCCTGAACCCGCCCATGAAGCATCCGTGCTTCTAAAGCAAGCCGCAAGAATGTGGTCGCCGTGCAAGACAGGACGGCAAATAAACGAACCAGGATAGTGATAACGCGTGATGAATTTTCCGTCTAAAGTGAATCTTTTCAAGCTGTTATTGACGCGATCTGTCACTAATAAAGTCCAGTTGTTTGGGTCGCGCGTATCGACTAAAACGCCGTGGCAGCAGTTGAATTTATTGTCATCGTAGACAGAACTATAGCCACCAAAATGGCGGATGTAGCGACCTTTCGAATCGTATTGAATAATGTAATTTGCCCCGTATCCATCGGCCACATAAATATCTCCATTCTTTGGATTGACTGCTGTTTCTGTGGGAACAAATTGATGGGGATGGTCGTAGACTCCCGTCTCTTTGGGGTAATCAATTTTGAATATTTCCCGTCCTTTTAAATCTGTTTTGATAACCTGGTGGCGTGTGTTATCGCAAATCAATAAGAATTGTTCTCCTCCCTCCTGTAAGATGGTTAAACCGTGTGCACCGGGGTACGAAGTTCCCCACGAGTCGAGTAGCTTTCCCGATTTATCGTAGATGAGGACGTTGTTTTTGACTTCGTTTGTTAGTAAGAAAAGACGCCCTTTCGCATCTTCCACCATCTCATGACAATCGTTGACTGGATTTTTGCCTGCGTCAAGAATTCCCCAATTAGGGACTACTTTGTACGTAAAGGCTCCGTGCCCTAAAGTGATTTCGCCGGGTTTGGGTGCGATTTTTTTCATAGCATTATGGCTTAAAAGAGAGGTGCCAAGCAAGGCGGAACTTGTTTTTAAAAAGTCTCTGCGAGGGATAGATTCTTCCATTTGGTTTAAGGTTTATTTATACTTTCATCAATGTTAAATAGGGCATTGGCCACTAAGGTTTTGGCAACTAAATTAGCCGGATTAGGAGGAACATCATTATCCGGACAAAGTTTTAAGAAGGCCAATGTTTCTTTTGAATGCGATTGGTAATAGGATAATGTTTGCTTGTAAAAAGCATGTAATGTTTCCGCCTTTTTAGGAGCAATTTTTCTGCCAAATAAATCCGCATAGCCTTTTTGAATAAATCCGATTCCACTTTCTGGGTACTTGCGCGCAAAAAAGTGCGATGCCTCTAAGAACACAGGATCGTTCAGTGTATTCAACGCTTGCATGGGCGTGTTCGTGCGTATCCGTCTGGAAAGACAAATATCGCGAGTTCCGGCATCAAATGTGACCATGGTAGGATACGGGCTGCTGCGCCTCCAATAGGTATAAAGCGAGCGCCTCCACTGCTCTTCCCCACTACTTTTCTCCCATTTCATCCCACTATATGGCGCATTCCAAACCCCATCTGGTTGCTCCGGCATAACGCTAGGCCCACCCAGCTTTTCGCTTAATAATCCGGACCAAAGCAAGGCCTGGTCGCGTACTTGTTCCGGACTCAATCTTAGACGCGGCCCTCGGGTAATGTAGCGATTATTCGGATCTTTTTCCCGCGCATCCTTGTCAACAATGGCAGATTGCTGGTAGCTAGCAGACATCACCACGTACTTGATAAATTCCTTGGGGCGGTAGTTAAAATTCACCTGGAACTTATAAGCTAAATGATCTAGTAAGTCTTGGTTTACTGGTGGAAGACCCTGGCTTCCCAGGTCTTCTAAAGTCTCCACGATACCTATGCCAAACAATTGTTCCCAGAATCGATTCACCGCAACCCGCGCAGTTAATGGATTGCTTTTGCTTCCTATCCAATTCGCTAAATCCAAGCGAGACGCTACGGGCGTATTTTTAAATAGTGCAGGGATTCCAGGATTTACCGCAGCACCAGGATTTAACCACGAACCACGCGTAAATACCCGTGTCGTTCGGGTATAGTCCGCAGGATTTTCAAGCATAACGGGGGTAGTTAATTCCGGTTCTGTGGCGATGGCTTTTAAAGCTAAATTTTCAAATTCCGTAGACTTAAGGGAAGCGGGAATTTCTGGTAACAAAGCCCAAAATGCGATGTAGGCAGTGGTTTGATCTGGTTTCATTTGGGCATTCGTAAACTCCCAAACCAGATCTTGTTTCCCAGGCAAAGATGGAATAGTGAAATAGGCGTAAGCCCAGCCTTTCACCCATTGACCTTTGGGTTTTGCGTATTTTTCTTGCAGCGTCGTGTCCAGTTTTATCCGGGCAATTATGGGGCCTGTTTTTGTGCCTTGGTGGATGTTTAAAAAGGTAGGTCCAGGACCCGAATTTTTGCAGGCAATTAACAGCTTCGTTTTCCCCATCATAGGAACGGCTTTGAAGCGTGCAGATCCTTTGTGTCGAATCGCTAAGTATTTGTTATCCGCTAAGGCTCCATTGTCAAACTGATCTGCCCAGTGGGGATGAATTTTAGGCTCCACGAAACGAATCATATTCCCCCAGGCTTTTTGGGTCGCGACTGGCTGTTTAACTAAATAGGCCTTTAACTGCGCAATCGTTTTTTCGTCCTCTGGTTTAAGATGTTTGTAGGTAGGGGAATCATCCGGAATATCTTCATCTCGGGTATTGTTAAAGAAAGCAACGTATTTATAATATTCTTCGTGTCTTATAGGGTCATAAGGATGTGAATGGCATTGTACACAGCCAAAACTCGTGCCTTGAAGCACCTCCCAAGTCGTATTTACTCGATCTAAAATGGCTGCTGTTCGAAACTCTTCATCTTCTGTTCCCCCTTCATCATTATTCGTGGTATTTCGGTGAAAGGCAGTAGCGACGTAGTCATTTTCTGTCGGATTGGGTAATAAATCGCCGGCTAATTGTTCCTTAATAAATTGATCGTAAGGCTTGTTTTGATTGAACGAAGCGATGACATAATCTCGGTATTTCCAAATGCTTCTCGCCTCGTCTTTTTCGTACCCTTTCGTATCTGCATAGCGTGCTAAGTCCATCCACATGGAGGCCCATTTTTCGCCAAAACGAGGGGATTTCAACAGTTTATCCACTTGCTTTTCATAAGCGTTAGCCGAATTATCCTGTTCAAATTCTGCGTAATCTGAGGGCGTAGGCGGAAGCCCGGTTAGGTCCAAAAAAAGTCTTCGTAAAAGATCTGGTTTAGCGGCCACTTCCGCATGGGAAAGTCCCTGTTTTTTTTGTTCGGCCTGAACGAAATAGTCGAGATCATTTTTTGCCCAACCACTTGAAATTCCCACCCAACGCAATGCTTTTTCCCACCAACTCCCCAGGGGAATGGCCGGGGCTTCTACTGGTTGATAAGCCCAATGCTCTCCCCAAGGGGCACCTTCTTTCACCCAAGTGGTCAATAAATCAATTTCCTCTTGTGAGAGTGCCGCTCTTTGATACGGCATTTTCTCATCCGGATCTTGACTATGTAAGCGCTGTATGAAACTTGATTGTTCTGGGTGGCCAGGGATGATGGCCGGCTTTCCTGATTTTGTTTTACCTAGCGCTTCCTCCTCAAATAGTAAACTAAACCCACCTTGCTTTTTGACCCCTCCGTGACAGGAGATGCAGTTTTTATTTAGGATAGGTTTGATCTGGGTACTGTAATCTACTTTTCGTGGTTTACTAGTGAAATAGTAAACAGTTAATCCTATTATGCAAAGGCCTATAATAAGGAGTAATTTTCTCATCGCCTAGGCTAAAATAGGGTTAATCACTTTCCCAAATACGTCCGTCAATCGGAAATTTCGTCCCTGGAACGGAAAGGTAAATTCTTCGTGGTTGATACCTAAGCAGTGCAAAATAGTAGCTTGAAGATCATAAATAGACGTTTTGCCACTTACTGTCGAATAACCTAGGTCATCCGTTTCGCCTAGCGTCATGCCAGGTTTGATGCCCCCACCAGCAAGCCACATCGTGAATGCTTCGGTGTGGTGGTCTCGTCCGAAATAACTTTGTTGACGACCTTCTCTATTTTCCTGCATGGGTGTGCGACCAAACTCACCTCCCCATACAACTAACGTTTCCTCAAGCAAACCACGCTGTTCTAAATCAATTAATAAGGCCGAAACGGCGCGATCGGTTTGTAAGCATTTTTGATGCAATCCATAATCAACGGATTCATTTTTCCCGGTTCCATGTGCGTCCCACCCCCAGTCAAAAAGCTGCACAAATCGTACGCCTTTTTCCACCATTTTTCTAGCTAACAAACAGTTATTAGCAAATGATTCTTTGCCTGGATTGGTTCCGTATAATTGATGAATGTATTCCGGCTCTTTGCTAATATCCATCACGTCTGGAACGGAACTTTGCATTTTGTAAGCCATCTCATATTGCGCAATCCGAGCGACCGTTTCCGGGTCCCCAAACTCTTGATAAGTTTCTTGATTAACCGCATTGATAGCGTCAATACTGGCTTTTCGGATATCTGTCGTTAATCCTTCTGGATTTTTAATAAAAAGTACAGGTTCTCCTTCTGATCGACATTGTACACCTTGGTAGACGGAAGGGAGGAATCCACTTCCCCAGGCAGACTTACCTGCGTCGGGATTTTTACCCCCGGAGGCTAGCACCATGAAAGAGGGCAGGTTTTCGTTTTCGGAACCGAGACCATAGGAAACCCAAGAGCCCATCGATGGACGACCTAATCGGGCAGACCCGGTGTGCATCAATAATTGGGCAGGGGCATGATTAAACTGATCCGTATACATGCCCTTCAAAAAAGTGATTTTATCAGCTTGTGTCGCTAAATGCGGCATGTGATCTGAGATCCAATGACCGGCAGCCCCACGTTGTAGGAAATTAGCTTTAGGTCCTAATAAGTTAGGTACGCCCCGAATAAAGGCAAATTTTTTCCCTTCGAGCAATTCTTTAGGACATTCTTTCCCGTCTAATTTGGCTAATAGAGGCTTGTAATCAAACAGCTCTAACTGCGATGGTGCTCCGGCCATATGTAAAAAGATGACGGATTTCGCTTTAGCAAAATGGGGTGGGATGCGAGTAAAAGTTTGTTGCGTTTTTGTGGGGGATGAGCAATTCCACAAGGCTGAACCGAAGGCGAGTGACCCTATGCCTGTACCTAAGGACTGTAAGAAATGACGTCTTGTAGCCAAATTGGCCTCTTTTTCGATCGCTTCCTTTACTAATTTGTTCATGCTGCCTGAGTCAAATTGCGCGCTGCTATTCCGCAGTTTCAAATATACGACTTAGAACAATAGATAAAATAAATTTTATTAATTCTTACTTAAATGCTAAAAGGTTATAGCACTAACTCGAGACCTAATACCCCTAGCAATCCCACGACCGCAAGAATGGTTTCCATGATGGTCCAGGAGCGCAAACTGTTTTTGATGGATACGCCAAAGTATTCTTTATAGAGCCAAAATCCTGCATCATTCACATGCGATAGTACCATGGACCCAGCTCCGATGCTTAATGCTAGGAGATTGGGATTTACCCCTGAGGAGGCTAATAAAGGCAATATCAAGCCAGCTGTAGTGATACCAGAAACCGTAGATGAGCCAGTAACAATTCGTAAAACGGCAGCAATTCCCCAGGCAATAATCAGGGGATTTACCTCCGATCCTTGAGTCATTTCATGTAACGCATCGCCCACGTGCATCTCTTGCAATATTTCCTTAAAGGCACCTGCACCACCAAAAGTCAACATGAGCGGCGAAATTTCTTTGATGGAATCTACTAACCACCCGCTGATTTCTGTCCATGTTATTCCGCGTCTGATACCTAGAAAATAGACGGAAACAAAAACCGAGATTAGTAGCGCAACTAGTGGTTCTCCCAGTAAATCAAAGAGCGGTAAATGAACAAAGGATTTGATAGCAATGAGTGCCACGGGCAGTAATAAGATGAGTAAGCTGGTTACTACGCTTGGGTTTTGGCCAGCTTCATCAGCTTCCACAAAAGACATAGGTGAAGCAGGAATATTTTTCAAGGTCTTTCCAAACAACCATCCCGAAGCTAACATCGCTGGAATCGAAATTAAGATGCCATAGCCAAGTGTTGTTCCCATTTCTGCACCGGGTAAATGAGTCACTAAATAATATGGCGCTGGATGTGGTGGCAGAAAGCCTTGCGTAATGGAAAGCGAAGCCAGCATAGGAATCCCTAGATAGACTGGGGGTATTTGGTATCGTTCAGCGGTAGATAATACTAAGGGAGCCAGTAATAAGAAGGCGACAGAAAAGAAGAGTGGGAGACCTACGATAAAGCCGATTAACATGAAGGCAAAAGGCAAATTTTTTGGTCCAAAAAGCTGAATTAAGTATTCAGATAACACGAAGGTCGCCTTGCTTTTGGCCACCATCTTTCCCATCATAGCCCCTAAAATGATAATGGGAATAATGGATCCTAAGGTTCCTCCAATTCCTTTTTGCATGGCGGAAATCGTCTGCTCTGTGCTGAGTGAACCAGCCAACCCCAGGCCTAGTGAAACTACTATAAATGCAATAAAAGGCTGTAATTTCATGACCGAGATGAGGGTCACTAAAACTAGAATGGCAAAGCCAATTAGAAGCCAAATGCTCATTTATTTTGCTGAAAGTTGTTTGAACAGGCCCATATCTAAGTACATTAAGCCCCATGTATGACCGTCCAGATCTTCTATGGTGCGCACTTGCATAAATCCTTCATCTATTAGGGGGATTGATTCAATTCCGCCGGCATTTAGAGCATTTTTAGCAAGCGTATTTACCTGTGAAAGACTCTCTAAAGGGAGGGTAAACGAAGGCCCTGATACTTGACGAAAGTCTGCTTGTGGTTTTTGGAGGTAGCTGCTAGAAAACGCATGAGACTGAAGCATAACATAGATCTGTTCGCTCCATACCATACATTTTTGATCATTATCCGTAAAAACTGGATTAATTGAAAAGCCTAATGCTTCATAAAAAGCTTGGGATTTTTGAAGGTTTTTAACAGGAAGATTAAGAAAGAGTTGTTTCAATTTTTTTAAGAATTTATCCAGCACAAATATAGGATAATTTCGTCGACGAAATCCCAAGATTCTATCGACGATTGGACTAAGTAATTGGGGATTCTGTGCGGAACTTTGGCCCAGTAAAAAAATCAACAAAACATGAAGAAATACCTACCCATTTTAATGACCGCCATAGTGTTTATGGCATGTAAAAGAGATGAAGATATTCATCCGACAGATGACAACGAATTAATTACGCGTGTCGAGTTAAAATTTACAGATGTAACCGCAAAGACAACCCTTACTTACACTTTTCAAGACAAGGATGGGGACCCGAAAACCGCTCCTGAAAAGTTTGATAAAATCATGTTAAATAAGGGAGTAACCTATTCCGTTTCTGTAGGGGTATATGACGATACAAAATCGCCAGTAATGGACATTACTCAGGAAATCAACGAAGAAGCAGATGTGCATTTATTTGTCTACAAGGCTACACCGGCATCTTTATTAACGACGACTATTTTGGACAAAGATAAAAACGGTTTACCTATAGGTTTATCTTCCTCTATTTTGACTCAGTCTACCGCTGGAACAGGTAAACTAAATCTATTATTAAAACACCAACCTGAATTAAATGGGGTTCGTGTGAAGACGGGCCAGGAAGCCGGCGGAAGTACGGATATAGACCTGCTATTTGATGTAGAAATTAAATAATTCCAGTGACTTAATTAGGAAGCCCTCACAAGAGGGCTTTTTTATGGTTAGCCTACAAGGTGTTCGTGGATTAAAAAATTATTTCATTAATTTGGACCAAATTCAAATAACGAATGAAAAAAGCACTTCTCATCATCTTTGGCCTAGTAGCCACTCCATTTTTAAGCCACGCGCAAAACGCTAAAGCACCTGCAGCTGTTCAGGCTAAACCAGCCGATTCTTCTGCCACCAAAAAGCCTGCATCGAAGGCGAAATCCTACGATCAGGTAATTACTAAAGACGCCAAATCCAAGAAAGGATTATTCACCACCCACCAAATCGGCGACAAATTCTATTTCGAAATCCCGAAAAAACACTTGGGCAAAGACATGTTATTAGTTAGCCAAATCGCCAAACTTCCAACGGGCATTGGCGGAGGCTATGTGAATGCGGGAACCTCTTCTCATGAGCAATTAATTGTGTGGGAAAAGTTCCAAGAAAAGATCTTAATCAAAATCAAATCCTATGCGGCAGTAGCAGCAGATTCCTTGCCTATTAGCTTATCGGTGAAGGCGAATAACTACGAGCCGACGCTGTACCTATTTGACATCGAAACGTACAGCAAGGATTCTTCGAATATTGTCATCGATGTGACCAAGTTTTACAGCAGTGACATTCCTGCGATGAGTGCATTAGATGCCTCTTTGCGTGTGACACACGGGGTAAGAAATTTAGATGCGTCACGAAGTTTCATTCGTTCTATCAAATCATTTCCTTTGAACATCGAGGTGCTGCAAGATTTCACTTACAATGCTTCGAAACCATCCGCAACGGCCTACACAGAGACCATCAGTTTGCAGATGAATCAGTCGATGATTTTATTGCCAGAGAAGCCGATGAAACCGCGTTTATTTGATGAGCGCGTAGGTTATTTTACCCAAAAGCAATATGATTATTCGAGCGAGGAATTAAAATCCGTTCAAAAATCCTACATCCAGCGCTGGCGCCTAGAGCCTAAAGACATGGCGGCTTACAAGCGTGGCGAACTGGTGGAACCGATCAAGCCGATTGTTTATTACCTGGATCCAGCCACTCCAATGAAGCTTCGCAAGCACATGAAGAAAGGGGTGGAGAATTGGCAAAAAGCCTTTGAGGTAGCCGGATTTAAAAATGCCATTATTTGCAAAGATCCACCTACCGCAGCGGAGGACCCAGATTTTTCACCAGAAGATATTCGGTATTCGGTGATTCGTTATGTGGCTAGTACAACGCGTAATGCAACAGGACCAAGCGTCAGCGATCCGCGTTCTGGTGAGATTATTGAGAGTGATATTATTTGGTACCATAACCATTTGCGTTCATACCGTAATCGTTTCTTATTAGAAACAGGAGCGTCTAATCCGAACGCTCGTACGCTTGATACGCGCGAAGAGGACATTGGCGAAATGATGGAAATGGTGATTTCACATGAGGTGGGACATGCCTTAGGTTTCCCACACAACATGGGGGCTAGTAGCTCGTATGAGGTGGAGAATTACCGCAAGGCAGATTTCACAAATAAGGAGGGAATTTCAGCTAGTATCATGGATTATGCGCGCTTTAATTACATCGCGCAGCCGGGCGATCAAGGGGTTCGCTATATTCGCAAAATGGGCCCTTATGATGATTATGCCGTGAATTGGGGCTATCGGGTGTTACCAGACGCGGCTCGTCCAGAAGATGAAGTGCCTACGTTAGATAAGTGGATTGAGGCCAAAGCAGGGGATGCCAGATTCCGTTTTGGCAATCAAGGAACGACTTTTGATCCTAGTTCTCAAACGGAAGACATCGGAAATGATCCTATTCGTGCGAGTACCTATGGGGTGAAGAATCTGAAATATGTGGCTAAAAACCTAGCTGATTGGACGAGCAAAAAGACCAATGATTACGAGGATTTGATCGAATTAAATGATGAATTATTGAGTTCTTGGTCGCGTTATGTGGGCCACGTGACGACGATGGTGGGCGGCGTGTATGAGCAATACGCTAAACCGAATCAAAACATTTCTTCCTACAATCCAGTACCGAAAGCGAGCCAACAAGCCGCTGTTAACTGGTTAATTTCGAATGTATTTACGAATGTGGATTGGTTGATCAACAGAGAAGTAGTTACCCACAACATGGCGGGTTATATCGATCGAATGAGAAGCCTACAAGTTAGCCCGTTGAACCGGATGTTAAGTTTAGAGACTTTTGCGCGTTTGGATAATTCAGGTTTGACCACCCCAAATCATTACAAGACCATTGATCTTTTTCAAGACGTACGCGGAGGCATTTGGACTGAATTAGCAAGCGGTAAAAACATCGATCAATACCGTCGTAATTTACAGAAGGCTTACATTGAACGCATGAAATCGTTGATGACGGATCAGGCGCCTGTTGCTCCTGCTAGTCCATTCGGTGCTCGTGAAACTTATCCAGTAGCCCAATCCGATGTACGCTCGATTGTGCGTGGCGAGTTGAAGGCGCTTCAAGCTAGTATCGCTTTAGCGAAAGCGAAGTTTGCAGATAAAGAAGTGCGCTATCACTTGGATGATTGCTTAGAGCGCGTTTCGTTGATTTTAAAACCGATTAAATAGTGCTTTCTGCGTAACTTTTAAAGTTATCTAAAATCATCTGCCAGCCGGCTTGTTGCATCTCCTCTGGGTTTTGATTTTCTGGCTCAAATTGTTCAGTTACTTTCGTGCCCATTTCGGTGGATGCGAAAGTAACTTTCATTTTGCAGCCATCGCCGATCACGATTTCAAGTGATTTTTGCTCCTCTATTTTCTGAAAAGTACCCCAAAAATCAAAGCTCATCGACCCATCTCTTGCCGCCATCTCATAGTGAAATTCGCCGCCTGCTTGTAAGTCTGTTGTGGCTTTAGGACAGTGCCAATCGGGAGAAGCAAAGTTCCAGTTTTGGATGTGTTCGGGAGAAGTCCATTTCTCCCAAACATGCGCGATGGGAGCGTTTATCGTTGTTTCAATTGTAATGTAAGCCATGCCTATTTTTCTAATAAAGCGTTAACACACCAAAGCAAAGGGCCTTGGCCGTGCAAATCTCCAACAATTCTTTTACGATCCAAATAGTATTGGTGATCATTTTTCTTGTTTGTTCCTTCGCAAATCTCTGTCAAATCACCGTTCTCGTTCACGTAATCTTGCAATTTAATCCAGGCTTTTCGCGCCGCTTTTCCATAGGTTGCGGAAGGCAGCCAACCTTGTTTTACCCCCACAATGAAGGCATACGTAAACATGCCTGTGCAAGAAGTTTCAGGCCAGGAATTCGGGTCATTGATTAATTGATGCCACATCCCATTGGCGTCTTGGTGTTTCAATAAAACTCCCATCATGTTCAGATAACCTTTCATGATACGTGGACGGTGTGGGTTGTCTTTTGGCAATACTTTTAATAAATCGGCCATACCAGCGGCTAACCAACCGTCGCCTCGTCCCCAATAATACGGCACATCTGGGGCATGATAAAACAAGCCATCGGCATTTTGTAAGGTGTCTAAATAGGCCACCATTTCATACCCTGCACGGTCGATGTATTTGCGGTTATTCGTTGCCTCGTAAGCTTTGGCTTGTACCGCCGTTATCATATACATGTCATCCATCCAAAAGCGCGTCACCCAACTCAGACCGGCGGCATACCAATTCCGAACGTCGGGTTTTAAGCTAGTATATTCTTCTGGACTAAGTGTTTTGAATTCTTCATCTGCATAGGCCAGGCCTAGTTTTTTCAAATCCTGATTTCCGTTTTGTAGGTGAAAAGCTAAGGGAATGGCTCCAAAAACGAAGTTATCCACGTGGTTTTTCTTAGGCTGCAAATGCGCCTCGGTCGTGAGTAGAAGACTTGTTTTTTCATTTAATCGTTTCAGTAAATCCGCATCATTTGTTTTCTGCGCGAAGCCCAAGGCCCCTAACCAAGTGCACACGTCGGGATAGGTGATTTGAGTCGCTGGAGGATTCGGGAAAGTAACGCCATAGCGCGAATGAGGAACGGCCATGAAGCGCTCCGCGGTTCTTTTTCCTACGGTCAAAGGATTCGCTTTTGCAGGCCAATTCGTCAGTTCTTTTTGTGCGAAAATCGAGCTCGAAATCAGTAAAAATAGGATTAGTTTTTTCATCGTTATTTGGCCCCATCCATGGAGCTTTGTTTGGTTTTATCTGCTTGAGGCAAACGCCCTTTTGCGTTCGAAATTTTTAATACCACGGCGTTCAGCCATTTGTTATTCGTGTAGAAACGTTGTCCATTCACGGCGCTAATGGTTAAGCCTAATGAGCTGGCATGCACGTATGTTTTGGCATCAAAATCTTGTTTGTATTCCACGAGTTCACTTTTATAGCCCAAAATTTCTACCTGTGTTTTCTCGTTTCCAATCACGTTCGAAAGTACGAAATTCTTGCGTTCGCCGTATTTCCAGTCGTCCGCTGAAGAGCGCAAAATGAAAGCATATATGTATTTTTCATCGTTTGATTGCGTATACCAAACGCCTTCCTCTTTGATGATAGGCATGGGTTTCACGGCATAGATGGCTTCTGAATACGCGAAGTTCCAAAGTGCGATTTCGCGCAGAATGGCTTCCTGTTCGATCTGAATTTCGCCGTTGGGTTTAGGGCCTACATTCAGCAAGAAGTTCCCCCCTTTCGCCCTGATTTCGGCTAACATATTGATGACAGTCGTACCCGATTTCTGTGGATCATTCGTGGGTTTGTATTGCCAATCTGTCCCCATCGTATAACACGCCTCCCAAGGTCTTTGAAGCGAAGCGTTAGGGGTTGTTTGCTCCGGCGTTTTCATCGCATCACGGGTGATCACTAAATCCGGATTGATTGACCAGGCAAATTCACGTAGACCATCGCCGGGGCCGTCGATGAATAGGATGTCAATTTTCCCGTATTGGGTTAATAATTCTTTGAGTTGGGCTTTATCATATTCCATCAAACCAGGATTGGTCTTCGGATAATGGGCTGGATCTTGTGCTCTACCGATGGGCTGCTTGTGGGTATGCAAATAGTAAAAATCATCGGGGGAAAAATAAATTCCCACGGCGATACCTTCGGCGCGGAAAGCCTCTACGATTTCTTTTGTGACGTCCCGTTTGAAAGGCGTATTCATCACATTAAATGGGGTTGTTTTCGTTTGGAACATCGCGAAGCCCGCGTGGTGTTTGGCAGTAAAAACGACGTATTTCATGCCGGCGAGTTTAGCTAGTTTCGCCCAGTCTTTGGGCTTAAACTGCTCCGGATTAAAGTAACTCGGAAGCTCGTTGATGTATTTGTTCACATAGTCGTCAGATGCGCCTGCCAGAGAATGACTGATAACCGCACCTAAACTGACATCCACATTCCAGTGAATAAACATCCCAAAACCCAAGTCTTGAAACCAATTCACACGCTCTGGTTTATTCGACGTTTGCTGGGATAATGCTGTGAAGCTGAGAAGGATAAGGAGGAAAATCTTTTTCATATAGGTAAAAGTCAAGATTCGAGTAAATCTACCTTTTTTATGGATAATTAGGTCCTTTAACTATATTTGCACAAACAAAATTCGAGCACTATGATTATTGAACCTAGAATGAGAGGGTTTATTTGTTTGACATCACATCCGAAAGGCTGTGAGAAAAACGTCTTAAATCAAATTGACTACGTGAAGTCGAAGGGAGCCATCGATGGCCCTAAAAAGGTACTTGTCATCGGAGCCTCAACAGGTTTTGGTTTAGCCTCTCGCATAACGAGTGCATTCGGATCGGATGCCGCGACGATTGGCGTTTTCTTTGAAAAAGCTCCTGCTGAAGGCAAAACAGCTTCTCCAGGATATTACAATAGCCTCGCTTTCGAAGCAGCGGCTGGCAAAGCGGGTTTATATGCGAAAAGCATTAACGGCGACGCATTCTCTAACGAAGTAAAAGCACAAACGATTGACTTAATCAAGGCGGATCTAGGCCAAGTAGATTTAGTGATTTACAGCTTAGCTTCTCCGGTTCGTCAGCACCCGGTTACGGGCGTGTTGCACCGTTCGGTTTTGAAGCCTATCGGTGATACATTCACGGATAAAACGGTTGATTTCCACACCGGGATTGTTTCAGATGTGACGATTACACCTTGCAGCGATGAAGATATTGCGAACACGGTGGAAGTGATGGGTGGCGAAGACTGGCAGATGTGGATGGACGCCTTATTGAACGCCGGCGTTTTAGCGGATGGCGCGATGACGGTTGCGTATTCCTACATTGGACCAAAAGTAACGGAGCCAGTTTACCGCAAAGGAACAATCGGAATGGCGAAAGACCATTTAGAAGCGACGGCATTTAAGATTACAGATGATTTGGCCAAAATAGGAGGCAAAGCCTTCGTTTCAGTGAATAAAGCCCTAGTAACGCAAGCGAGTTCAGCGATTCCTGTGATTCCTTTATACATCTCATTGTTGTACAAAATAATGAAGGCAGAAGGAACGCATGAAGGTTGCATCGAGCAAATCCAACGCCTATTCAGCGCGCGTCTGTATACGAACGGAACCATTCCAGTAGATGAAAAGGGACGTATTCGCATCGACGATTGGGAAATGAATCCAGAAGTTCAAAAAGAAGTGGCTGAATTATGGAAAGGAGCTACAACAGAAAACTTGACTGCGATTGGCGATTTAGCTGGATATAAATCGGATTTCTTAAACTTGTTCGGATTTGGATTTGACGGCGTGGATTACGCTGCGGAGGCGAACGAAATGGTCGAGATTCCGGGGTTGATTACGGTAGTGAAATAAATGAAAAGCCATCTGAGAGGATGGCTTTTTTTATGAGAGTATGAACATTTTTGAGCGCAT
This sequence comes from Aquirufa sp., assembly GCA_030833145.1. The sequence continues at coordinate 43,604 of JAURHT010000001.1, forward strand.
GCGTGCCGGCGGTATTATTCCGCATACTGACCCACAATGGGCGGAGGTTTGGGAGATCGTGAATCAAACGATTGCGCTTTCTGCTAAGCTGAATGCTTCTAGTAAGGTGGAGGAGATTCGCACGATTTTATCCGAAATTTTAGGCCAAAGTATCGATTCATCGACGACGGTTTTAGTCCCATTTTCAACCAATTTTGGAAAGCATACGACGATAGGGAAAAATGTTTTTATTAACCACGGGTGTTCGTTATTAGACTTAGGCGGAATCACGATTGAAGACGATGTGTTGATCGGGCCTCAAGTGAAAATCGTCACAGAGAATCATACCGTGAATCCGACGCAACGCAAAAGCTTGGATGTAAAGGCCGTTCACATCGGAAAAAATGTATGGTTAGGTGCTGGAGCCATTGTTTTGCCAGGTGTTACCGTAGGCGAAAATTCGATTGTAGCAGCTGGTGCGGTGGTGACCAAAGATGTGCCGAGTAATACGATTGTGGGAGGGGTGCCGGCGAGGTTTATTAAATCAATTTAACGACCGATACTCATTTGGCGTTTGTCCCACGCGTTGCTTGAACAAGCGCGTGAAATGTTGCGGGTATTTAAAGCCCATCTCAAAGGCGATTTCATTGATGGTTTTATCCGTATCAAAAACTCGGTTTTTTGCTACGTCGATGGTCTTGTTTTGGATGTAATCTTTGGCCGTTAATCCCGTTTCTTTTTTGATCAAATCGCCAAAATAATTCGCGGATAAATGTAGTTCATTCGCAAAATAACTCACGGATGGAATGCCGTTCACTTGGGCTTGATCAGATTCGAAATACTGATGCATGAGAGTTTCAAAACGCTCTAAAATACCTTTATTCACGTGTTCCCGGGTGATGAATTGACGGTCGTAGAATCGTTGGCAATAATCTAAAAATAATTCGATGTTCGAAACGATCAATTTCTTGGAATGCTTGTCGATGGGTTGTTTGAGTTCAAATTCGATTTTGGCAAAACAGTCCAACATCATTTGACGCTCATCTTCCGATAGGTGCAGCGCCTCGTGCGATTCGTAATGAAAGAATTTATAGTGGGAAATGCTTCTGCCTAGGTTTGTTCCGATAAGTAAATCCGGATGGAAAACAAGCCCATGTCCCTGCGGCTGATACCGGATTTTGGGATTCTGCATTTCGGCCACTTGCCCAGGAGCAAAGAAAACCAATGTGCCCGCCTGGTAATCGTAGGTGTGTTTTCCGTAACGGATATCTCCGCAAACCACCTCTTTTAATACGATGCTGTAGAGTCCATATTGAAATCGAAGGGTATCTGCATCGCCCCAATCACGTACGTTCGCTTTGGAATAATCCAACACAGACACGAGCGGATGTAGCGTCTTGTGATTGTTATTTTGATTGTATTCGTCGATGTTATTAACCTGAATCGTTTTTTCCATGGGATTAGCTTGAACGAACGAATTTACCAATTATCTGATATCCATACGTCGCAAAGTTTTCCAATCTGTAAAAATGGTAGAAATACCCGGAATTTATCTACTTAGTTGCGCGTACGAAGTTTGAAATTTGTAGCTTAAACAAAAAACCTATGAAATCAATTCTTTTATTCGTGAGCCTTTCGCTCTTAACAATCTCCAGCGCATGGGCGCAGACAAATGCAGAGGAGACCATCAAGCAATTATCGAAAGATAAGTGGCAATGGATGGCCGACAAAAACGCGGATAAATTAGCCGTACTTTTTGATGAGAAATGCGAGTTTGTCCACATGGGCGGAACGTGGGGTAAAGCGCGCGAAGTGGATATTATTAAAGCTGGCTTCATTTGGTACAAACAAGCGGAAGTATATTCAACTAGTGTTAAATTCTATGGAAACACAGCCATCTTATTGAGCGACATTGATTTAGTTGCACAAGTAGGAGGAAACGTCGTGACGAATCCCTTCATGGTTACCGAAGTGTATGTTTTGGAAAACAATGCCTGGAAAATGGCCCAATTAACTTTTTCACATTTAGCAAGACCCGTAAAACTTAAACAATAAATCACATGAAAAAAGTACTTTTAGTCCTGAGCTTCGCGCTCTTCGTAATTACTTCGTCATTTGCTCAAAGCGCTGAAGAAAAATCCTTAATTCAATTGTCGATGGACAAATGGCAATGGATGGCCGACAAAGACGTGGACAAACTTGACAAATTATTCGATACCAAAGCCAAATTCGTTCACATGAGCGGAACTTGGAAAAAGGACGAAGAATTAGATATTATTAAAACTGGTCGTATTTGGTATAAGAAAGCGACGGTGAAAGATACGGCGGCAGAGATTTTGGGAAATACGGCTATCGTATGGAATCGCATTACTTTGGACGCGGTCGTTCGGGAACAGGTAGCTGTAACGGAATTCACCGTAACGGAGGTATATCAGAAACAAGGCAAGGAATGGAAAATGCTTGCATTGACGTTTAGCAGCGTGCGTGACACCCATGAGATTAAACACTAAGATTAATTGAATATCTTTACCCTGATTCTTTTTAAATCACCTAGTCTATGATCAAGAAATATTCCGTTCGCATTAACCAGAAAGTCCACCAGGTAGAGGCGGACGAAAACATGCCCCTATTATGGGTGCTTCGAGATATTCTCGGCATGGAAGGTACTAAATACGGTTGTGGCGTGGGCTCTTGCGGGGCTTGCACGGTGCATTTAAATGGGCAGGCGGTTCGGTCGTGCCAGCTGCCTATTTCGGCTTTGGCAGGAACAGAAATCACCACCATCGAAGGCTTATCTGCGAAGGGCGATCACCCGGTACAGAAAGCGTGGATCGCAGAAGACGTCGCGCAATGCGGCTATTGTCAATCTGGCCAAATCATGAGCGCCGCCGCTCTATTGAAAAACAACCCGAATCCTACGGAAGAAGATATTGAGAATTTCATGACAGGCAACATATGCCGTTGCGGAACGTATACGCGTATCAAAAAAGCCATTCAATTAGCCGCTACGAAATAAGATGAAAAAGACAGACTCAAATCTCAGCAGACGTTCGTTTTTGAAAGTATCATCACTATCCGGAGGAGGCATGATGCTAGGTATTTCTTGGTTTGCGAGTGCAAAACCCGTGGAATCGCTAGGCGAATTGAACATCGAACCCGTATGGCAAGAGGTGACTAGTTTCATCAAAATTGCTTCGGATAATTCGATTAAAATATTCTCTCCTAACCCAGAATTTGGCCAAAACGTGATGACCTCCTTGCCGATGTTAATCGCAGAGGAATTAGATGTAGACTGGAAACAAGTGGAAGTGGAACAAGGAAATTACGATCCCAAAGCTTTTCCACGCCAATTTACCGGCGGTAGCCAAGGCATTCGCATGGCTTGGAAGCAATTACGGACAGTGGGTTCGGCAGCGCGTCAAATGATTTTGACGGCGGCAAGCCAGGCGTGGAATTTGCCTGTAACAGAATTGACCACCGCTAACGGAATGGTCACACATGCGTTTAGTGGCAAGTCAGAAACCTACGGCACTTTTGCCGCGGCAGCTGCGAAATTACCGGTGCCGAAAGACATTGTCTTGAAAGGAAATCAATCATTCCGCTTAATTGGTACTCCACAGAAGAACGTGGTAGCCCCTAAAATCGTACAAGGAAAACCCTTATTTGGGATGGACTACCGCGAAGCAGGCATGTTGTATGCGATGACGGAACGTCCACCGGCTTTTGGGATGCAATTAAAATCCTTTGATGCGACTGTGGCGAAAAAGATGCCAGGTATCGTGGATATTTTCCCAATCAAAGTCTATAATGACGACCACAAATTTGCCGGGTTTGATACACGTGCTTTTAACGAAGTAATTGCTATTGTGGGCAAGTCTACCTGGGACGTGATGAATGCGCGCAAGAAGCTGAAAGCGGTTTGGGAAGTAGCGCCAGAGAAAAAGGAGATGGGTCAAAATGGCCAAGAAAGAACAATTCCAGCAGGTTTAGAAAGCACGAAAAAGCACTATGCCCAAATGCTCGAAATGGATAAAAAACCAGGTAAAATTGAGCGAAGAGACGGGGATCCAGAAAAGGCTTTTACAGAGGCGAAACACGTCATTGAAAGAACCTATACGGCACCGTTTTTGGCTCATAATATTATGGAACCGACGAATACCTTTGCCCATTTTGTAGGGGACAAAGTGCGATTCGTGGCACCTATTCAGATTCCAGATTTTATGGTTCCATCGATGGTGGCACGTTTAGGCATTCCGAAGGAAAATATTTCGATTGAATTAGCTCGTATGGGTGGCGGTTTCGGTCGTCGTGCTTACGGTCATTATATGATTGAGGCTGCTTTGATTTCTAAGCAATCGAACGCTCCAATTAAACTGATTTACACGCGTGAGGACGATGTGAGCGGGGGTACGTATCGCCCGATGTATCAATTAACGTACCGTGCTGCATTTGATGAGAATAAGAAGCTGATTGCTTTTCATGCCAAAGGTGGAGGCGTTCCTGAATCCCCTCTGCATGCGAATCGTTTTCCGGCCGGAGCGATTGATAATTACTTAGCAGAAAGCTGGTCGATTCCATCTAACATCACCATTGCCGCTTTCCGTGCACCGCGTTCTAATTTTAATGCAGCGGCGGAACAATCGTTCTTGGATGAGATTTCTGAATATATGGGTAAGGACCCGATTGCCTTCCGTTTGGAATTATTACAACGGGCTAAAGACAATCCGGTAGGAAAAACAAATGATTACGATGCGGGCCGTTACATGGGCGTGTTGGAATTAGTGCGCGAGAAATCGGGCTGGGGAAAACCCGAAAATGCGGGTAAAAAGCGCGGGGTTTCGGCGTATTTCTGCCACAATTCGTATGCAGCTCAGGTCATTGATTTACGCGTAAAAGGAGATCAAGTAACAGTCGATCAGGTGACGACAGCCTTGGATTGTGGTGTTGTTGTGAATCCAGAGGGAGCTAAAAATATGGCGGAAGGTGCGGCAATCGACGGAATAGGTAATGCCTTGTTTGGTCAGTTGACATTAACGGATGGTCGTACAGATCAAAAGAATTTCGATACCTACCGCATGATTCGCCACAATGAGGCACCGAAGAAAATCGATGTGCACTTTGTGAAAAATGAGATTGATCCTACGGGATTAGGCGAGCCCCCATTCCCTCCTATTTTTGGGGCGGTTGCGAATGCGCTGTACAAGGCGACTGGGAAACGTTTTTACCAACAACCTTTTCAACCTCAGCTAAAGGCCTAGCATTAATTTATTTTATGATTTTTATAAAATAGTTTAAATTTTATTATTCATTAAGCCTGCTTAGTTTTGCATGCAAACGACTCTGACTCAATTAAATAAATCAATCAATTGTGTTAGTTTAAACAATGAAAAAATAATCAATAAAAGCCAGGCAAATTTTGCTTGGCTTTTTTATTGGAAGTATTTCTGCTTGATCTGCTCTTTATTTTCGGCTAAATAAGCTAAGAATGCCTTCGAAACGGGGGACAAATTTTTATCCTTGTGCCAAACCAATTTCCATTTAGTAGAGATGGGTAAACCATCCCGTTCGATGATTTTTAAAGAACCAGCTTTTATTTCATTTTTGATTCCAATGATGGGCATAATTGAATAGCCTAGTCCGGCAATAACGGCTTGCTTTACCGCTTCATTCGACGTTAATTCAATTTTTTTCAAGCCATCAACTCCTTGCTTTTTGAAATAACTCTCCATTACTTTCCGGGTACCTGACCCGTATTCACGGAAAATGAGAGGCAGTTCGTTTTTGAAATCAAGGTAATTAAAAGTTGGTTTTATCTTGGCTGTTTCGCTATTTCCTATGAGGTATAAATCGTTTGAAAGCAGGTCGATGGAATCAAATGTGGGGTTATCTAAGGCATCTGAAACGAGACTAAAATCGACTTCGTTTTCTAGCTGACTTTCCAGCACTTTTTCCCTATTTGTTACGTCAATATTAATTTCTACGCCTGGATTTGAACGCAAGAATTCGGTCAAAAAATAAGGCAAAACATATTTCCCTGTAGAGACAATGGATATTTTAAGGCGACCCACTAATTGGTCTTTGAAAGCCATCGTCTTGTAATTGATGGCATAGACTTGATCTAGGATACTTTTAGCAGATTCTGCGATCTCTTTTCCAAAATCAGTAATGTAAATTTTCTTCCCTATGATTTCGATCAGTGGAATGTCGAATTGCGCCTGCAGGTTTTTGATTTGAATTGAAACCGCAGGCTGTGTGAGGTTCAGCTCTTCAGCCGCTTTGGTGATACTATTCGTTTGTACCACCTTCAAGAAAATCTGCAATTGGTTTAGCGTATAATTCATAATGTATCGTTATGTATTTCATTATAAACTTAAATAAAAATTATCAATGTTCCTTTATTTATTTTGCAAAAATAATGGGATGAAAGCATTCGTTAATTCGCTCTTATTGGCTGTACTGTTCTTGCTTATCTGCTGGGGATTTTTGGAACTAATAGTATTGACAGATCCCCTATTAAAGAAGTTCTACGCTGCCCTTATTATTCTTCTAGAATTATCCTTTTTACACTTATTCACTAAACATTCGCAAGATGATCAATTTTGAATTATTGACATTTAACTTAACTAATCCGACTCTATTATTCTTTATTCTGGGAGTGATAGCAAAATATGTAAAAAGCGATTTAGAAATTCCGGCTGCCTCCAAGAGTTTCATTTCTTTGTATTTATTGTTTTCAATTGGATTTAATGGCGGAAGCGAATTAGCAGTGACTGGTATAACTCAGGAGGTAATTGTTAGTCTTCTGTTTGGGATGCTTTTAGCACTTTTGATCCCGGTTTACGCTTATTTTATTCTTAGGATTAAATTGGATTCTTCTGACGCAGGAGCAATCGCGGCCTCTTATGGATCTGTTAGTGCGGTGACCTTTGTGACGGCGGTCGCATTTTTAGAGATGAATCAGGTAAAAATGGGAGGTGAAATGGTGGCTGTCATGGCTTCAATGGAGTTTCCTGCCATTGTCATGGGGGTAATTCTTATGAATTTATTTCCGGACAAAAAAACAGAAGTAGCACCGGTGCAGTGGAAGGAGGCAATGAAACATTCATTAACGAATGGAAGTGTGTTGATGATTTTTGGGAGTTTGATAATCGGATTTGTATCTGATTCGACCCAATCCGTAGGGATCAAGCATTTTACCTCTGACATATTTAAGGGTTTTTTAGCGATCTTTTTATTAGACATGGGAATGGTGGCGGCTAGCAGGTTCAAGGCCTTTAAAAAACAGGGTTCTTTTTTATTGCTTTTTGCCTTGCTAGTGCCACTTTTTAATGGGGTCTCCGTCGCCATTTTATCACAATTTATCACCTCTACTGTGGGGAATAGACTGATATTCGCTGTTTTGGCCGCCAGTGCCTCCTACATTGCAGTACCTGCAGCGATGCGTTTAGTGGCCCCGAAAGCGGATCCGGGAATCTATATTCCGATGGCATTAGGCGTTACATTCCCCTTAAACATTACGATTGGATTGCCTCTGTATATGCAAATTATCCATGGCTAATGAATCTATTTTCAATGGACGAAAAGTCGTCATTGCGACAAAACACCAAAAGGAACAGGTGATTGGTCCGGCATTACAAGAGGCGTTTGGCATGGAATATATCGTTTCTGAAAAGCTAGATACGGATCTTTTGGGCACATTTACAGGAGAAGTGGAGCGGGTATTAACACCGGTCGAGGCGGCTAGGCAAAAATGCATTTTAGCCTTAGCGGAATGTGATGCCGATTTTGCTATTGGTTCTGAAGGATCTTTTGGCCCACATCCTACGCTGTATTTTCTGCCTGCGGATGAAGAAATTCTTCTTCTAGTGGACCGTAAAAGGGAGCTGGAGATTGCGATAAAGAACACCAGCCTGCAAACGAATTATGCCTCATTTGAGCTGGGTGGAGAGCTGGATTTATCCGATTTTTTACAACAGGTTAAATTTCCTAGTCATGGTGTGCATGTGAAAAGTTCAGAGACTTACGTAGAAAAAGGAATTAAATCTGAAGATTTATTAAACCAATCGATACAGGAGGCTGTTAATCGCTTTGGAACCTATACCCTGGAGACCGATATGCGTGCGATGAATAATCCGACTCGGATGTCTGTCATTGAGGAGCTGGTGGGAAAATTAGTGGAGAAGATGAAGAGCTGTTGTCCTACCTGCCAAAGACCTGGATTTAGTCCCACCGATGTCATTCGTGGCCTGGTTTGTTCTTGTTGCTCCTTACCCACGAAATCGGTTAAATCCCTCATTTATAGTTGTGAAGGATGCCACTACACGACTTGTGTTGATTTCCCTGATTCGAAAACGATGGAGGACCCTATGTTTTGTGATTTTTGTAACCCCTAAGTATACTATGATTACGTCTGATATTTCGCTTGTTAAAGACCACTTAGAAAAAGGTGAAGTGGTGGGAATTCCTACGGAAACCGTCTATGGTTTAGCGGCTAACATTTACGATGAGCAAGCGATTGCGAAGATTTTTAGTACCAAAGGAAGACCTAACACCAACCCTTTGATTGTACACGTAAAATCGATGGAACAAGCGCACACTTTGGTGTCGCATTTTCCTCCAAAAGCCTCCCTTTTAGCGGAGCGTTTTTGGCCTGGTTCCCTCACCTTAATCCTGCCTAAAAGTGAGCTGATTTCTGATGCTATAACTGCTCAGCAATCGACAGTTGCCATAAGAATGCCTAACCACCACACAACTTTAGCCTTATTGGAAACCCTAGATTTTCCTTTAGCGGCTCCCAGCGCAAATCCCTATAACCGAATTAGCCCTACCTGCGCCGCACATGTGGAGAATTATTTCCCTCAAATTCCCATCTTAGAAGGCGGTAATTGCGAAGCAGGAGTAGAGTCGACCATTCTCTCTTTTGATGGAGATGAGGTCGTTTTGCTGCGGCATGGCGCTATTTCAATAGAGCAAATTGAGGAGGTAGTCGGACGTATTTTGGACAGAACATCTTCTGAGTCCGTGCACCTCGCACCCGGCAGAAGCAAGAAGCATTATTCGCCCCTGTGTGAATTAATTATTAGCTATGAACCGCTGTTTATGTTGAGTGCCGTTCAGCAGAAGAAAGTAGCTATTTTATGGTTTAAAGAAGTGAAAATTGATAGTCCCAAAGTCGCCATCAATCACATTCTCTCTCCTAGTGGAAGTTTTCAAGAAGCGGCCGCAAACATGTATGACGCATTGCACCAATTAGAAAAATCAGGTGTAGAATTAATTATTGTAGAGCGTTTGCCTCATGTAGATTTAGGGCGAACCATTAATGATCGTTTTGAAAGAGCTGCAGCCAAATGAAAAAACAATTACTCGTTAACGCAAAAATCGTCAATGAAGGCATCTCCTTTTTTTCGGATGTGTTGATTCATCACGGGCGAATTGAAAAAATTGCCACCCATATTTCTGACCCTAATGCGGACGTTTTCGACATCAATGGGAATTATTTGATTCCCGGAATGATCGATGATCAGGTGCATTTTAGAGATCCGGGATTAACGTATAAAGGTAATTTAACGACAGAATCTAGAGCAGCAGTGGCAGGCGGCGTAACCTCCTTTATGGATATGCCTAACACCGTTCCTAATACGCTAACCCGTGATTTACTAGAGCAAAAATACCAAGCGGCGGCGCAGCAATCGCTCGCAAATTATTCCTTTTTTATGGGGGTAACCGCCGGGAATTTAGAGGAGGCTTTACGGGTAGATAACGAGAGTGTTTGTGGCATTACGGATGATGGGCTGTACTTTAATGAGCAACAAATTCTAGCGAACAACCCGGAATATCTGGAAAAATTATTCTCGCGGGCAGAAACTTTGGTTGCCTTACATAGCGAGGACGAATCCATTATCGATCAAAATTACGAACGCTATTTTACGGAAACGAAAGGTCAAATTCCTTTTGCATTTCATGCCAAAATTCGAAGTTCGGAGGCCTGCGTGACGGCCACAAAACGGGTTTTGGACATACAATCAAAATACCAAAATAGACTCCATTTTTTCCATATTTCCACTGGCGAGGAAGCAACGCTTTTCCCCGCTTCCACGGACTATAGCGCTAAACGTGTGACAGCTGAAGCCTGTATTCATCACTTATGGTTTACGGAGAAAGACTATGAAAAAAGAGGAGGCGATATTAAATGGAATCCCTCTATAAAGACCGAATTTGATCGTATAACATTAATGAAGGCACTCAAAGAAGGGCGCATTGATATCATCGCCTCCGACCACGCGCCTCACAGTAAGGAAGAAAAACAAGGGACTTATGAGCAAGTAAAATCGGGAGCACCCATCGTGCAACATACCTTGCCGCTCTTGTTTGAATTAGCTTCTCGCGGGGAAATTTCCGTCGAACAAATTGTCGAAAAAACCAGTCATCGGGTGGCGGATATCTACCGTTTAAAAGAGAGAGGGTACTTGCGCGAAGGCTACTACGCGGATGTCGTAGAAATACGGCCCAATGCTCCATGGGATATTACCTCAACATCGCTTTTGTATAAGTGTGGATGGGCGCCGGTAGTGGGGGAGCAGCTTTCAGCTAAAGTGAAGCGCTCGTTTGTTAATGGGAATCTCGTATTTCAGGAGGATGCGTTTATGTCGGAAGCCAAAGGTTCTCGATTATTCTTCGAAAAGATCAGGTAGCATTTTTTTCATCAATACATCCCTTTGCGCCTCATCTCCTAGCTGAAAAATATGTTCGCCAAATTCCACGAATCCCTGCTTCTGGTAAAACCGAATGGCCCTCGGATTTTCCTCCCAAACCCCAAGCCACATATAGGGTGCCTTGCGCGCTTTTGCGGTCGCTAAAGCTTGCTCGTAAAGTAATAATCCCACCTGTTTTCCGTGGTATTGCTGAAGAACATATATACGCTCGATTTCTAGTGCGTTTGGATCTTGTTTTTCACTTTGCGCATCACCCATGTTTACTTTCAAATAACCGATTATTTCCTCTTTTTGAAGTGCGAAGTAAAACTGAGAATTTTCGTTTCGTAATTCTGCTTCAAGTTTCTCCTCCGAAAAACCTTCAGCTAAATACGCTGCCAAATTCTCCTCAGAATTATTTGCAGAAAAGGTTTCTGCAAAGGTCTTTCGACCGATAGCTTGTAAGGCATCGAGGTCTGGAGGGGAGGCTGGTCGGATTTGAAGGCTTAGATTAGGCATTTTTTTGACCACTTAATAGTTTAAATAATTTCACATGTTCATAATAATTCTCCCTACCTATTTTATGTTTTACCAAGATATTGGCGTCAACCAAATCTTCCAAATAGCGAATGGCGGTATTTCTGCTAACATTTAAATCTTTCTGTAGGTATTCAATTTTGGTATATGGATACTTGAAAAGACTATTTATCAGGTCTTGGCTATATAATTTTGGTGCCAATGCTCTAATCTGGCTTTTTTGTTCTTGCATCAATAATCGGAGCGCTTGAATTAATATGATTCCTTCTTTAGCCGTTTTTTCTACTCCATCTAGGATAAATAACATCCATGCCTCCCACGATTCTTTTACACGAATTTCTTGAAGTAATCGATAATAGTCGTTTTTGCGGGCGATGATGTAGCTGCTGAGATAAAGAATTGGCAAACTTAAAAGTCCCTTTTGGACTAAATATAAGATATTAATAATTCGTCCAGTTCTGCCGTTGCCATCATAAAAGGGGTGAATACTTTCGAATTGATAATGAATGATAGCCATTTTAAGTAATGGGTCAAGTTCCATCATCGAATCATCATTGATAAAGGATTCCAGGTTTTGCATCAATGCAAGGATGGTATCGTAGTCTTGTGGGGGTGTATAAATAATCTCTCCCGTTTGATCATTAAATAATTTTGTGCCAGGAAGCCTTCTAAAACCCGCCTTGTTTTGTTCTACGACTTCTTGGATTAGCAGGATTGTATTATTGGTTAGTAATCCATTTGTTTTAACAAGGTCAAACCCCTCAATTAATGCTTTCGCATACTGATGAACTTCTTTAGCTGCAGGGCTTGCAAACTGCTGGTTTTGAAAATTACTTCGGTAGATTTCATCAAATGTGCTGATGATATTTTCGATCGCGGAACTTTCCCTCGCCTCTCTAAGTGCTAACGTTTCTAAAAGAATATGTTCATTCGGAAGGCTACTGATGACCCCTTTAAACTCTGCCAAAGCTTGATGTGCTAATGCCGATTTACGCAAAACTGCCTTGGTTTCAATATCCTGATGCAAAGGCAATAAAGGGATTTTTGTCGTTTCCATTTCGAAATATAACCCAAAAATTTAATTATTTGGGTTGTTTCGATTAGGTATAACCCAAATAATCAACATTTTGGTATATATCTGCTGCGCTCAATCGCCGTTTATATAATAGACGGGTCTAAAGATGTTTAAATTGTCGTACTTGCACCCATGACAGCATCTCGCAAAACTTCTCTGACCGCCGGTATTCTCTACCTGTTGACCTTTATTTCGATCCCGACTTTGTCGCTTTACCACGAAATTCACCAGCCTAATTTTTTCTTAAGTTCAGCATCATCGAGCGATGTGGTACTTGGTGGGATATTAGAATTGGTGATGGCTTTGGCCTGTATTGGGACCGCGCTGGCTTTTTATCCGGTTTTGAAGAAGCAAAATGAATCGCTCGCATTGGGTTTTGTAGCTGCTCGGATTTTAGAAGCTACTTTGATCTTTGTGGGTGTGGCGAGTTTGTTAACTGTTTTAAATTTGCGCTCTCTGGGTGCAGAAGCACAGGTGGTATCCCGAGGGTTAGTGATGTTGTATGATCGTGTGTTTTTGATAAGCCAAAGTTTCATCCCCGCCGTCAATGGTCTTCTGCTCGGAACACTCTTGTACCAAACGCGTTTAGTCCCTCGCATTTTACCCATCATTGGAATCATCGGAGCCTTTACTTTAGTGGCTGGAGATGTCGCGGTTTTGTATGGAGTTTTTGATCAGCGTGCACCCATTGCGGGTTTATCCGCGGTTCCTATTGCCCTTTGGGAGTTTTCGTTAGGGATTTATTTGACGTTCAAAGGATTTAAAGAAAATGCCGTAATTTTAGGCTAATGAAAATCCCTATTTACCAAGTCGACGCCTTTACGAACGAACGCTTTAAAGGCAATCCTGCCGCCGTTTGTCCTCTAGATAAGTGGCTTCCGGATGCCGTTATGCAAAATATCGCTGCCGAGAATAATTTAGCAGAAACCGCCTTTGTAGTTCCCGCTGCGAACGAATACGAAATTCGTTGGTTTACACCCACCGTTGAAGTGGATTTGTGTGGGCATGCGACCTTAGCAAGTGCGTATGTTTTGTTCAATGAATTGGGTTTTGTGGGAGACGAAATCAACTTCGTTTCACACCGAAGCGGCCCTTTATCAGTGAGTCGAAATGTTTCCGTTTTGGCATTAAATTTTCCGGTTGATTCCTTGATCGAGAAACCTTTAAATTCGGAGTTTTCTATTGGATTATCGCGCGCGCCACGTGCCGTTTTCAAAGGCAAAACGGACTACTTATTTGTCTACGATTCTGAAGCAGAAATTTTGGCCTTGCAACCTGATTTCGAAGCCTTAAAAGCACATCCTGTTCGCGGGATTATCGTAACAGCTCCGGGCGAAACAACTGATTTTGTGTCTCGCTTTTTTGGCCCCGCTTGCGGCGTAAATGAAGATCCGGTGACCGGTTCTGCACATACGACTTTGACGCCTTATTGGTCTTTGGTTTTAGGAAAAACGAAATTATCGGCTCGTCAATTATCGCAACGAACTGGAGACTTAAACTGCAAACTTCTCGGAGATCGGGTGGAAATTGCTGGAGAGGCGGTTTTATATTTGCGGGGAGAGATAGAAATCTAAATTATACGTACATTTGAAACTACTTAACTAACACAACAATGAAAAAACTATTCACCTTTTTTGCCATTCTAGCGATGGCCACTAGCCTTCAGGCCCAAACACCTAAGGCAAACTTGATTAAAGATTGGGAGCGCGCGCGTGCTTACACGAAAGAGTATTTAGATGCGATGCCGGAAACAGGTTTTGCTCTAAAACCTACGAAAGAAATGCGTTCATTTGCAGGCCAAATGCTTCACTTAAGTGATGCGATTTATGGTATCGTAGGAATGGCTACTGATGTGGCGCCCACTGCCAAAGATTTAGAGAAATCGAATGACGTAGCGAAAGCAAGCGTAACGGAGAAAGTCTTAGCAGCCTATGATTTTGCCATCAATGCCATTAAAAATGCACCGGATGCGAAGTTAGGAGAGTCTATTAAATTATTTGGCCGCTTCGATGTTACGCGTGGTCAAGCGATCGATAAAGCGTTTGAACACCAAACACACCACCGTGGGCAAGCGACTGTGTACATTCGCTTAGCGGGTGCAACTCCTCCAGCAGAGAAGTTGTTCTAGTCTGAAACATTCTGATTAGAAAAGGGTTTGTCTTTTATAGGCAAGCCCTTTTTTTATGCAAGGCGTTAAAAAACAACATTTACCTTCCAAAATCTGCCCCGTTTGCAACCGCCCTTTTGTCTGGCGCAAGAAGTGGGAGAAGAATTGGGATCAGATCATCTATTGTGGTGAAAAGTGCAGACGTAGCAAATAAGTTTTATCTTTGGCATTCACCCAATCGCCTCGAATGCTTCCAACACAACGACATTTGTTTTCCATTCCAGATGAGATTGCCTATTTCAACGGCTCTTATATGGGGCCTCAACTAAATGCATCACGCGATCGACTTTTAGCAGGAGTTCAATTAAAATCAAGCCCATGGAATTGGTCGGTTGGCCAATTTTTTGACGAGGCAGAAACTATTCGCACACTTTGTTCTGATTTATTTGGTGGTCATGCAGATAATTACGCGGTGGTTCCTTCCGCTAGTTATGGACTAGCTACGGCTGCCAGAGCGATTGAACCGACCTTGCTGAAAGGAGATGAGGTGCTCGTTTTAGCGGAAGATTTTCCGAGTAATGTCTTGACTTGGCGGCGGGTTTGTGCCGAAACGGGAGCAAACCTAGTAACCTTGAAAAAAGCACAAGAGTCGGATTGGACGACCACGATTTTGACACACATAAGTCCTCAAACAAAGGTTTTGTCTATTCCCAGTTGCCATTGGACAAATGGAGCAGCAATTGATTTGGTGAAAATAGGGCAACATTGCGCTGATTTAGGCATTATTTATGTAGTCGACGCCACTCAAACTTTGGGAGCCATGCCTCATTCGGTATCAGATATACAAGTGGATTTCTTGATTTCAGCGGGATATAAATGGTTATTGTGCCCATACGGATTTAGTATTTTGTATGTGCATGCGAAATGGTTCGGTGCGCGTCCGCTGGAGGAAACTTGGTTATCGAGGGAAAACGCGTCGGATTTTGCAGGACTTGTTTCTTATAATGCACAATACCAGAAGGGAGCCCGAAAATTTGAAATGGGCCAAAAAGGGATGCCTACCATCTTGCCTGGTGCGATTGCCGCCTTGCAGCAAATTCAGGCTTGGGGAATTGAAAATATCGAAAAATTCATCGCCATACGTAATGCAGAATTAGCCGAATTTTTCAGTGATTTTGGCTTTCAACCTCTGCCTGAATCCCAGCGTGTTTCGCATATTTTGGGGATAAATTTGGGAGAAACAAGCCTTAATTTTGTGGCAGCCTTACAAGAGAAACAGGTTTACATTAGCCAAAGAGGCAATTCCCTTCGTATTGCTCCTCACGTACATATTACAGATGCTGACGTGGAAAAACTCAGAGGGGCTTTTCGTGGAGCGCTCCGATCTTGAAAACAAAACGCCTTGAAGGTGGTTTTATAGCTATGTCCGTTTCAAAAACACTATTCACACCTGAAGATATCGACCGCATCATCCAAATGGCCTGGGAAGATCGAACGCCTTTTGAGGCGATCGAATTTCAGTTTGGCTTGAAGGAAAAAGAGGTCATCGAATTCATGCGTTTGAATAGCAAGGAGTCGAGTTTCCGAATGTGGCGCAAGCGAATGACTGGCCGCGGCACTAAACATCTGCAAAAACGCGTTGCGGTAGATCCCCGTTTCAAATGCACGCTGCAACGCAGTATCAGCCTGAATAAAATCAGTAAGCGCTAATGAATTTTTCGACAAAACGCGAAGAAATACTAGCGCAAATCGATCGGTTTGACGTGGAGAAATATGCTCGTTCGCGCAACTTCATTACCGGAGGAGTGTCTTATCTTTCCCCCTATTTATCACGTGGATTTATCACCGTTCCCCAAGTAGTTAAACGATTAAACGACCGCGGAATTGGTTTGGCTCAAGGCGAAAAATTCATCCAAGAATTAGCCTGGCGCGAGTTTTATACGCGCACTTGGTTTCAAAAGGGCGATGCTATTTTCGAAGATATTCGCCATCCGCAGGAGGGAATAGAACGCTTTGGAATTCCTCGTGCGGTGCTAGAATCTACGACCGGAATTCAAGCTCTAGATTCAGCAATAAAGGATTTCCCCGCCACAGGATATCTCCATAATCACCTCCGCATGTACCTCGCCGCGACGATTTGTAATGTGGCCAAATACCACTGGCTGGAACCTGCTCAATGGATGTATTACCATTTGTTGGACGGCGATTTAGCGAGTAATGCGCTGAGTTGGCAATGGTGCGCCGGGACGTTTAGTAATAAGTTGTATTACGCAAATCAGGAGAACATCAATCGTTATACCGGTAGTCAGCAAAGAGGGACTTTCTTGGATTTTGATTACGAGGATTTGCCCTTGCAATCGGTTCCCGATCATTTACAACGATCGGTTGAGGCGGAACTTGTTTTCACTCCGCCCACGACGAAACCGCTGGAGATTCTGCCTGATATTCCTACCTTCATCTATACCCATTACACATTGGATCCTACGTTCCACGAGGGCGAAGCGGGTAACCGCATTTTGATCTTAGAACCGAGCCATTTTGCCAAACATCCGATGGCCCCTAAGACGATCGAGTTTATCCTATCGCTGGCTGAAAACATACCGGGAATTCAAGTCTATTATGGAGAATATGCGGACCTAAAAGTAAAGGGTATTTTCCGTGATCACCCTATCAATGCCCATTTTCAAGGTGTTCGGGAAGTGCATCCGAGTTTAGCTCCAGGTCTGCAAGGGGAGTTCAATAGCTTCTTTTCTTTTTGGAATAAATTAAGCAGACAACTGAGCTAAGAAAGTTTCCGCGCGCGAAAGGTGAGCCTCTCTTTTTTCCACAGGCATCTTGTCCCAGGTGCTGATCAACATCGCCCAGCGCGGATTTTTGCGGAACGTTTCACGTTGTTTATCTAAGAATCGCCAAAACAAACCATCCCAAATCTCCTGCCATTCGCCCTTCGGATAATCACTCATTTTCAGGATGTAATTCGAGCCGCAGATATAGGGTTTGGTGGTCATCAACCCGCCATCGCTGAATTGCGACATCCCATAAATATTGGGCACCATCACCCAATCGTAGGCATCGATGTACAGTTCCATGAACCAGCGATAAACCGCATCCGGTTTGATTTCGCACAATAGCATAAAATTCCCAAGCACCATCAAGCGCTCGATGTGGTGATTGTAACCTGTCTTTAAGAGCTTGCGAATCGTCTGATCAATCGGTTCCACCCCTGTCGTACCATTGTAAAAAGCCGCTGGCATCTCCTTCGTAAATCCCCAATAATTCGTGGTGCGCTGTTGGACTCCGATTTTGCGATACAACAACTGCACAAATTCGCGCCAACCTACGACCTGGCGAATGAAGCCTTCCACGCTATTCAAGGGTGCTGCGGAGGCCGCAACGCGTTCAATAACTTGAGCTGGATTCAGTAATCCGACATTGATCAAAGGACTTAAAATACTGTGAAATAAAGTCTTTTCCTGTGCCTTAATGGCGTCCTCGTAATCCCCGAAAAGGGGCATCCGTTCGCGGATGAATTGATCCAAAGCAGCCTGTGCTTCCGCATGCGTCACCGGGTAATAAGCCCCAGAAAATGGTCGCTCGGAAGAACCTGGATTGTTCGGAAAATTGGCAGTAACATAGTCGATCGCCTCGAGGATATAATCGTTTGGAACAGCCTCTGGAAACGGTGCTGGGATGAACGTATTCTTCGGAATTTTCTTACGATTATCCGCATCAAAAGTCCATTGACCGCCCATCGGCTTCCCGTCTTCCTCGAGTAGAATCCCGCGGTCTTTTCGCTGCTGGGTGTAAAAGGCCGTTTGAAAATAAGGCTTGCGTGTACCGAGCAGCGCGGTGTCAGTGTTGAGGAAATTGGGGCTTGTTAATAAGTGAATGTCGCCTCCTTGGCGAAGCCGCCGTAATAGCAAGTAATCATTCGGATCGAACAAGCTTATCGCGCTTTCGATGGAAGAAACTAGCGCAACTTCCGAAGCGCGCGGATCTTGCGCATCGATGTATTCTACCGTTTTACCAGCCGCACGAAGTCGATCCGCAAAGGCGCGCATACTCGCCCGGTGGAAGAGTATTTTCTGTTTGTGGAAGGCGTATTGTTTGAAGAATAAATTAGATTCGACGAGGTAAAAAACATCCGCTTCCTGAGCGAGTGTCTCTTCAAATAATTGGTGAGGAAATATCAGGAATGCGCTCATTTATTGACGTGTTTTTGGAGGATTCGCGCCCCCTCTTGCCGGGCCTTTTTCGTTTTCCGCATCGCCCAAACTTGGTCCGACGCCGTCTTTCTTGTCGCACTTAAATCCACGACTGGAGCGGGATAATCCACCCCTATTTTGACCCCGTACAAAGTCTGTTCCATGTCACTTAATTTCCAAGGTTCGTGAATCAAGGTAGACGGAATCGACGCTAATTCCGGCACCCATTTTTTGATGAAGATTCCGTCTGGATCATGGGCGTAAGAATTCTTAATCGGGTTATAAATTCGGATGGTATTAATGCCGGTCACACCCGCTTGCATTTGGATTTGTGGGTAGTGAATTCCCGGCTCGTAATCGAGAAATTGTCTAGCCAGAAAATGTGCTAAATCCCGCCAATCCTGCCAAAGGTTAAACACAAAAAACGACACGACCATCGCCCGCATTCGGAAGTTTAAATAACCTGTCGCGACCACACAACGCATGCACGCATCGATGAGGGGAACTCCTGTTTTACCTTCTTGCCATGCCTGAATCAAGAACTCATCGCGGTCTTTTTCCAGCGCTTGATAGGCCTTATTCACTGGCTCAAATTCCATCCGAGATTCATCCTCAAACTTCTGCATAAAATGCCCTTGCCAATGCAATCGGGAAGTAAAATTAGAGAGCGCCCGTTTATTTGCAGCCGTTTTATAATGCTGCATCGTGAACGTATAGGCCATCCGCATGCTGATATTTCCGTAAGCTAAATAAGGCGAAATCCGGCTGCATCCGCGTCTACTCGCCTCCGGTTTACTGATGGAGTAACTATAGTCTTTATGCCGCGATTCGATGAAACTTTTCAGGTATTTCCAGCCCCAATATTCGCCGCCTTCTTGGAAAACGGGATTCCTAGTTTTAAACGCAAGGGGCAGTTCTGGACCTTTAAATTCATCATAAAATTCAGGCGATAAACGCAACAAATTCCAATTGTCCTCTCGAACAAAATAAGGTTCGTGCCGCATCGTTTCCTCCCAGCGTTGTTGCCATGTTTTCCGCGATTTTAAGCGGCGAATCACACCGCCGGTGGGCGTCTCGTTCCACAAAATGCCCGCACTCGAGCAAAAAGCAGTCACCGCTTTGTCCCGCTCAAAACTAAGTCCATTACCAATCTCCTGATGAGAGAAAATTTGGCGAATTTCGTATTGTTCAGAAAGCGCCTGAAACACAGGCAAAACTTCAGAATGAAAGAGGTAAAGAACGCCGTTTCGGTCCTCTAAACGCCCCTGCATTTCTACTAAAGATTCATGGACAAATCGCCAATGACGGATATCACTGTCTGGGAAAGCAATCAGAGATGGCTCGAAGAAATAAAGCAATAACACCGGTATATCAGACTCCAAAGCCCGGTACAAAGGCTCGTGGTCCGTAAAGCGGAGATCACGTTTGAACCAGACGATGTTGATAGGGGTTTTGGCCATAGATTACTAACTGAAAAAACGCAAAGGATGTTTTCAGAAAGAAAAAGCGTACCTTTGCACCGTCAAATATCCTAATGTATCAAAATGAAACAATTTATAACGCTTTGCTTTATCATCATCGCGACTAGCACCCTAAAAGCTCAAACTGGAAGTATTGAAGTCAGCACCGGAGGCTTCTCTTTTATCCCAGCTTTTACTTCCAAGGAGCCTAATATGATTATCAATGCAAGTACGAATCCGAAGCGTAAGTTGACAGGCGCTTTGATGTACATGATGCGCATGCAGAGTATGACGCCTACAACGGTGGCTTTGTTTACGCGTTATCGGTTTATTGATAAAAAGTTTAAGGCCACTGCAGGAATCCATATGCCTGCCTTTCAAATGACGGAGGATTACAAGGTGACGAGCTTCTTTGGACGCGAATTAACCTTGTCGTTTCCGGTGAGTAAAAAGATGAGCATCGGATCATTTATTCTGAATGGAAATGCCCGAAATACGGATTTTAAAGTGACGTTGATTTCCGGGAATACGAATTACCGCCACGATAAATGGGGTTTTCTTACCCAGGGCTATTACCTGACGGTAGGCGACTTGACAGGACTTGCTGAGACGATCTCGTATGATATTAATTCCCATTTTCAAGCCAAAGCCTTTGGCAATATTACCCTAACCGACGGAAAAGTGATCGGTACCGTTAGTTTGAAATATAACCTATAAGTTTTTTGCTTTAAAAGTCCAGGTGAACTGGAATTCAGCCACGACTTCACCCGCCTGATTTTTTCCAATGGAAGTAGAGAGGAGCTTCGAGCCCTCTTTATTTTCGAGGGCATCATTGACCGCTTGTTGGAAAGCGAGCCCATCTGCGCAGGTAAAAATAATCACCCCAGTCGCCTTCTTGACGAACTTCGCCTCCAGCTTTTCGACTAACATACTCACCGCTGGCTGTCGCTTATATACCTGCCCAAAAGCCAGCATCCCGCAACTCATCTCCGCCGCCATCGCCTCCACCGCGAAATACATGGATCGAAACGGATTCTGATTAAACCACGAAAGCTTTACGCGAACGCCGCACGATTGATCATCGAAATGTGCCATCGAAAGTCCGGCCCAAAAGGCCGAAGACAGTTTTTGGAAAACAAAAAACTTGAATAATACCGGATTCGTAATGATCCGCTTAAAAGCGGGGAAATGTGGGTTCATAGCTAGCAATGTTCTGAACCAAAGATATAAAAAAAGGGGCATTTCTGCCCCCTTTTACTAGTAACTCAAACCATGCCCAAACGCAAACAAACCATATCCCGGCCCCTCCATATATCCCGGAACGTCTGATTTATTCGCCTCTACCGCCGCCTGATTCACAGGAGTCGTAAATGGCATCTTTCCCGTCGGTTTATAAGCTCCTGTCACGATGTCAAGTAGCGCTTCTTGAGTTGTTCCAAAAGTCGCAATAATGGATGATGCTTTTCCCTTATCTATCTCTTCAATCACCCAAGGGTTTGTGTAATTGATGGCCACAATCGTCGGTTTCGCGTTTAAAACCTCATTCACGTGATTCACATCGATGCGATTCTTCGACAAATTTAAGTCGATTTTCGAACCCTGCGAGCTGAATAATCCTCCAGAAGTAGGAACTAACCACAATAAAACGACATCTGCCTCTTCCTTTGTGGATACGAATTCTAAACCAGGATAAGTAGGTTTCGACACCTTGATCGCTTCACCTGCGTTGCGGCCTGATTGGAAATACGTTTCAAAGTACACTTTGGTCTTCTTCGCAAGAGGTAAACGTTTGTCGTCGTTACGTAACAAGACAATGGATTTACGTAGTGCCAAATCCGCAGCAGCCACCGCCTCTTTATTCCCCACAATTTTCACCGCCTCATCTACATTCACATAGGGATTTTCAAATAAGCCTAAGTCGAATTTTTCTTTCAATAATTTCGCCACAGACTGGTTAATACGTTCCTCAGAAACTAAGCCTTTTTTCACTACTTCGATTAAGGTCGTAGGATCTGCCGCACCAGAGAAGATATCCACTCCGGCGGTCAACGCTTTTTGGTAGCGCTCTTGAATGCTCAATTTTTCCACACCCCACGGCATCATTTCGATAGGGCCCGTATCTGAATTGATGATACCTTGGAATCCTAATTTACCTTGTAATGAATCGCGGATAATCGCTTTATTAAATGAGAATCCCACTTCTTCGAATTCCTTGCCTTTCGGTGCAGAATAGTATGGCATAATAGCGGAAGTCCCGGCTGCAATCGCTGCCTTAAAAGGCTTCACGTGGTAGCTAAACATGCCCCCTGGATAATGCGCAAACTTACCCCAGTCAAAGTGTGAATCTTGACCATCTATTTGGGGACCACCACCCGGGAAGTGTTTTGTGGTCATCGCCACAGAGGTGTTTGATAGTTTATTTCCTTGGAAGCCTAAAACAATCTCTGTAATCATCTTCGATGTCAAATCCGCATCTTCCCCAAAAGTACCCTCTACACGCCCCCAGCGCGGTTCTGTCGCTAAATCCGCCATATACATATAGCCTTTGCGAAGGCCCACTGCGCGCCATTCTGCCGAAGCCGTTTCCGCAAACTTGCGGGTTAATGTAAAGTCGCGCATCGCCGCTAAACCTAATTCTCCTGGCCACTTAGAGAAAGCGGTAACGCCCACACTTAATCCAACAGATGCATCTGTAGTTACATGGTTACGCGGATTCGAAGCGACAATCGCAGGAATGCCAAGGCGCGTGGACTCACAAAGTTCCTGTAAGTTATTCGACCATTTGGCCATAATATCAGGCGATGCATTCGCGCGCAAAATGAAATGGCGCAGGTGATATTGCGTTACTCCTTTTGTGGTACCCGCCGCAGACATGTTAGGCGCCTCTAAAGGCTTGCGGGTAAACATATTCGTATTTTGAACTAAATCTTCTTCATTAAATCCTTCGGTAATGGTCGTTTTAGCACCACCACCTTGTACTCCATTTGCGAATACTTGATCTCCTCCCATTCGGGTCGTGCTGATGAGCATGAAACCGAGCTTTTCCTCGATGGTCATTTGAGAAACTAAGTCCTTTATACGCACGTCTACCGGCAAGCGCCAGTCTTCGTATTTGTCTAGTTTATTGTTCTTGTTTAAGTCTTTAAAGGACAATTTTCCTACCCGTAAAGTGGGCGTTTTCATAGCGACAATGACAGGTTGCGTTTGGGCTACTAGTGAACTAGAAGCAAAAAGCAAGGCAATAAGCACACGTGATTTCATAGGTTTTTTCTTTCTTTGTATAGGAAAGCAAAACTGTAGCCATTTCTAATCACATGAAAGATCCGAATGTAGACGAATTTATACAAAGTGCCGACAAATGGTCCGCGGAGATGGCCTTTTTGCGCCGTATTTTGCTCGACTGTTTGATGGTGGAAACCTATAAGTGGCGGACACCCGTTTACATGGTGGGCACGAAAAATATCATTGCGATCTCTAGTCTGAAAGACCATTGCGCTTTGAATTTTTTCAACGGTGCGTTATTGCAGGATGAGGAAAACATGTTAATTAAACCCGGCGAACATACGCAATTAGGTCGCTGGATGAAGTTCAGTTCGGTGGACCAGATTTTGGCCAAAGAAGAGCTCATCAAAGCCTACATCCTAGAAGCCATTGAGGTAGAGAAAATGGGTCTGAAAATGGAAAAGTCCACGGAAATCCCGCATCCGGAAGAATTAACGACGATCTTCGACAAAAAACCCGCGTTAAAAACGGCCTTCGAGAAACTCACCCCAGGTCGCCAGCGGGCTTATCTTCGTTTTTTCACGGATGGGAAACAATCCGAAACGCGCACCTCGCGTATCGAGAAAAACGAGAAATATATCTTGAAAGGGATCGGTTTGACGGATTGCATTTGCGGCCTAACAAAGCGAAAACCAAGTTGCGATGGATCTCATAAAGCCATCGAGCATTTTAAGAGATGACGCAAAGAAGTCATGTCTATGGCGTTTGTTACTAACGAGAATTACCTCAATTTTGGCCTATGAATTTTGGAGAACAATTAAAGGAAATCCGTACCACAAAAGGACTCACTCAAATCGAATTATCGGAAAAGAGTGGCGTCGCTTTGCGCACCGTTCAACGCATGGAACGCAACGAAGGCAAACCTAGTTTGTATTCGATGAATGCGATCGGCGAAGTTTTGGGGACTAATTTGACCTTGTTGTACGCTCCGGATTTGGAAACCGAAACACGAAATATTATGGAAAGTACAGACCAACAATTGTGGGCATTAGCTAAAAGGCGTGCGAAATTTAAAAGAAGCTTGAGTGCCTATGCACTTGTTATTCCTTTTCTCTGGGTTATTTGGTATTTAACTATGCCGGAATTATCCCGTTATGAACGATTCCCATGGCCTATCTGGCCTATGCTGGGCTGGGGATTAGGACTAGGGATTCAATACGTGAATGCGTATGTAATTCAAGTTGGATCTTTAGAGCAACGGGAATACGATAAGTTGAAGAAAGGAGAATAAAGTTTTTGCGTAAATTGCCATTCGAAATGGAATTTGTCTAAAAAACTATGAGTCAATTATCTACTAAAATGCGCATCTACCACCGTTATTTAGGCTTCTTCTTAGCCGGCATTATGGCGGTTTATTCTATCAGCGGAATCATCTTAATCTTTAGAGAAACGAACTTTTTAAAGAGTGAGGTGCACAAGGTTCAAACCTTGAAACCCGGTCTTTCGAGTGAAGAATTAGGTAAAGATTTACACCTTCGCGGCTTTAAGCCGGACACGACGATAGGCGAAGTGGTTTCTTTTAAACAAGGAACGTATAACCTGAAATCGGGCGTGGCTGATTATACGGTTACTGAGCAACCTGCCATTGTGAATAAGATGACGAAATTGCATAAAGCCACCACGAATGATCCTTTGTTCTACTTGAACATCTTCTTCGGACTATCCCTGCTTTTCTTCGTGATTTCATCCTTCTGGATGTTCTTGCCTAAAACGAGCATCTTTAAAAAGGCGATGTTATTTACGCTGGCTGGGGTGATTTTAACGATTGTGTTGTTGCTGCTTTAATAGACACGGGGTATAATCGCTTTTACCCTTTTTTGGTAGTCCAGGTATTTATCGCCAAATACTTCTACCACTTTTCTCTCCTCTAAGCGGTATCCTATCAGGATATAGCCATATGAAATCAGTAGGACGAGTAACATTTTTTGGGTGGGAACGAGAAGAAATAGGCCTAGGATTAAGATTATAGTCGCAAAATACAAGGGATGTCTCACGTATTGATACATGCCAGAAAACACTAATTCCGGCTTCATCTCTTTTTTAAGCCCTAAGAATTCAGCGCCATCAAAAGTTTTAAACGCCAGATACAAAAACACCAGCCCTATAAGTAAAAGACAAATTCCCAGCAGGACTAGCCAAGTAGACGCGAATAATAGAGGATCTGGGAGGAAGATGCTCCCGTATATAAGGGGGATTAAACCCGCGATGGCAATCAAATTATAGCTAATTCTGTAATAGGCGAATAGGCCAGGAATCTGTTTTTCAACATATAATTTTACCACATTAGTGGCCAGGAAACTATGGATAAAAAAATACACTATCCAGCCAAAACCTAAGAGGATGATTTCCATGTTGATTTTTGATAAGGAACAAATCTACCGTAAATTAGTCAAAAATATACCCAATGCCCCTATTAAAAGCCACCCCCATTCTAGCCTATTTAGATCGCGACGCAACGGTCGCGTTCTATGAAAAATTGGGCTTTGAAAGTAATGCCAAATGGGATGGATATTTGATGTTTTCCCGTGATGAAATCAATATCCATTTGTGGTGTTGCGATGACGAAAGTATCCCGAAGAATACGGGCTGTTATGTGAATGTGGATGAGATCGATATTCTGTACAAAGAATGCGAAGCTTTGGGAATAGTTCACCCGAATGGGAAGCTCCAAAATATGGCTTGGGGCATGCGCCAATTCAGTATCCTAGATAATAGTGGGAATATTATTCATTTCGGTCAGGATATGAATAGCTAATTATTTTTCTAACTTATGTTTCTAAACCTATGAAACATGAAAAAAATAGCGATCCTTTTGCTGGGGTTCAGCTTGTCTCTTTCTGCGCAGATCCCTGCCGGAAAGAAAGTTATTTCCTCTCTTTACGTGTACGATTTAGCCTCTGGTAAATCGGATTTAATCCTCACAGAAAAACGACATTTTGAAGCGCCTAACTGGTCGCGTGACGGTAAATTTCTACTGATTAATGCCTACGGTAAGCTGGAGAAAATCAGCCCGAAAGGCGAAAAATTAGGGGAGTTAAACACGGGATCTGTGATGAAGGCAAACAATGATCATGGCTATTCATTTGATGGCAAAACCCTATTTATCTCAAGTGGGAAACCGGAAATAAAAGGCGGATCCTCTTTCATTTACAAAGTAGGTGCAGAAGGCGGAGAGCCGGTTCAGCTTACCCCATTAACCCCTTCTTATTGGCACGGTGTTTCGCCGGATATGAAAACAATGGTGTACTGTGCCTCCAGAAACGGCAACTTTGATATCTATGCGATGTCCACGGATGGTGGTGAGGAGATTCGTCTGACAACCAATCAAAGTTTAGATGACGGTCCTGAGTACTCGCCAGATGGGAAACATATTTACATTAACTCCTATCGCTCTGGGATGATGCAAATTTGGCGAATGAAGGCAGATGGATCAGATCCAGAACAGATGACGTTTGATGCGCATTCGAACTGGTTTGCGCACATTGCACCGAACAACCAAGTGGCGACAATCATTACGTACCTAGAGGATCAAAAGGAGTTGCATCCCTTTGGCCATCAAGTCAAATTGCGTCTGTTGAATTTGAAAACGAAAGCGGTGAAAGATTTAACGGAGGCTTTTTATGGAGGCCAAGGAACGATCAATGTGCCTTCTTGGAGTCC
The DNA here is from genome assembly GCA_030833145.1 of Aquirufa sp. The sequence continues at coordinate 70,600 of JAURHT010000001.1, forward strand.
AGACGGAAAGAAATTTGCCTATGTGCGCTATGCACTAGAAGATTTATAAATTCGTATATTTAGCAAAAACCTATTCAATATGAACAAAGATAGTCAAGCTTCGAGACGGAAGTTTTTACAACAAATAGGGGCTACGAGCCTCGTAGCGGCGTCTTCGCCCTTTGCCTCTTTAGGCGCACAACAAAAAGCAGAGGAACGTATTTTGACCTATGAAAAACGCATCTCGGTGGGCGAAAAAATTCGCTTAGGGGTGATTGGTTTTGGGGTACAAGGGCATTTCGATTTAGCCTCGGCGCTGAAAGTGCCGGGAGTAGAATTAGCTGGAATATGTGATTTATACACGGGTCGTATTGAAAACGCGAAGGAATTATATGGTAAGGATTTATATACGACGCGTAATTACAAAGAATTATTAGACCGCTCGGACATCGATGCGGTGATCATCGCGACACACGATGTGTGGCACGCGCGCATTACGATAGATGCTTTGGCAAAAGGCAAACACGTCTACATCGAAAAACCGATGGTTTACAAAATCGACGAAGGCCCTAAAGTGATTGCTGCCCAAAAGAAATACGGCAAAGTCTTACAAGTAGGATCTCAGCGCGTGAGCAGCATCGGCTTAGCGAAAGCGAAAGAGATGTTAGCGGCCGGCGAGATCGGAAAATTAAATATGGTGAACGCGGTCTATGATCGCCAAAGCTCTATCGGCGCCTGGCAGTATACCATACCGAAGGATGCAGACGCTTCCACTTGCGATTGGAATCGTTTCATCGAGGCAACCGCGAAAATGGAATTCGACGCTAAGAAATTCTTCTGGTGGCGTGCCTTTAAAGAAGTAGGAACCGGCGTAGCGGGTGATTTGTTCATCCACTTATTGTCCGGAACGCACTTTATGACAAACTCAAATGGTCCAGAAACGATCTTCTCTACCGGGCAATTTAGCCATTGGAACGACGGCCGAAACTTGCCAGATGTGATGTCAGGAGTGATGCAATATGGTAACACGGCGGAGCACCCAGCTTTCCAATTAACTTTGCAAGTGAACTTTGTCAGCGGAACGGGTGGCCAAGAGGTGATTCGTTTGATTGGTTCAGAGGGAGTGATGGATGTGAAAGGAAACACGATTTCTGTGAAGCATAGCATTATGCCAGAAGCTCCGGGCTTTGGCGGATATGATTCTGTGTTTACACTTCCTAAGAGTATGCAGGAAGAAATGACCCGCGATTACAACGCGAAATGGACTGAGGCGCAACGCAAACGCCCTACGAAAGAGGATGTAATTTTCAGAGCGCCTGCAGGATATGATGAGCACGTGGATCACTTCACACATTTCTTTGATGCGATTCGCAATGGGACGTCTGTCGTAGAAGATGCGGCCTTTGGATTTAGAGCGGCTGCACCAGCCTTAGCTTGTAACGAAAGTTATTTCCAAAAGAAAATCATCCAGTGGGATCCAGTGAATATGAAACTGAAATAAACAAAAAAGCCGGCTCTAATAAGGGCCGGCTTTTTTCATTAATTAAACTCAACTAATTATTATTTGAATGTGACGTCAAAGCGATCAAGATTCATCACTTTAACCCAAGCCCTAACAAAATCATGGACGAATTTGTTTTGAGAATCTTTCGTCGCATATACTTCAGCTAATGCGCGAAGCTCAGAATTAGACCCAAAAATCAAGTCAGCACGTGTCGCTGTCGCTTTCACTGCCCCAGTTTTCTCGTCTGTTCCTACGAACTCTTCCTTCGTTGCGTTCGCTGGCTTCCACGTGGTGCCCATCTCTAACAAGTTCACGAAGAAATCATTCGTTAGCGCATCTTTCTTCGTAGTGAAAATACCATGCTTCGAACCATTATAATTCGTGTTCAGGGCACGCATACCACCTGTTAATACCGTCATTTCTGGCGCTGTTAACGTTAATAATTGCGCTTTATCAACGAACAATTCTTCTGTCGATAACGTGTATTGTGTTTTCAAATAGTTGCGGAAACCATCAGCCATTGGCTCTAACAAGCCTACTGAAGCTACATCTGTTTGCGCTTGCGTCGCATCCATACGACCTGGGATAAATGGCACCGTAGTTTTAACCCCTGCATTTGCCGCTGCTTTCTCTACTGCTGCCGAACCACCTAGAACGATTAAGTCTGCGATGGATACTTTTTTCTTACCTGATTTGGCATTAAACTCTTGTTGAATTTTCTCTAAAACGGCTAAGACTTTTTCTAGTTGCTTTGGGTTATTTACTTCCCAGTTACGTTGTGGCAACAAGCGGATACGCGCTCCGTTAGCACCACCACGACGATCTGAGTGACGGTACGTAGAAGCCGAAGCCCAAGCCGTCGAAACTAATTCGCTGATCGATAATCCCGAGTTCAATAACTTTACTTTTAATGCAGCAATGTCAGTTGCATTGATTACCTCGTGATTCAATGCCGGAATTGGATCTTGCCAAATCAATTGCTCCTTCGGCACTTCTGGCCCTAAATACGTCGAGCTAGGACCCATGTCGCGGTGCGTTAATTTGAACCACGCTTTGGCAAAAGCCTTCGCATAAACTTCTGGATTTTCTAAGAAATTACGAGAGATTTTCTCGTAAGCCGGATCCACGCGTAAAGCGATATCCGTTGTTAACATCGTAGGCTTGTGGAAGGTATTTTTATCAAATGCATCTGGAATAATGTTTGCGCTATTTTTCGCAATCCATTGGTTCGCACCCGCTGGGCTTTTCTCTAAAGACCACTCATTGTTGAACAATAAGTGCAAGTACCCGATACCCCATTGTGTAGGAGTTGAAGTCCAAGTCACCTCTAAACCAGACGTGATTGCATCTTTTCCTTTACCTGATTTGTACGTGCTCTTCCAGCCTAAACCTTGCTCCTCGATGCCCGCTGCTTCGGGATCTGGACCTACATTAGTGGCTGGTCCTGCACCGTGTGTTTTACCAAACGTGTGACCACCCGCGATCAACGCAACTGTCTCTTCATCATTCATCCCCATACGACCAAACGTCTCGCGGATATCTTTCGCAGAGGCTGCTGGATCCGGCACACCATTAGGACCTTCTGGGTTTACATAAATTAAGCCCATTTGAACCGCTGCTAATGGATTCTCTAATTTGCGACCTTCTGAATAACGGTTTTTATCATCTAACCATTTCTTCTCAGATCCCCAATATACGTTTGCTTCTGGCTCCCATACATCCGTACGACCACCTGCAAAACCAAATGTTTTGAAGCCCATTTGCTCTAACGACACGTTTCCAGTCAAGACCATTAAGTCTGCCCAAGAGATTTTGTCGCCATATTTTTGCTTGATCGGCCATAACAAACGACGCGCCTTATCTAGGTTCGTATTATCTGGCCAAGAGTTCAATGGCGAGAAACGTTGTTGACCTGCGCGAGAACCGCCACGGCCATCGCCTGTACGGTAGGTACCTGCACTATGCCAAGCCATACGAATGAATAGTGGACCATAGTTACCGAAATCGGCCGGCCACCAATCTTGTGATTTAGTCAAGACCGCTGCGATGTCTTTTTTCAAGGCAAAGTAGTCAAGACTCTTAAAGGCTTTGATATAATTGAAGTCTGGGCCCATGGGGTTTGACTTCTCTGAGTTTTGGCGAAGCATACCCACGTTCAATTGGTTAGGCCACCAGTCTTTGTTTGTCGTTGCAGAAGGTTTCATTCCCGTGTGTGGGTTGATTCCTGCGTGTGGGTTTACACCACCTGCCGCATGAGGGTTCGCTCCATGTGGATTAGCCGCTGCTCCACCGTGTGGGTTAGCGTAGTCTTGCGCGAAAGTTGCTGTGGAAGCAAGAACGCCGCAAAGGATAAGTAGTTTTTTCATGATTCTTGATTTTTAGTGGTGCCAAATTAGTGGCAAATAATTTATAGAGAAAACTGAAATTTTCTATATTTGACATAGATAAAATCTATAACAGTGAATATACATCAATTAGAATACATACTAGCCGTTGATCAATTTAAAAGCTTCTCTAAAGCAGCTGATTATTGTCATGTTACGCAAGCAACCTTGAGTGCAATGGTGAAAAAGCTGGAAGAGCAGCTGGATATCGTGATTTTCGACCGAAAGGCAAATCCCATTGCGACCACTGAAAATGGTCGAGAAATAGTATTTCAGGCCCAGCAGGTGGTGGCGCACGCCAATGCACTTTTATCATGCTCTAAGGCGATTAATCAAAAAGTAGAAGGACGCGTCAAAATGGGCGTCATTCCTACCATAGCGAGTTCGATGTTGCCGCTAATTCTGAAGCATTTGGTAGAGAAATACCCGCTTCTGCAATTAGAAGTATACGAAGTGACAACGAATCAAATGATCAAGGATTTACGTGATGGGAAGTTAGATGTAGGTATTTTAAGTACGCCCATTGCCTCGGCAGAGGTAGAAACAGAGCTTTTGTATGTGGAAGACTTGTGTGTTTATGGCCATTTGCCAGCCGGAAGCCGTTCCATTGCAAAAGCTGATTTAGCCAAACAGCGGATGTTTTTATTGCAAGAGGGGCATTGCTTGCGCGATCAAATCATTCAGTTGTGTGATTTGAAGAAGAATAAGTCCTTGCCGTCTAATTTATCGGTGGAATCAAACACATTTGATACCTTATTAAACTTAGTGGATGAATTCAACGGCTTTACGGTTTTACCAGCCTTATATGTAGGCCAAATGAGTGAAGTCAGAAAATCGCATTTAATCGAGTTGACGGATGGTGCTTTAACACGGGAAGTGAGTTTAGCGTATTACCGGCCTTATGCGAAATGGAATATTTTGAACCGCTTAAAAGCCGAAATCACCGCTAAAGTGAATGAGCGATTACATTTTCAAGCCTTGTCGTAAATTTCCACTATGATGGACAAGCAAATTATTCAACTGATCGCAGATCCGGTCGCTTTAGAGCAGTTATACCGGTCTAATCCTGCCGCTTTTAGCAGCGCTTTTCATGCTGTATATCCACAGATTTCTTCTGAAATTTCAGCTCAAGTGTGGCATGAACGCTTAGCTGTTTCGTCTACCTCTTGGGGGTCGAAGGGGGATTGGGTTTTGCTTGCCGCCATCGCGACTTTCGTTGCATTTTTAATGCAAATGCCAGATCTGTTTTCGATATCACATGATCTCTATTTCCCCAGAAACATGTCCTTTATTGTGTTGCCTGGAATAGGAGTTTTTTTTGCTTATAAACAAGGATTACCGCTTCGTGAGTTAGGCGCCCCCTTGTTGGTAATAGTAGCTTCGATTGGTTTCATTAATTTTTTACCAGAGGGTAGCACGACACTCCTGTTGACTTGCTTACATATTCCGATTTTGATTTGGCTTGTAGTAGGGTATATTTTCGCTGGAAATGACCCGGCAAAGCGGATGGAATTTTTACGATACCACGGGGATTTAGTCGTGATGACGGCAGTAATCGGATTAGCGGGTGGATTGTTTACAGGTTTGACACTGAATCTGTTCAAACTAATAGGGATCTCAATAGAGGACTTCTATTTCCGTTATTTAGTCTTGTCGATTTTGCCCTCAGTCCCGCTTTTTGCTACTTTTTTAGTGCGCACAAACGCAAGTCTCGTAAGCAAAATTTCCCCAGTAATTGCGCGCATTTTTACTCCTTTAGTCACGATCACGCTAGCGCTTTTTTTAGTAGCCATCATTTATACCGGAAAAGACCCCTATAATGACAGAGAATTCTTGGTGGTTTTTAATGGGATATTGATCGGTGTGATGGCCTTGATATTGTTCTCTTTAGGCGAGGCTACGAAAACGGATGCGTCACGTGTGCATCAGTATTTTTTATTCGCCTTAGCGGCGTTAGCCCTTATTGATAATGGGATTGCCTTGTCTGCGATTGGGTATCGGCTTTTGGAGTTTGGGATAACCCCTAATCGTTTAGCGGTACTTGGGAGCAATGCTATCGTCATGGTGCATTTGATGCTGGCTACGAAGAAGCTTTGGGAGTTTTTACAGGGCCAAAAAACGATGGAGGAAGTCGAGCTCAGAATTACCGATTACTTGCCCGTTTATGCCATTTGGGCGGCAATAGTCAGCTTCTTGTTTCCGCTGATTTTTCAGTTTAGTTAATAAAAAAGGCCCGAGATTTTCGGGCCTTTGGTTTTATATTGCATGCTAGGGTGCCTATTGCATCTGCATCGAGTCCATTCCACCGCCGGAATTGTTCTTTTTCATTTGGCTCATATCGAATTTACCGAAACGAAGCGAGAAGGTTAGGCGTATCATTTGTGGGTTCGCTAGGCGATAAGAAGTCTGTGAGAATCCTTCCCCAAAAGATACGCGGGTGTTTCCACGAGAACGCGTCACATCATTAAAGGCCAGAGTCAAGGACGCCATATCATTTTTCAAGAACGTCTTTTTAATCGCTAAATCAATGCCAAAATAGGGCTCAATATATCCCTGCGACGAACTTTGCGCTTGCATACCTGGAGGGCCTTGCATCCCTTGGTTTTGTGTAACAGGCACATTCGTCTTTCCTTGGTAATCGCCAGAAAGCTGGATGCTCCATTTTTTGGGCAAAATAAAGGTGTTATTCAACTTCCCAAAAACAGTCCACAAGGCCTCATTTACTTGTGTCGCATCAATGTTCGAGATATTGATTTTGGAATTATACATATTCACGTTCGCCGTTAAATCCCACCAAGTTTGCAATTTATTTGTATACGTGAACTCTAGACCATAGTTGATGCTCGAATTCGCGTTCACAAACGTGTTAATCAAATCTAATTTACCACTGATCGGGTTCGTCTCCTGTTTCAAATAACGTGTGATCAAATTGTCCGTGTATTTGTAATAACCAGATACCAAGAAAGTCGCAGACCCTTGAGATTTGCTATACGAAAGCTCGCCAGAAGTTGTGAATTCAGGCACTAAATCCGCATTTCCGCGTTGGATATTTAAGCTATCACTGTAGTCCACAAATGGAATAAGCTGGAAGAAATTAGGGCGATTCACGCGACGAGTGAGGCTCAATTGCAATTGGTCAGTCTTCGATAAATCCTTCTTCAAGAAGATCGATGGGAATAAGCTGAGCGGGTATTTATTGCTAAACGTTTGGTTCGTATTCAATAATTTTCCTTCGTATTCAGAGCTCTCGCCACGTAATCCGATCTTATAAGAAAGTGTCTTGCTAGCCTTTCCGGAGATAGAGAAATAGGCAGCGTACACGTTATTAGAACTTTCATAGTTTGTCGAAGCTGACGTAATTGTTCTATACACATCTGAACCCACCGGCTTTAAAGTATTGGTATTTTCGTTCGCAATATCATTGATCTGCGCTCGTAAACCCGTTTCGATGGTGCCTTCGTTTTTTATTGGTGTCACGTAATCTAGTTGCACGGTCATAAAGGCATTCTTTCCTGAACCGAGATTCTTTTGGATTTGCGTACCTGTAACAGCGTTGTTCTTCAAATAATCGGTGGTGAAGGTGCCTTCCCCTTTGTTTGTTCCGCCAAAGTAATTCAAATCACCGGTTAACTCTCTTCCTGCTTTAGGATACGTATGTTTGAATCCTGCCTGAAATCCGGACGGTTTAAATTCGCGGTAGTTTTCTGAAACGCGTTGACTTAACGTAGTCACCCCATTCACCGTACTTGAAATACGCGTGTCTTCACTCGGACGGAATTCTCCGCCACCGCCAAAGAAAGCACCTAAAGATAAAGTCGTCCGATTGCTCGCCGCATAATCGGCAGAAACACGAGGGAATAACATTAAGCCTTTGGTCTTATTATCCGACTCTTGGCTTACCGACGATAAAACACCGCCTAAATCACTTGAACGCACACTATTTCCAATGGAATTATTGCGTACCCGCATATTCATCAGGGTCGCCGTCAAGTTCCATTTATTCTGTTGGTAGGTGAAATTTCCCATGATATTCGAACCGCCAAAACGATCCGCCCCTACATTCACCATCCCATTATAGCCATTCTTTTTATTCTTCTTCAGTACGATGTTAATGATGCCCGCCATACTTCCTGACGCATCGTATTTCGCAGAAGGATTCGTAATGACTTCTACTTTCTCAATAATATCAGCGGGGATTTGATCCATCGAAAGACTCGTAGGGCGACCGTCAATAAATAAGGTTGGATTCGCATTCCGCACTTTTACGTTACCGTCTATATCCACTTGCACAGAAGGGATATTACGCATCACGTCGATCGCCGTTCCCCCAGTTGTTACCAAGTTTTGCGCCACATTAAAGGACTTTTTATCGATATCCATTTCGACCAAAGACTTAGTTCCCGTCACCACGACATTCTCTAATATTCTCGATTCTTGCGCTAATTTGATATTACCTAAATCCTTCTCAAATGCTGCCATCATTTTCGCCATATCGGGCTGAACGCCGGGCTCCATTTTAGGCATTTCAAAAGCAACAGCTGCTTCGTAGTTTTTGTATCCTACAAAAGAGATTTTGATTATTAGCCGTGCGTTTACGGGAATTTCTTTGAAGTTAAAGTCACCATTCAGCTCGGCTGTTTGGGCTTTGACTAGGATATCTTTGGCCTGTTTCGTCGCCGGATCTACTGTTGTTTTTAGTAAAACAACCGACGCGAATTCCACGGGTTTTCCCGTTTCGTCTACGACTTTCCCAAAGACGTGGCCCTGATTTAAATTAGCTCCTGGTCCTCTTGTACCCGTCGGAGGGACACCCGGAACTTGTGCATATAGGGAAAGGGATAGTAGCGCGATGATCGCCGTAGCAAGTATTTTTCTCATTAGGTGGATTGATTTCAATAAAATTGTACCACAAAGGTACATTCATTTAAATGAATAGGGCATTTTTTCTGCCTGACGGTCGATTGTAGAGATGAATGATGGATATTGTGAGAGAAAAGGTTTTTCTTTACAGGATGAAAAAACTCCTAGTATTCTTCGTTTTGGCTTCCTTCGTGGTTGCCGCACAAACTAAACCTGCGGGGAAACTAGATCCCACTAAACCTATTTTAGTGTTAGAAACCTCCTGTGGATCCTGTAATTTCGAGATGCCAGGAAAGGATTGTTTCTTGGCCGTGAAATTCGAAGGGAAAGCTTACAAAGTACAAGGAACGTCTATTGATGATCACGGAGATGCACACGATGAGAAGGGATTTTGTAATGCGATTCGGAAAGCCAAGGTGCAAGGTACTGTGAAGGGAGATCAATTTGTTGTTACCTATTTTGAACTATTGAAAACAGAATAGCCTATCTTTGCAACATGAAAAAGGCGTGGATTTTAAAGCTCATCTTTATTTGCAGTTTTGTACTGCTGGGCGAGCGCGTATCTTTACATCCAGACTTTAAGGCTTTTACTAAATCTTTTGTGCATGCTACGTCTGATGATTCTGATGCAATCATTGCAATTGAATTAGAAGACGAAGTAGAGGAGGATGCTTTAACGATGTTTTTCTTGTCCAAATCTTTCGATTGGATAGTCATTAACCAATTCCTTGGAATATTCATCCTAGTCGTGTTTATCGCACGACCATTTTTTCACCAAATCCCCGTGTATTTACGTTTTCAAAACTTAAGGCTGTAGAACTATAGACTGATTTCTTTATTCAATTCGTCTATATTTTAAAGCTTTATTTTATGAAAAAATATCTTTTGCTATTCTTAGCATTAAACACAATCGTGCCTGTTTGGGCACAAGTTGATAATGAATCCTTGAAGTTTAAGTTAAATGAGAGTGGGAGTCATTATTTTCAGGCTACTTTTTTGAATCAGGTTTGGTTGCGTACTACAGAAAACAATCCTGGCACTACGGTGGAAGGTAATTTGGAATCACAATCCACAGACATTGGTTTGCGCAGAACACGTATTCAAATGTTTGGTCAGATTACGGACCGGACGTTTATTTATTTTCAGTTTGGCCAAAATAATTTCAACGCCCAATACAACTCCACTTCGAACCGCAAAATCGCGCCTTTCTTTCACGATGCCCTAGGCGAATACCGTATTTCGGATAAAAATCAATTGAAAGTGGGAGGAGGTTTGAGTATTATTTCAGGCTTGTCTCGTTTTTCTCAACCCAGTATTGGGACGATTACGACGATGGATGTGCCCGTTTTTGCACAGACAACTGTTGATCAAATCGATCAGTTTTCGCGCAAATTAAGTGTCTATGCTAGGGGCCAAATAGGGCACTGGGATTACCGATATATTCTAAGTGATCCTTTCCCTATCACGTCGAACGGCCAAACGCCACCGGCGCTCGCACCGGTTTCGAACTTTGCGTTGAAGGGTCACAACTTACAACACCAAGGATACTTGATCTATCAGTTTTTTGACCATGATGCGCACACCACTCCGTATATGACGGGGACTTACTTAGGCACGAAAAAGATCGTCAATATCGCGGGGGGATTTATCTATCAGAAGAATGCCATGTGGAATAAAGCCGCCGCCACTTCAGATACAACCTACCAAAATATGGCGCATTGGGCAATCGAGAGTTTTGTGGACATCCCATTAAACAAGGAAAAGCACAGTGCGCTGAATGCGTATATCGGCTATTTTAATACGAATTACGGGACGAATTATTTGCGCTATAATGGAGTGATGAATCCGGCAAACGGGACAACTGCGACGTCTGCGAATTCGATCAGCGGACAGGGTCCAGTGTATGGAAATAGCTATCCGATGTTTGGAACGGGTTCAGTCGTTTATACACAAATTGGGTATTTATTGCCATCGAAAAATGCGAGTATGTCGAATCGTTGGATGCCGTATGCGTCTGCGACTTTGGCAAGCTACGATAGACTGAATGGCTTCTCGAATAACACCTTCAATGCGGGGATCAATTACTTCATTCAAGGCCATAAATCGAAGCTAAGTTTGGACTTTCAAAACCGCCCAAGCTTCCAAGTGAACCAAGGCGAGCTAGTGAAAGGCCAACGCTTGAATTCGGTGACGCTGCAATTTCAATTGTTTATTTAATGAAGAAGGCCCTCTTTTTACTACTGATTTCCTTTGCAGGTTTCAGTCAACAGAACTTCTTTAATGTGCCGAGTTCGGATATTACGAAGGCGAAACACGTGTTTTTTCAGCAACAATTGAACTTTATAAGTGCAGGTTTTCAGTCCTCTACCACCTTTTGTTATGGCTTGGGAAAGAACTATGAAATAGGTGTAAATGTGATAGGTGTAACCGTTGATTATGCAGCCTCTTTAGCCGATAACGCGGGGACGTTCATTGTACTGAACGGGCAAAAGAAATGGGATGTTTCTCCCGTATTTTCTACTGCTCTTGGAGGCCAAATTGGCTTAAGCTCTCTGGCTGATGGCGGTACTTATGCCTATTCTAATGGGGTGTATAAACTAGAGAACACGAAATTAGTAGGCGGGATCTATTATTCCTCTGACGCCTATTTCGGTCCAGAAAGTCGGGGATTCAATGCATCTGGAACGCTGGATAAATTTGGATTTCAGGCAGGGATTGAGCGTAATCTTTGGAAAGAAAAACTCTTATTTCAAGCCGATTTTATTAGTGGAAAGCACTCACTGGGAGAAGTCGTTTTAGGCGGGGCCTATTTTATTTCTAAAAATGTGGTACTCTCCGCCGGCTACCAAATACCCAACATGGGCAGCAAATCGCAAGATGCGGTGGTGTTTGAAATCACCTATATCCCGCTTTAATGTCGCACAAGAATCGCCATTGGTCTCATGGAAAATCACTAATGGCGATTTGTTTCGAATTTTATCAACATGAATAAATCAATCTTATTTTTTCTGCTTTGCGGATTCCACGCTTTCTCCCAAAGCTCCATCCAATCGCGCATCGTCGATAAAAATGCACCCGTTGAATTCGTGAATGTGCTATTGTATAGCGTATCGGATTCAGTGAATATTCTGAAATACGCGACCACCGATAGTGCTGGGGTATTTAAATTATCCGGTTTAGCAGCAGGAAAATATGTCTTGAAAACACAGATGATGGGCTTTGTGTCGACTAAAATTCCAGTGTCATTGTTGGAATCACAGGCTTTACATTTAGACGATATTTCGCTACAAACGGATAGCAAGATGTTAGCTGCTGTCGAAGTACTTTCTCAGAAGGAATTAGTCCAA
>JAURHT010000284.1 GCA_030833145.1 Aquirufa sp.
GAAAATTGCTCTATGGCGCTTATTCCACTATTGAAACGGGACGAGTAGGAGCCTTAAGGGGAATTTGGAAATCAACTTATGGAATAGACCTAGATTCCTTAGTACATCCTACCTTATTTCGTGTAATCGGAAGCTTTCTAGATCAAGGTATCTCAATTTGGAATTTTCCATTAGAAGGTAAATCCTTTTTAGAAGCAATTCGGAGTCTAGAAAAAAACAGTTTCACTAGTCTATTCTATCAGAAAGAGACTAAGATGTTGCTCCAAGATCCCAATTTGAGCATTACTACTTTGCTAGAAAAATTGGTAGGAGATAAGGACTCCTTGTATGAGCAATATTTGTATGATCAACAATTCTCGCATCAAGGATGGTCAGGAATGGTTTCTACGGTGGAAGATTTACCACAAAGCCTGTTAGATACCCGGATTATCAAATTAGAAGATTTTATCTTATTTGAATTGCTGCTTGAATACGATGCATTGAACTATAAATTAGGGCAATCATGGGCTCCAGTGGGAAATTTCGTAACAGATGAAATTATACCGCTACATAACCCCATAGCGTATTCAGAAAAGATGGATGTGCTAAGTCTATGGCAAGAAGCGTTCGAATGGTCCTATTACGATCAAGTTCTGAAAGGGCTGCAGATGGAAAAAATCGATTCGATAAAGCCGCATCAGAAGAGCTTTCAAGCTATGTTTTGTATCGACGATCGAGAATGTTCGTTTAGACGGCATTTAGAGAATTTAGATCCGACTTGCGAAACGTTTGGAACACCTGGATTCTTTTCGGTGGAGTTTTTCTATCAACCGGTGGGAGGTAAATTCTACACGAAACTTTGTCCGGCACCTGTAACGCCTAAATACCTCATTAAAGAGGAGGGAAGCGAGAAAAAATTAGGTACGGATGTGCATTTCTCCAAGCACAGCCATAATTTTTATACAGGTTGGTTGTTCAGCCAAACCATCGGTTTCTGGTCTGCCGCAAAACTCTTTATTAGCCTTTTCAAGCCTTCCATGAGTCCAGCAACGGCATCCTCATTAAAACATGTGGATAAATTCTCTACGATTCGGGTGGATTACCAAGCCATGGAGAATGGACTTCAAATCGGGTTTCAGATCGAAGAGATGGCCGTTAGAGTCGAAAGCCTATTAAAGAGCATTGGCCTTGTGGAAAATTTTGCCCCGATCGTTTATGTGATCGGGCATGGGGCAAGTTCTGTAAATAATCCCCATTACGCGGCATATGATTGCGGAGCTTGTTCTGGTCGTGCAGGATCTGTAAATGCACGTGTGATCAGCCAAATGGCCAATAAACCCGAAGTTAGAGCGATACTCAGAGAAAAAGGGATTCACATTCCGGAGAGCACCGTTTTTGTGGGAGGCTTAAGGGATACAACCCGCGATGATGTCGTCTTTTATGACGAAGAAATTGCCTATGCGGACTACAAGATCATGCACACAGATCACGTAAAATTATTTACAAAGGCGTTGGATAATAATGCCAAAGAACGGTCTAGGCGCTTCGAATCCATCGATACATCCGCAAAAGCAAGCGAGATTCATGAAAAAATCAGAACACGTTCGGTGTCTATTTTTGAGCCTCGTCCTGAATTAAATCATGCGACGAATGCGCTTTGCATTGTAGGCAGAAGAGAATTATCGAAAGGCGTCTTCCTAGATCGCCGTTCCTTCTTAAATTCTTTTGACTACCGGGTAGATCCAGATGGGTCGTTTTTATTCAACATTTTGAAAGCCGCTGCACCAGTATGTGGTGGAATCAATTTAGAATATTACTTCTCCCGCGTTGATGGCGAAAAACTGGGTGCAGGAACTAAATTACCTCATAATGTGATGGGACTTTTCGGGGTCGCAAATGGTATTGATGGAGATTTAAGACCTGGTTTACCTGCCCAAATGACCGAAGTACATGATCCAGTCCGGTTATTACTAATCGTCGAACACTTCCCAGAAGTAGTATTAAAAACGATTCAAAAAGCGGAAGAAACCTACGAATGGTTCATTAATGATTGGGTAAAACTCGTTTCTATTCATCCAGAAACCAAAGAATTACAAGTCTTTGAGGGAGGGAATTTTAGGCCTTATGAGCCACTAACGAAAGATATCCAAGAAATTGATCAGCTGGATACCTTATTAGCCTCTTCGCAGGAGAATTTTCCCGTTTATTTAATCCAACAAAATTAATATCGCCA
>JAURHT010000017.1 GCA_030833145.1 Aquirufa sp.
ATTAAAGTTTTTTCGAAACCGTTCTTGTTGATTGTGCGAATTGCTTTCGCAGAAACCTTCATACGAACCAAAACACCTTCTGACTCTATGAAGAATTTCTTCGTTTGTAAGTTCGGGTAGAACTTACGCTTAGTCTTGTTATTAGCGTGAGAAACGTTGTTTCCTACTTGAGTTTTGCGTCCTGTAATTTGACAAACCTTTGCCATCGTATCTATTATTTAAAATTGTTCTTTCCTAAAGCGATTGCAAAATTAGAAAATATTTTGAAATAACCCAAACCTCCATCGAAAATTTATAAAATGGCAGACAATGTGTATCTTTGAGTATGGCTAAGCGTAATTCGAAGGCACCCCTAAAGAAAAAAATCATCTCTTCCCTGATCTGGTTAGGAACATTGCCATTGTGCCTTTACACACTTTTGACCTACCTTTTAAGCTATTCTCTCATCGTAGAACACTGGTTTGCTGGCTTTATCATGATGACAATGCCCTATGCCCAGTTGTTGTGCCTTATCTCCTTGATTTACTGGGTTTTTCAGCGAGCGAAGCGAGCGCTTTTGCCCTTGATCGTGCTATCGCTGGGTTATGGATTTATCGGTAGACACATTAGTTTTAATCAACCGGTGGCGACTTTAGAGAAACCGCTGACGGTGATGAGTTACAATGTTTTTGGCATGTATTCGAATGAGTATGAGGCCAAAAAAGAACAATTAGAAGACCTCAAAAAATTCATCCGCGATTACGACGCAGACATTAAATGTTTCCAAGAATTTTATTCCCATTCAGATCGCAAGGCCTACCACACGGTCTCTTTCTTGAAGGAAAAATACCCGCATTACTCCTTTATTCCACTAAAAAAGCAATTATTTGATTCTCACGAAAAAATGGGCCTAGTGGTTTTCTCAAAATACCCCATCATCCACGAAGAGGGCGAACAATTTGAAAATTCAGCGAATGGCTATCTGTTAACTGATATTGTGAAGGATCAAGACACGATTCGGGTAATCAACTTACAGCTGTGGTCCATGGGCATTCGGGTGAATAAGATGACTTCGAAAATTCGTTTGCAAGATTATACAGATGCTAAAAAAGAAGGCCGTGGCATCATCTCCTCCCTTCGCAAAGGCTTTATTGAGCACAAAAAGGAGATGGACAAAATCAATCGCCTCATCCAAAAAAGCCCCTATCCCATCATAGTCGTAGGAGACTTAAACGAAACTCCTTCTGGCTGGGCCTATGGAACAATTCGGGAACGATTGAAAAATTCCTTCGAAGAAGCGGGATCTGGTTTTGGCTTTACGTTAAATCGCAGCCCGTATTTAGTCCGGATAGACGATCAATTCTTCTCAGAGGAGTGGAAAGCGATCAATTTCCAAACCTTGCGCAACATCAAATACTCCGACCACTTCCCTACCGTGGGTCAATACCTCTTGCATGGAAAATAAGCTTTGGAAGGTTTTAGGTACCGGCTTCGGGATCGCTGTCACACTAGGCGGAACCGTGGGAACCGGCATCTTACGTAAACCAGGCCCCATTGCAGCTTCCTTACAAGACCCCGGATTAATCCTCAGTTTATGGGTTTTAGTGGCCATTTATGCCTTGTTAGGGGTGAGCTGTGTGTTGGAATTAAGTTTATCCATTCCCAAAGCAGGGTCTTGGTATGGCTACGCGGAACGGGCTTTTGGCCGTTATATCGGTTTCCTTGTCGGACTAACGAGCTGGCTTGGAACTGTTACTGCACTCGGTTTTGGATCCTATACGTTTAGTGAATACCTCATCATTGTTTTCCCCGGCTTAAGCCCTTATTTAGTCTATTGCGCTATTGGAATCCTCGCCTTATTGTGGTTTTTCCATCAATTAGGGGTGGTGATGGCTGGTAAATCCCAAGAATGGCTGAGTGGCATCAAGGCTTTGGCCTTATTGATTTTCATCGCCATCTGCTTTGTATACGGTGGTGGGGGAGTTTTTGCGGAACAGACACATGTACCTACGGGATTGCCTTTAACTACCGGCATTATGACGGCCTTGTTATCGATCTTTTATGCGTTCGACGGATGGCACACCGCTAGTTATTTCACGGAAGAAAATAAGGATCCTGTTAAATCAATGCCAAAATCGATGTTCATCGGCGTCATAATCGTGGCATTTATCTATTTGTTGATCAATGTGGGCATCTTGTATAGTCTACCTCTCGAAACCCTTTCATCGAGTAAATTAGCGGCAGCGGACACGATGAAAGCCTTGTTTGGTGCAGATATGGGACGCTGGATTACCGTCTTTTTGATGCTGAGTATCCTAGGAATATTAAACACTCAGGTGATGTTCGCCCCCCGCGTGATCTATTCGATGAGCCGCGATGGACTATTTTTCAAACAAGCTGAAAAAGTAAATGCAGCCGGCTCCCCTACTACAGCCACTCACCTAACCGTCTTCGCCGCTTGCCTGTTTCTGTTAGCTGGTAAAGAAATTAACGAACGTCTCTCGGACATCGCGACCTTCTTTTTTGTGGCTAGTTATTTAGCTGGATTCTCCTCTTTATTGCGCCTTCGTGTGAGCGAACCTGATTTAAAGCGCCCTTATTTAGCTTGGGGATATCCCGTTTTACCGTGGATTCTAGTGATCATCTCCACCCTATTCTTGATAGGCACCTTGGTGACAAATTTGGGGAGTGTGGTGTATGTGGTAGGGTTTATCCTAGCTAGCTTTTTGATTTTCAAATTTGGTGGACTTTCTAGTCCAAAGAATAAAGCATAAAGCACAAAGAATAAAGTAGGATTCGCCTACGGCGATTAATTTAGAAATGTTTTTTCCTACGGACTCATTCCCTACGGACTTTATTCTTTGTGCTTTATGCTTTAATTTTCAATGTATCGCCCTCAAAAAATCCACCACCGACTTCTTAATATCTCTCACTGGCGCATTGCCTAAATTAGATAAGACTGAGAAGGCAAGCATCTTACCGTCTTTGGTGAGATAATACCCCGAAAGATCATAGGTATTCCCGAAGGAGCCTGACTTTGCCCAAATTCGAACGCCCTCATTCAGATCCTGCACATTGCGCATCGTACCTGTTTTACTGGCTTCAGGCAACAAGGTATATAAACGATCTGGAGCCACTTCTTTCGCTAATAACTCTAGGATGTGGATGAAATCCTTTGGCCTAATTAAATTATAGCGTGATAAACCGGAGCCATCTACCCAACGAATATCGGCCAAAAATTCATTTCCTGGCTCTTTTTTCAGATTCTCTATTACCTGACTGGGATCCCAACCTTTTTCAGCCGCAATCATTACCAATAACTGTTCCGCTACCGCATTATCACTTTCGTGCAACATAGGCAAGTACAAACTGTCCATCTTCCCGGCATAGAAAATACGGGCATCCGGATGAACCGCAAGCGGCATGGTCTCTACCGATTTATGTAAGGTATCCGTCAATAAAAAAGTTGTCATATCGGGAGAGGTAATGAATGGCACGTCTTGGGATCCATATTTCTCTGAAGTCAAAACTGGTAATTCAAACTGATTCGATAGGCGGTTGCGTCTTACTTCTTTAGTAGTTCCTGTTTTAGAAACGGCTTCGAAAGCATCCGGCAAAATCTTCCAGCGTTTCGCGGAAGCAGAGAAATTCACCAAGTTCGCATACAAAGGCATATCCGATATTTCAGCCGAATAGTGGTCATTATAATCATCCCAAGCCCAGCCTGAGCCCATTAAAGGGATTGGTTTCATTGGCGATCCATACACTAAAACTTTCGATGAAGCCGCTAAGAAATCACGCAAGGCGGTGTTCTTGATGGTAGGATGCAGGTTAGAGATATCGCCTGTACCCCAGAAAAAGAGGGTGTCTTTCGTTTCGCGGTATTTAAAGGAAGGAATTTGACTTCCTAGTATTCTGTTGGCTTGCAAAAAGGTCAACAGCTTCATGTTAGAAGCCGGCATGAAATAGTGATCCGCATTCTTTTCGAATAATACCTTTCCAGTAGAAAGGTCCTTAATCATGACGCCACTGGCCCGCTGAGCGAGACTAGATTCGTTAAAGGCGATCTGTAAATGGGAGCTTTGGCAACCTGCTAAAGCGAACAGCAATAAAAAGGCTAAATTTTTCATAGGATAAAGGTAAAAGGTTTTCGTATTTTTGGGCTCATTTTAACCAAAAGAATGCTCGTAGGCTTTGTCATTTTTTACCTCGCTTTGAACCTGGCCGTGGGCTGGTGGGCTAGTAAAAAGGTAAATTCCACTCAGGATTTTGTGTTGGCTGGACGTTCATTGCCCTTTGCGTTGGCCACGATGGTTACTTTTGCGACCTGGTTCGGATCTGAAACGATTTTAGGTGCGCCTAAGGAATTCGTGCACGGTGGCGTCTTGGCGATTATTGAGGAACCTTTTGGTGCGGCAGTCGGCTTGTTTTTAGTGGGAGCCATTTATGCGCGAAAACTGTATCCCTTACCCGTATTGACCTTCAGTGATTATTTCCGTTTGCGTTTTGGTGCCTTTTCTGAGAAGCTTTCGGCGGTGATTATGATCCCGTCCTATTTCGGGTGGATTTCTGCCCAATTAGTGGCATTAGGGCTTACAATGCACCTTTTATTACCTATTTCTGTAGAGATGGGAATCATCATTGGCGCGCTCTTAGTGATGGCCTATACCCTATTAGGAGGTATGTGGTCGATCTCGGTGACGGACTTTTTCCACAACATTATCCTCATTGCTGGGCTACTATTTTTAGCCTATTTGTTATGGGCCAAAGTCCCAGATTTCA
Source organism: Aquirufa sp. (assembly GCA_030833145.1). The sequence goes on from JAURHT010000017.1 coordinate 4,762, forward strand.
CCCAACTCCTCTCTTCACAACCCAAAGGTTTTTTCCGAGGGATCCCGAGAGAAAACACGTGGAAAGATTGGCTAGTCTACGGCGCCGCCTGGATCACCATCGGGTTCGGATCTATTCCCCAACAAGATATTTTTCAGCGTGTGATGTCCGCAAAGAGTGAAAAAGTAGCAGCGAGAGCGAGTATTGCGGCAGGAGCGATGTATTTGACAGTGGCGCTTTTGCCCTTGCTAATTGCCTTTATAGCCGTTCGTTTATACCCTTCGCTATTGACCGAAGACGACTTATTGATTCCCACATTAGTGATGAAGTTCACGCCTCGGGCGATGCAAGTATTGTTTTTAGGCGCCTTATTATCAGCCTTGTTAAGTACTACTTCAGGAGCCATTTTAGCCCCGGCCTCCGTTCTAGGTGAAAACATTTTGAAACCTTTGATGCGCCGTCCATCCGACAAAATCGTGTTATTATTTATCCGGATATCGGTGGTTTTAGTTACTTTGGCCTGTATTATTATGGCTATTGAACGCCAAAACATCTTCGAACTGGTGGGAGAAGCTTCTGCCTTCAGCCTCGTTTCCCTCTTTATTCCGCTGAATGCAGGACTTTGGTGGAAGAGAACGACTCCTTGGGGAAGTCACTTGAGTATGGTATTGGGATTGGTTTTTTGGGGCTATTTTCACTTTATCAGCCCGTCAGAAATTCCAGCAGTGTGGTTTGGTTTACTGGCCGGATTGATCGGCTTGCTGGCAGGAAATCAAATTAAAGCCAAATCTGCTTAAGCGTCCCCATGTATTGTCCTTTCTTCCCTGTGTGAATAAAATCAAGGATGGCGTCATTTAGCGCTGGATAGACATTCAATTCCGCTATTTTATCCGAAGGTACCCAGACTAAATCATTTGCCGTTGTTTCTTCTGAATGCAACTGCGGAATTCCTCCTACAATATCTCCTTCAAAAATCAGGTGGGCACACGCTGCAAAATCAGCCGTGGCATGCACTTGTCCCACTGCGATTAAATCCCCCACTTCTACCTCGATACCTAATTCCTCTTCACATTCTCGAGCAATGCAAACCGGAAATGTTTCTCCTGCATCTACATTACCCCCCGGCAAGGCGAATTTGCTGCCACCTGGATAATCATAGCGCATGAAAAGCACGTGATTATTTTCGATGATGAGTACAGCTGGTCTAATTCGCATAGGATTGGATAAATTTGAAAGATTAAATATACCATTAGATTTCCTAAATTGCAGTCAAAATGAACGTATTGGTATGCAAATAAGAGAAATTTGTCAGAAGATGGAAGATTGGGCACATGTAGCCTGGCAAGAATCCTAAGATAATGCGGGTTTACTGGTGGGTGATCGTTCTGTGGAAGTGACAGGCGTATTAATCAGCCTAGATTGCACGGAGGAAGTGGTGGAGGAAGCCATCAAAAAAGGATGCAATCTCATTGTCTCTCACCATCCCATCGTTTTCTCCGGTTTGAAGCGAATCACTGGCGCGAACTATGTAGAGCGAACAGTGATCAAGGCTATCCAAAACAATATTGCTTTATACGCTTCCCACACGAATTTAGATCATGCTCCTAAAGGGGTAAGTTATCATTTAGCGTCGAAATTAGGCATTTCAGGTCGAGTGATGAAACCGATGCGCGATGCCTTAAAAGCGTTACAGTATTATGTTCCCGTTTCGCACGAAAAAGTAGTTCGAGAGGCTTTACATACAGCTGGAGCAGGAAATATAGGGGAATATACCAATTGCAGTTTTACACAAGAGGGCTTAGGTCGTTTTCAGCCTTCCTCGGAGGCAAACCCGCATACGGGATCTGCTGGCATCTTATCAGAGGTGAACGAAGTGAAGGTGGAGATGATTTTCCCTACACATCTTTCGAATCAGATTTTGACTGCGTTAAAAGCTGCCCATCCTTACGAAGAAGTGGCCTATTCGATTCATTCACTGGATAATTCGTGGCAGGATGTGGGTGCTGGCTATGTGGGGACTTTAGAACAACCGTTAGATCCGACAGATTTTATTGCTTTTGCCAAAAAACGTTTAGGCCTACAAGCCCTTAAGCATACGGAATTACCTTCAAGACCTATTTCTAAAGTGGCCGTTTGTGGTGGAGCCGGAAGTTTCCTAATAAAAGAGGCTGTAAAACAAGGTTGCGACGCCTACATTACAGCAGACATCAAGTACCACGAATTTTTTGACGCAGAAAATCAATGTTTAATCATCGATGTGGGGCATTACGAGTCTGAAGTCATGATTATTGATGCGATACATGACTATTTATCAAAAAAAATTAGTAATTTTGCCGTTCTGAAAAGTGAGACCAATACCAATCCGGTACGTTTCGCTTAAAACGAGAGAGGTTAGACAATTCAAATAAATTAGAATAATGGCTACAGTTACCGAAACAACGATTGCCCAAAAGTTAGAGGCCCTTTTAAAGCTTCAAACAATTGATACAAACTTAGATTCAATCCGCAAAGTTCGGGGTGATTTACCCGAAGAAGTTCGTGATTTAGAAGACGAGATCATGGGTTTAGAGACTCGTTTGGCTAAATTTCAGCAAGACGTAGCTGATTTTGAAGAGCAAATTGCTAACTACAGAATCGCAAAGAAAAACTCTGATAACTTAATCATTAAGTACAAGGAGCAACAAATGAATGTGCGCAATAACCGCGAATTCGATGCAATTTCTAAAGAAATTGAATTGCAAGGAATCGAAATGGAGATTGCTGACAAGCGTATCAAAGAAATCGACTTCAAAGTTTTGAATAAAAATGACGAAATCGCTTCTGTTGAATCGACTTTATTCGAGCGCAAGAAAGACCTTGAAATCAAACAAAATGAATTGCAAGTAATCATCGCTGAAAGCGAAGAAGATGAGCAAAAATCATTAAAAGATCGCGAGAAAGCGGTAAAATCAGTAGACGAGCGTCTTTTCAAATCATATACAAAATTACGCGACAACGCACGCAACGGCTTAGCCGTTGTTTTAGTGAAGCGTGGTGCTTGCGGTGGCTGTTTCAGCTCTGTTCCACCACAACGTCAAACAGACATCAAGGACAAGAAGAAAATCTTAGTTTGCGAGCATTGCGGACGTATCTTCGCCGGTGTGGAAGATGTAATTCCAGCACCAGAGAAAGAAAAGAAATCTCGTGCTAAAGCAGCACCTGCTGCTGCAGTAGCAGCTGAGTAATTTCAACTAAAATAAAATGGAAAAGCCCGCTAGAGATAGCGGGCTTTTTTTATTCATTAATTGCTGAACTAATTCTATTTCAACATCCCTAACAAGGAACTCAATTTGTCTTTCAAATCTTTGCGATCGACGATGAAGTCTAAGAAACCATGCTCTTCGACGAACTCGGCGCTTTGGAATCCTTTAGGTAAATCCTTACCAATCGTTTCCTTGATGACGCGTGGACCTGCGAAACCAATTAAGGCGCCTGGCTCGGCGATATTAAAGTCCCCTAGCATCGCGAAGGAGGCCGTTACGCCACCCGTTGTAGGATTGGTCATTAAGGAGATATAAGGAATCTTGGCTTCAGCGAGGAGAGCGATTAACGAAGAGGTTTTGGCCATCTGCATTAAAGAGAAACCTGCCTCCATCATACGAGCTCCGCCAGAGCGAGAAATCATCAAGAATGGCTTTCCGGTCTCTAAGGAGTGGCGCATTCCGCGGGTGATCTTCTCTCCCACCACGGATCCCATCGATCCCCCAATGAAGTTGAAATCCATCGCCGAAATACAGATCGGCAAACCGTTAATCTCTCCGTACGCTGTTCTAACCGCATCTTTCAAGCCCGTATTGTATTCCGTCGCTTTGATACGATCAGTGTATTTCTTTGTGTCCGTAAACTCTAATGGGTCGCCTGAACCCATCATTGGATCTAATTCTGTATAAAGGGAATTGTCAAATAACAACTCAAAATAGTCTTGAGAACCGATTTTTTCGTGGTAATTACAACCCGAACAAGTGTAGGCAAACAGACGGTGTTCGCGCGTATGAATCGCTTTTTTGCAAGAAGGACATTGGTACCACAATCCATCCGGAGCATCTAATTTAGAGGCGGTGGGGGTAACAATTCCTTTTTCTTTTCTTGAAAACCAAGACATAGGGCTAATTTTAATGATTAAGTCTGCAAAGATAACTAAAAAGCTTTGCTAGGCCTTAGCGAACCACAATAATTCGCTTATTATATACATTTCTATTGGTGATTACTTGGACATAATAGGTTCCAGCCGGTAAAGAGAAAATATCAAATTGCTTCTCTAACAATCCACCTTTCACTTGCATACTTTCTTGCTGAATCCATTGTCCCTGAGATCCAATGATACCCATCACCACTTTTTCATCTAGAGAACCTAAGGCAAGACGTACATTCACTAAACGCGAAGATGGATTAGGGGAAACAACCAATTCAGGCGAGTACGATGTGGGCTCTGCCGCTAAAACCAAGGGTGGCGGTGGCGGAGCTACCGAACCCTGAATGTTCAAATTATCTATCGCCCAGCCCCAGCCGTGCGCCCCTACGTCCGCGTGAAGACGGAAGCGGAAGACCAATTGATCGCCAGCTTTGAATTTACCAGAGGAAAGAATATCGATTTCTCGTTTTTTGACCAAAGTAGAAGTACCTACCCCGGTGGAATTCCCCTTCGAGTCAAATCCCGTATTATAGGCATTTAACCAAGTCGTAGAGAAATTCGAATCCCAACCATTGATTAAATTATACCAGTTTTTTCCGGAATCATTCGAAGCCTGAACCGTCACATAATCATAAAAACTACGATTCACCGAGCCATCCGTATTCAAGAACGAAGCACCAGACTCACCTGGCTCTACTAGGACAACCTCATCAAAATAGATTTTAGCCGTATCTGCTCGAACCGTGATTGGTTTAAGCAAGACGGCATCATTATTCGTAAACTTGTCCGAACCTCCAGCCCCATTATAGGACTCCTCAGATCCATCCGCATACGGGTGGGCACTGTGCAAACCAATGCTAGAAAACCCAGAAGGCTGGGTAAAACTGAAGCCTTTTAGGTAGAAATCTGTGTTAGGAGGTGTGTCAAAATTCTGTTTATAATTCGCCACGGCTGCTTGTAATCCGATCACAACAAACTCGTAGTTTCCGGTTGCCGGAAGGGTGACGGTATTCGTAGTTTTGGCCTTATCCTTTACGATAATCCGGTATTTAATCACATCCCCTGCCTTCAATAAGCCAGACGCAAAATCAAAACTATTCGTAAAACTAAAACTCAACCCAGCCACCTTTTTAAAGCCCTTGCGAATTGCGGCACCGCTATTGATGGAATATTCCATATAAATCGTGTCGATCCCAATATTATCCGCAGCTAGCAAAGTAGGTAGCGGAACCGTGGTCTGCGAAGTGAAAATATATTTCAACGGATTGGAATAAACCACCTCCGGTTTGGTCGTATCAGGCGCAATATTAAACTCAAAATAACTACCAAAACGTGTCCCCGAAATCACAGGTGCCTCCGCTGGCGTCACAAATTTCTTCCCAGACTTCTCCTGTGCATACCAGTAATACTTAATATTTCTAGCCGTTGCACTTTTAGGCAATGTATAAGAATAAGTGTTTCCTGTTTTGGCAAAAGTAGAAACCGCGTTAAACGTATTGGAATTAATTGCTAGATACAGTTTTAAGGAGGATTCATCCCAAAGCGTATCCGAATAAACCTGCACCGAAAATACTTTATCTGAAGCCTGATCCTCCGTATCGCTATATTCCTCTCCGATCAAATTCGAAGAATACCAGCCAAAATCATTAAAAGCCGAAGTAACAATTGGCCCAATGTTACGAGTCACCTCACCCCGGGCAATTTGAGGAGTCATCAAAGCATTCGCATCACCTACTTTATATTTCACCTGATCCACGTGGTAAATACTGGATCCATCCGAATAAGTAGCAGGAGTGTACAATTTCCCTGCACTACCATTCTCACGTAAAATGGCAGGAGAAGAAAGGTTGATTTTACCTGAGGTAATTTGCGTATATAAAGCAGCCGAAGGATTCTTAAAGCTGTTCGTATCCATTAGAGCGACATTAGCTGCGTTCACCATATACTGATCAAAAATGCCCGGATAACCATAACCAGCCTCCCCATTATCTACATTCACCTGACCAATGAAACCTAAACCATGACCCATCTCGTGCAATACCACCGAATACAAATCGATTTGATTAATCGTGGGTACGCCATCTGTCCCAATATACCAAGCGGTAAAATCAGAATTAAAGGTGGCTACGATATCCGGATTTGTTCCATTTAAGTTCTTATGGGCCATTTTCTCTGCTAAAGCAATGGGATAAAACGTATTCAAGCGATTCGCTCCCACAAAATTTCGAACATTCACTGAGGCGCCTGCGCTACCCAATACATTCGCAGAGAGAGACGCCCATTTCACATAGACATTGATAGGCACATCAGATGAAAACACGGTAGACCAAGTGGCCGCTGCCTTCTCAAAAACCGTCTTCACATCCGCTGGCGGAACCGTCTCGTAAGTTACAACGATGTTTGCTGATGCTTTGGTTTGGGTAGAGGCATCTAACTTTATCGCTGCCGCTTGTGCTAAAATAGCCCGCATATTTTCGGTATACCCTTCCGGCAAATCCCGTTTCAAACCCATGTACTCGGGCGTATATTCTTTGATCATTTTACCCGGCACCATCTCCATTTTATAGCGACCTTTTTGGGCAAAAGTGACGGTGCAGATGCACAATAATAAGATTAGCAGATTTTTCATAGGGAAGCGATTTGATCGTATAAACCAATAAAATGAGGGGCAATCACTTGAGTGTGGGCTAATTCCTGAGCCGTATGCGAGGTGGTGATTCCTACCACACGCGCACCGGCGGCTAATCCAGACGCAATGCCTTGAAGGGAATCTTCAATTACCCAGCAATCTTCTGGTGCGACACCCACTAGGGCCGCCGCTTTTAGATAAATTTCTGGATCAGGTTTGCCTTTTGTTACTTCAGCACCCCCTATAATCGCATCGAATTGATCGCGTATTCCAAGACCGTCTACAATGAAATCAATATTTCCTGGACCAGCAGAGGTCGCTAAGGCTGTTTTTATTCCTCTTGAACGCAACTCGGTTAAGAAGGCTAAAAGTCCTTCCGCCGGCTTTCTATGCTCAGCATAAAACTCCCGGTAAAGTAATTCTTTCTCCTCTTCTAGCACTTCCACCTCCGCACGAGTCATTTCCTTTTTATAAAACCATTCGAAGGTGTCCTTCGAATTCATCCCGTTTAACTCCTTGTAAAAAATCTCCTTCGTCAATGGAATGCCATTTCGCTCGCAAAAAAGCAGCCAAGCTTCTACGTGATACGGTAGATTATCTACGATCACACCATCCATATCGAATAAAACAGCTTTGAAAGACATATTATGAGTTTAATACAAGCCCGTCGTAGGCTAGAAAAACGTTAGGGGGTAATTCTTTTTGCACCGCTGAGTGTGAGCCCATTTGGTGGCTAATGTGTGTAATGTACGCTTGTTTAGGCTGTAAATCCGCGATTAATTCGAGGGCTTCCGCTAGCGTAAAATGGGACACATGGGTCGTTTTGCGCAAGGCATTGATCACTAAAACGTCTAAATTCCGTAATTTATCCTGCTCTTCTGGGGCAATGGAATTTGCATCTGTCACATAGGCAAAATCCCCAAAACGAAAGCCCAACACATCTAAGTAATAATGCTTCACGAAAATGGGTTGAATGTCGATACCTTGCACCGTGAAAGGCTGGCCATCGAGCTCATATACATCGATTTCCGGCACTCCCGGGTATTTATTATCGCCAAAAGCATACGCAAACTCCCGCTTCAATTGCTCAATGACCTGAGCGCGGGCATACAAAGGAATCGACGATTGCTGGTGGAAATTAAATCCTCGCACATCGTCCATTCCGGCCGTATGATCTTTGTGTTCGTGTGTATATAGAACGGCGTCCAGTCGCTTAATTCCAGCTCTAAGAACCTGCTGGCGAAAATCTGGACCCGTATCGATGATAAAACTTTTGCCACCGATTTCAACATGAACCGAAACGCGGAGTCGCTTGTCCCGTTCATCTGTTGACTGACAAACCGAACAGTTACACGCAATCATCGGAATCCCCTGAGAAGTTCCCGTTCCTAAAAACGTCACTTTAGAAGGGGACATGAGCTTATTCTGTTAAAGCTTTCACCTGAGAAACCAAGGAATCGAAGTTCAAAGGCTTAGCTAAGAAATCATTGAATCCAGCTGCTTTAAAGTCATCCATCGAATAGTTGCGCGCGTTTCCTGTGATGGCGATCATCGGAATGGCTGCTTTTTTCGCGTCTGCTAATGCACGGACCGCACGAGCGCAATCCATACCATCCATTACTGGCATATTGATATCTAATAAGATAATGTCAAAATCAGCCTTAGCTAATTCATCTAACACTTGTTGTCCGTTTTTTACGGCGTGGATCTCAAAATTTTGAAATTCTAAAATCTTCTTAGCTAGATTTTGGATTACTGAGCTATCTTCCGCTATCAATACCTTTTTCATATATTCTTGTTTTATCGTCAATTACGAGTAAAAATAGCCAAAGGAATGTGGATTTCAAACGAATTTTGGCAATAAAAAAAGCGGCCCATCGCTGAACCGCTTTTTTATCAAGATCTTGATTTTATTTCAAGTAAAAAGAAACCGAAGATTTGTCCCAATCTAACGTTACCTGGCCAGCAGCCGTGATTCCGATCGTGAATTGCTCCGTGTGTGCATGCTCGCTAACACGCGCTTTAACGCGTAAAACGTCGTTCGCCTCTTTGTAGGTGTAAGCGCCCCACATTTTAGCTTCTTTGTTAAAGATGATTGTCCACTCTGTCGCACCTGGAATAGTGAATAGAGAATAAACACCTTTAGCTAAAGTTTTACCTTGAACCGTGATGTCATTAGAAATTTCGATTGTAGTCGCTTCGTTCGCGCCTGTTCTCCAAACTTCGCCATAAGGAACTAAGGCTTTCGCTTCTTTAGTACCAAAAACCAAACGGCCTTTCACCGAAGGTTGAGCGTACTTAATCATCACTTCTGTGTTACCCACTTTTTGTGAAGCCACTGCAGCTGGTGATGGAGCCGCTTTCTGTGCTAAAACACCGAAAGAAACTAAACAAGTCAATAGTAATAAGAACTTCTTCATAGTATGTTTTTTATTTAGATTACAAATTAAGCCAATAATTCAATTTCAACACCAATGCACGGTTACGAATTTGCATAATCTCCGGAAAATAATTGTCCGTATACACTAAGAACAAATCCGAAGCAGGTTTGTAACGCCATTGTAAGCGTGCGTTTAAATTCACATTTTTCGTTTGTTGATTCAATTGAAAGAACGTGGCAAAGAACAATTTGTTTGAAAAAGTGATATCTATTTTAGGTCGAATGATCCAGAAATTAGAGGAAACTTTCTTCGCTGCTGCCACATCCGTTCCTGGGATGGCAACATCAATGATATCATTGTAATCGACGGCCACCGAGAAACTACCATAGGGTTGGAAGCGATACCCTACATCCGCCGTGATTCCTGTGCGCCAGCCTTGGCCATAATAACCACCAAAACGAGACGACAAAGTATACGTAAACAACTTTATAGGAGAAGAGCTATAGCGCGCATTCAAGGCATACCAATCGTGCTCAGTCCCTTTTTTCAATGCCGTATTTCCCATGCGAGTCGCGTCGAAATCATACAATAATTTCACATAATCATAAGACAGGTAGGCGCCAAAAGTCGAGCGATCCTTCATCGTTCCTTCATAAGCCACATACGAGGTATTGTCCGTAAATGTGCCTTGGTTATTCCAATAGCTCATTGTCATCGCTGAAAGCGTCGTATAAAAAACGTTTGTTGACTTGTTTTTAGGGTAAAAATTCTTCGCAGCATCTAGTTGTGTTTGCAAATAATTAACCCGCGGAACATAACCTGTTTCTGGATTGTAATTTTCGCCCACCCACGATTCTTTGAACCCAAATGCCCAGTTATTGTCTTTATAAGCCAGAGACGCAGCCTGCGAAAAACTTCGATCCTTCTGCACCGGACTAATCGTGTTCGCATAAAAGAGCGATCCGGTCCAGAAGTTATCCGCTGAGGCCAGATTATACTCAAATCCCAGATCTCGGTTATAGGCCTGAAAACCATTCGAACGTTGCAAATCAGTATCGATAAAAGATTGCTTATTCACCATATAGGCTCCAAAATTGGAACGGGCGAACACCTTGCGTTGCAAGGCCACCATAGAATAATTTTGGGTAGGCACCCCTTTTGCATCGATTCTTTCTGACTGCACATTCAAGGCACCTATTCTCCAGTCCTGGTTCAATTTACCGCTCAAACGCGCCCCATATGTGATGGGTGTTTGCTCATAAATCCCTGTTTTGGGGTTTAAAGCCAAACCAATTCGCCGCGAGAAAAAGGGACGGATATTTTCCGTTCCAAATCCATCAAACAAATCAGAGTTCTCAATAAAGAACTGCCGTTTTTCTGGATAAAAGAGCTCAAAACGATCTAGATTCGTCTGTTGCCTATCCACATCCACCTGCGAAAAGTCCGGATTCAGCGTCATATCCAAATTCAAACCGGAATTAATCGCGACCTTGATATCGCCCCCAATTTGGTTGCGCATCGAGGTAGGATCTTTCGTCTCGTAATTCGCCGTAACACCCGATAGGACATACGGAATCAAGGAGATATTCTTTTTAGGCGTGGGTGGAGGGGTATCCCAAACCAACACTCCCGCGTAAGCTAAAGAGGCCGTTGGAAATTGCCGAGGGACAGGGGCCCAGGCGGATTTTTCTTTGGCCTTTAAATCATAACGGGAAAAATTAATCCCCCAGCGACTTACATTGCCCTTATAGCGAATCGACTTAAACGGAATCGCCGCTTCGAAAATCCAAGAATCCCGCTTGTAGGTTGTAGCAGATTCCCACTTATTATCCCAGTTCAGATTCACCTTCGATCCTTCGGACATTTGGCCATCCCACTGAGCGCCGGCTGCATTCGCACCAAATGCAAAGCCGGTTGTCTTATCTTCAAACGTATCGATGAAGACTAAAAAATTGTCATTCACTCCAAAGCCAAAATCCCGCTTCATCGACTCCACCACAAAGGCGCCCGGTTCTTTCAAGAAACATTCCGCCGAGATATAAATGTATTTATCATCGTAGGTCATCTTTACGTCAGTCCTTACCTGCGCGCACAGCGAATCGAAGGGATTACACATCATAAAATCACTGACCGCCGCAGACTGAAACCAAGCATTTTCATCAAGCACCCCATCGATTTTGATGTTCCCCGTGCTTTTCTGAATGTGCATTTTGAAATTTTCATTCTTCTTTTGGGCGAAGAGCGACGTGGTAAAAAGGACAAAAAAGAGTACGATGTATTTTTTCATTCCTGCAATTTAGCCAAATTTCCTTAGCTCGAAAGGCGGTTCTGTGGGGGGGATTTTTTTTAGCTCAGATAGCGGAATTCCATCAGCTTGTTTTATTTTTGCATTTCAAAATAATGAACTATGGGAAGAGCCTTCGAATTTAGAAAAGCGAGAAAATTCAAACGTTGGGGTCAAATGGCCAAAACCTTTACCAAAATCGGTAAGGATATTGTGATTGCAGTGAAAGCAGGTGGTGGCGATCCGTCGTCTAACTCCCGTTTACGTGCCATCATCCAAAACGCGAAGGCAGTGAATATGCCGAAGGAAAACGTAGAACGTGCGATCAAACGCGCGACTTCGAAAGACCAAGAGGATTACAAAGAGATTGTATACGAAGGATACGCACAACATGGTATCGCCATCCTGGTAGAAACAACAACTGATAATATCAACCGTACCGTAGCGAACATCCGTTCCTCTTTCACCAAATGTGGCGGAAGCTTAGGAACAACAGGGATGTTGGATTTCATCTTCACCCGTAAATCCGTATTTAAAATCGCGGCAAAACCGGAAATCGATTTAGAAGAATTAGAGTTTGACTTGATTGACTTAGGTGGTGACGAAGTATTCTTAGATGAGGAAACGAACCAGATTAATATCTATGGAGAGTTTACTGCGTTTGGTGGTATCCAAAAATTCTTAGAAGAAAAAGGATTTGAATTAATGGGAGCCGATTTCGAACGCATCCCAGATGAAACAAAAGAACTAACAGAGGAGCAAATAGCGGATGTGGAGAAACTCATCGAGCGTCTGGAGGAGGACGACGATGTTCAGAACGTCTACCACAACATGGGCTAATTAATATTAAGAAGCGGAGGATAAAAAAGCCTCCGCTTTTTTCTTGTCCAAACGGTATAAATAAGGTGCCTTGTGCGCGCCTCCCGTATATTTCTTTTCGATACGCTCTAAAATATCCAAGCTTAACATCTTACGCTGGAAATTAGTACGCACTAATTCTTTCCCAAGAATTGTCTCATACACTTGCTGCAATTCAGACATAGTAAAGGTCTCCGGCAATAAATTAAAGGCCGCTAACTTCGTATCTATGGACGCACGCAAATGAGCTAATCCCGTCTTAACGATGACATTGTGATCTAAAAACAAGGAAGGAATCTGATCGACATCCATCCAGGCTGAATCATCCGACACGTCATTTAAAGTCACCTTCACTTTCGAGTATTCCACAAGCGCATAATACCCAATCGTGATGTATCGATGCGATAACCATTTCAAATCTTCATTTGAACGCCCCATCGCAAGGTTAATCTCTTCGTGCTTCTCGATGGCACCTATGTTTCTTTTCAGATCACCAAAGGTGTGAAATTGCTGCAAATAAATGTTTTCTAAACCCGTTCGCTGCCATAGAATACGTTTTGCCGCATCATCCGCATCTTCTTCTTTGCCAATAAAACCACCCGGCAAAGACCAAACTTCGTTATTTCTAAACTTCAATAAAAGCACCTTTAATTGATTCTCTTGAAATCCGAAAATAACACAGTCCACCGAAATATTCGGCAACCAATCACCCTTTAATACGTCCCTATTTGGCATACTTTTGAATGAAGTTTTGAATTTGTTTCGCAAAGATGACATAGCCCTTTTCATTCAGGTGTAATTTATCTGCCACGAAAATATCTTGCATCAAGGTCCCGTCCGCGTTATAGAAAGGCGAGTGCATGTCGATCACATAATGTCCTTTTTTCTTGACTGCAATCGCCGCGATGCGTTGATTCAAGTCTTGTTGTTTGGCTTTCAATGCCTCGCGAGCTAAACTCGGACGCGCAGAAACAAACACTAATTTTGCGCCCGGAACTTCCTTGGCTAAACGGGCAGAAAACTCTTCGAATTGCGATGCGATCTCTTCCGGACTTGTACCTGAAGTTAAATCATTATCCCCCTCATACATGAACACCCAAGACGGCTGGTATTTAACGACCATGCGATCAAAATAATACAAAGCTTCAATCAAAGTACTGCCGCCAAAACCACGGTTAAACGAATTCATCCCTTTCATATCCGCATCGAAACTTTTCCATAGACGGAAACTCGACGAACCGATGAACAATTTCATTCCTTTCGCTGGCATTGCGATGGAATCTTGCTTTTCAAAAGCTAGAATTTCTTTTTCAAAACGGTCCAGGGGTTTCTGTGCAAAAACACCGAAAGACAAAAACAGGAAAAGGAGGATCTTATTCATTAGGATATGTTAAACCGATTTGAGAACGAATTTCATCTAATAAAGCCATTAATTCTGTACTGAAAGCGTGTGTCATCAATTGGTTTTCTGTGCGACCCGCACGTAAATCCGCTTGAACTGCCTCCGCTTCGTAGCTATAACCCCAGCCTAAGCGCTCCGTTTCGTAGAACGTTTCTTGCTCTGTTTCGTGGATGGTTACCGTAATGCCCTTCGTCTCGTGGAAACGTGAGTGCATTTGGATCTTTCCTTTCGTACCGTGAATTTCACAAGTCGTATCCGTCTTCGTGGCAAAAGTAGAGAACAAGGTCGCCGTCGCTCCCGAACTATATTTCAAGGCGATGGACGTATTCATATCAACCCCAGTAGGTGCCATCACGCCGGTCGCCTTCATTTCTAAAGGATTGCCGAGAACGAATTTGGAGATAAATAAAGGATAAATCCCGATGTCTAATAAGGATCCACCGGTCAAAGAAGGATTAAACCAACGGGCCTCCGCATCGTAAGGCGCGTGAAAGCCAAAGTCTGCTGCCAGGTGAACGATATCTCCGATCACACCCGAAGCTAGAATCTCCTGCAATTTCACGATAGAAGGATGGAAACGCGTCCATAAAGCTTCCATTAAGAAGATCTGCTTATCACGCGCCGTTTGAATCATTTCAGCGACTTGTTTCGAATTGATCGCAAAGGCTTTCTCACATAAAACAGGAAGTCCCGCATTCAAACACAATAACGTATGCTCGTGGTGCAATCCGTGCGGAGAGGCAATGTAAACCACATCGATTTCGCCACTCGAAAGCATCGCTTCATATGACCCAAAGCATTTTACATCTGGTCCATAATGGGACGCAAATTCTTCTGCACGGGAAATATCTCTTGAGGAAACGGCAGCTAGATAACCGTCTTTGACGAAGGCTAAATCGTCTGCAAATTTGCGGGCTATACCGCCGCACGCCAATATACCCCAACGAATGGGTCCTGTATTTTTCATAGTTTTAGGTTATATTAAAGTGAACCTAATTCAGTTATTAAAGCCTGAACTTGGTCCATATTTACTGCTGGGAAATTCGCGATGCGGATTTGGGTTTCTTTCAATTTACCATATCCAGCCCCAATAATCATATCGCTTCTCTCTTTAATCGTATTGATCACTTTAGACGATCCCTCCTTGCAGTTTAATACCACAACGGTCGCTGAACGGTGATTTTCGTTCTCCACGAATATTTCGAAGTTATCCGATTTCTTTGCAAAATCATACAAAGCCTTCGCTTTTTTATCCGTCTCCTTGCGGATATTCTCTACACCAATTCGGTTGAAATCCTCCGCCACTTTGCCTAATACATAAATCGCCATCACGTTAGGTGTTTCTGGCGTTTCGAAATTCTTGTAATTTTCCCAAAGGCTTGGCAACGAGTGATACGTCCCCACAATTCCTTCGTGTTTTTTCATACGCTCTGACTTCTCTAGCATCGCCTCATTCGCAAACCAAACACCTAGGCCGGCGGGCATTCCGAATGATTTTTGGACACTAAAAAAGGCTGAGTCTACCAAGCCAAAATCTAGATTTGGGTAAGGCGCAGAGGAAACCATATCCACCGCGACAAACTTATCCTTATTCGCCTTTTTGATCTTATGAATCTCCGAAGCCTTCATCTGAACACCCGAACTCGTCTCGTTCGCCGTGCAGCAAATCAATTCCGCATATTCCGGCACTTCCACTTCTGACGCATCGAAACCCTCGCCAAAAGGTTTGTGCATCGAATTCGCATACTTGTGCAAGTCCTTAGCAAAATCAAAAAACTTCTTCGAAAACGATCCGTTGACTAAGTGAAAACTCTCGTGTTCTACCGTATTCATAATAATACGCTCCCATACCTCCGTCGCAGATCCCGTAA
Source organism: Aquirufa sp. (assembly GCA_030833145.1). Next base: position 20,337 of record JAURHT010000017.1, read on the forward strand.
ATAGGACCGCGTGGCTCTTAGGCAAGGCGAATAATTCGCGCAATTGCTCGTCTGCGTGCTGGTAAATCTTACGGAAAGCCGCGGAACGATGGGAAATCGAACCGAGGTTTAAGCGAAAAGCCTCCATGTAATGGGACTGTACCGTAGGAAATAAGGCGGCAGGGCCGGGGGTGAAAAAGGTGCTCATATTAATATAACATTCTAAACTTAATGGTGTTATCGATCAGCTTTAATTCGCTCACGATCTCATCCGAGTATTCTTTAGCGACATCCGTAATCACGTAACCCGTATTTTCTGTGGTCTTTAAGTATTGACCGATGATGTTTACGTGGTATTTCGCGAAGATTTGGTTGATTTGGGCCAAAATCCCCGGCACATTGTGGTGAATATGCAATAAACGGTGCGCATCCTCTAACGGTGGCAACTGCAATTCTGGGAAGTTTACCGAACCATAGGTGCTACCGTTGTTCATAAATTGCAACAACTTCGCTGGCACGAATTCGCCAATATTTTGCTGCGCCTCCTCCGTGCTACCACCGATGTGCGGCGTCAAAATCACGTTAGGCAAACCGCGCAACTCGTTCAAAAACTCTTCGTCATTCGTCTTCGGCTCATACGGGAATACGTCAATCGCCGCTCCCCACACTTTACCAGTCTTGATCGCCTCCACTAAAGCCGGAATTTCGACCACGTGACCACGCGACAAGTTCAAGAAAATGACATTATCTTTCATCCAAGAGAATTGCTCCTTTCCGATGATGTTCGTGTTAGACTTACGACCATCCACGTGTAAACTCACAAAATCCACTTGTGATAATAACTCTTTCAGGCTGCTGCATTTTTTGGCATTACCTAAAGCTAATTTATCTACCGAGTCATAAAAATACACCTCCATACCCAGCGCCTCCGCAATCACGGAAATCTGCGTACCGATACTTCCATATCCTACTAAACCAATTTTCTTACCTCTAATCTCGTACGAATTCGTCGCTGATTTATCCCAAACACCCGCGTGCATTTTCGTCGATTTCTCGAAGATATTACGCGTCAACATCACCATCAAACCGATCGACAATTCCACTACCGAACGCGTATTCGAATACGGCGCATTAAACACCGCGATTCCGCGCTTCTCACATTCCACTAAATCGATTTGGTTTGTACCGATACAGAAAGCACCTACACACATCAAACGAGACGCATTCGGGTGTTCCAATACTTTCTTCGTCAAATTCGTCTTCGAACGCAAACCGATGATGGACACATCTTTGATCTTCTCGATCAATTCATCCTCATCCAAAGCGCCTTTCAAAAGTTCCACTTGGAAACCTTCTTTCTTGAACGCTTGCACAGCACCTGGGTGCACGTTTTCTAATAAAAGAACTTTGATACGTGATTTAGGATACGATTGCGCACGGCTTAAACCATTGATATACAAGAACTCATCTAGAGACGGAACTACATAATCCGCTTTATCCGTCACCGCCTTGCGCGACACGTTTTCCGTGAATGCGAAGAATTTATTCGCTAAACCTGACTCACGTAATTCGTAATCCGTGATACCATCACCGATCACATAAACCTCGCCTTCTAATTGCAATGATTGCAACAAGCGAACTTTACCTTTATCCTGAGACAATAAATTGTCTGCATCGTATCCGGTAATGTTTCCTTCCGCATCATAGGTGAAGGTATTCGCATAAACGTTCTCCGCTGGGATACCCATCTCGTTCACTACGGGAACGATAAAGTCTTTGAAACCAGAGGAAACGATTAAGATTTGTGCCGCGTTTTCTTCTAGAAAATCCTTGTTGCGCTTAAATGACTCCGAGATTTTACCTTTCAAAAAGACGATCAATTGATCCACGTGCGAGCGATTCGCCGGCAATAAAGCGACGCGATCACGTAAAGAATCGGCGAAAGAATAGGCCCCTACCATTCCTTGGTCGGTGATATCTTTAATCTTTCCCACGATCTCCGCTTGCTTCGGATTTCCCTGAAGCGCGATTCTCGCTAATTCATCGAGCCCCTCCACTTTCGTGAACGTGCTATCGAAATCAATGACAATTTTTAAAGGTTCTGCTTGAGCTGTAGGCATATTTTTATTTTCTAAACGCTTTTCTTAAACCAAAGTTCGGCCCGATTCTCCGACCAAGTATAGCCTTGGTAATTCTTC
>JAURHT010000165.1 GCA_030833145.1 Aquirufa sp.
CTTAATCCAGCGTTATAAGAATTTTCTTGGGATGGAAAATAATAGCCCTTCTACCGCTAATCCATCTAACGCTAGTTTTACGGAGGCGAATAGCATGTTGCCAGATCGGGAAGATTTGAATAATGATAATACCGTGAATGAAAATGAAGCCTATTTTGAATATGAGGTGGATTTGAAACCAAGTTCGCTACAAATAGGCTCAGGGTTTGTAGTAGATAAAATAGCAGAGGGCGGTGTGAATTGGTATTTATTCCGTATTCCCATTAAGGATAAGCGAATTTATAAGACTCCAGCAGGGGAAATTAATTCGTTTAAATCGATCCGATTTATGCGGATGGTTTTAAAGGAGTTTCAAGAGCCTGTGGTATTGCGTTTTGCGCAGTTGCAATTGTCTGGATATAGTTATCGGAAATTTATAGGTGAATTAGATAAGCGGGGAGGGCAGGATTTGCCTGAGCCTTATGATGCGAAATTCCGTGTTTCTAGTGTCAATATCGAGGAAAATGGGCCTGCGAATAAAGGGGAGTCGGCTATTCCTTATGTGGTGCCACCTGGATTTGTGCGTGATCAAGATATTACTACGATTAATAATGCTCGTTTGAATGAGCAATCTATGAGTCTTTGTGTGGATAATTTACGTCCAGGTGATGCACGAGCTGTTTTTAAAAATACGTTGTTCGACTTCATAAATTACAAGCGTTTGAAGATGTTTGTTTCTATGCAAAGCCCTGATGCCATTACTGGTCAGGTAAGTGCATTCCTGCGAATAGGTACGGATTTAACAGACAATTACTACGAAATTGAAAATACGGGATTGACTCAAACTCAGAAAGGGCAAAGCTTGGATACTGAGATTTGGCCACTAGAAAATGAATTTGATATTGAATTTGATTTAGTAAAGCAAGTTAAAACGGAGCGTGATCGACTAGGAAAGAGCTTGAATGATCGTTTTACGATGCTAATTACGAGTTCTACGGGTAAAGTTTACAAGATAACGGTGATGGGACGTCCAGATCAAAGTGCCACGATGGTCACGATGATAGGGGTGCGCAATACAAGTTTGACAAATAAAACTTTTTGTATTTGGGTGAATGAGTTGCGTGCGTCCGGTTTTGACCAAACTTCAGGCGAAGCGGCAATTGGTAAACTAGGTTTGAAGCTGGCGGATTTGGGTACAATTCAGATGAATGGGAGCTTTAAGAATTATGGTTTTGGCGGCGTTCAGGCAAAAATATCCGAACGTAGCCGAGAGAATAATGTAGAATATGGTATCACGGCTAATTTGAATTTAGATAAGTTACTGCCCAAAAATTGGGGCTTTAAAATCCCTTTCTTTATCACCTACGATCGGAGAAACATTTCCCCTCAATTTGATCCATTTGATCCTGATATTTTCTTGACTAATTCGATTCAGAAATTCTCATCAGAGGCTAAGAAACAATCGTATTTGACCTTAGTAGAGGATAATACGGAACGGAAAGGATTTAATTTCTCTAATGTAAAGAAAATGAGAAGTCCACAGGCGAAGTCCTCTTATCCTTGGGATTTCTCGAATTTCACCTTCTCTTATGCTTTTTCGGAGATGCTTCGAACGAGTCCTTTGATAGCCGAGTATTCTCAATTAAGTCATAAAGGGAGTGTTTTATATGCTTTCACTAGCTCATCGCGTTTTTTAGAACCTTTCAAAAAGGCCTCATTTGATTTGATTAAGGACTTTAATTTGAATTTAGTGCCCTCATCGCTACTCGTCCGTTTAGACATGGACCGTAGTTTTATCAAAACCCAGATGCGCAATGCTGAATTTACAACGCTAGGGGTGGCCCCTCAATTTGAAAAATATTGGTTTTTGAATAGGCAGTATGCGATGAATTGGAATTTGACGAAGAGCGTAGTTTTAAATTACAATGCACAGGTTAATTCTATCATTGATGAACCCTTTGGAGATTTAGATACCCAAGAAAAAAGGGATTCGGTGATGATTAGCCTTCGCGCATTGGGTCGGGCTAAAAGTTTTGATCAGCAGGCAGGAATGGTGTGGCGATTACCTTTGCAAAAATCGGTGCTTACGGATTGGATGAATGCAGATTATACTCATCGTATTGGATATAACTATTACGCGAATTCATTTGATATACGCGATTCCTTGGGTTTACCTTTTGGAAATATGATCAAAAATACGCGTGAACAAGCGATCAATGGTAAAATTGATTTCGTGGCGCTGTATAATCGAGTAAAAGCCTTGCGTTGGGCGAATAGTCCACGTTCTTTTGGCAAAAATATCGCTCGGAATCCAGGAGATGACGAAGAAATTGTGATTCCTGCAAAAGGAGCCCTCAAATCTATTACGCGTCTTTTGTTAACGCTCCGGGGTATTCAAGTTAATTATGCGATGAATGAATCAACAACTTTGCCAGGGTTTCTTCCTAATCCGGGTGTGTTGGGTATGAACGCTTTGAATCAAGCTCCGGGTTTTGATTTTATTCGAGGTAGTCAGGATGATGGTATTCGATTTAAGGCCGCCGAGAATGGTTGGCTTACACGAAGTACAGTTCAAAATACGCCTTTTACACAATTACGAACACAAAAGCTAACTTATTCCACTCAGTTAGAACCTACCAAAGATCTGCGAATTCAAGTGGATGGAAATTACAACCGCGGGGATAATTACCAAGAATTTTTCCGTCCTGAAAAAGTGGGTGGTCCTTTTGTTTCCCAAAGTCCGATACGCTCAGGTAATTATTCCATGTCCTTCCTGTCTTTCATGACGGCTTTTTCTAATCCGGAGACTGTATTTGAGGAATTTAGATCTAATCGTTCTGTATTATTATCTCGACTTAATCGTTCGAAGCCGACTGAAATAGGTACCTATAATCAGAATTCACAGGATGTTCTTATCCCAGCATTCTTTGCGGCTTATTCTGGAATTTCTGCGAATAGCGTTAAATATTCGCCCTTCTATGACATTCCATTACCCAATTGGAAAGTAGATTATAATGGCTTGAACTTAATGCCTGGAATTAAAAATAATTTTGCTTCCTTCACTATATCGCACATGTATTCAAGTACTTACAACGTGGGTAATTTTGTTTCCTCTTTAGAATATGGTCAGTTTGCGACCGATTATATGAACTTGTCATTAAACAGTTTATTATATCCTCTATCGTCGCGTTTTGATCCGGTAACGAATACTTTGATTCCTGTCTATGTCATGAGTACGATTTCATTTGTGGAACGTTTCTCCCCTTTAGTCGGAGTGAATGCGGTCACCAAGAGTAAGATCTCCCTTCGTTTGGAATACAATCAAGATCGTAATGTAGGTTTGAATTTAGCAAATTCTCAAGTCGCAGAATTAGCCAATAAAGATTTGACTGTGGCGGTCGGATTTACGAAAGCGAATATGCTAATCCCTTTCAAAATTAATGGGAGAGCTGTACGACTACCAAATGACTTGCGTTTCAATATGAATCTAACCATTCGAGATACTCGTACTTTGCAACGTAAATTAGATGCGGAGACGATCGTAACCCAAGGTTTTGTTAATTTCCAATTCCGTCCTCAGTTGAGTTATAACGTCAATAATAAATTGACGGTGACCGCTTATTTTGATAAAATGATGAACAATCCATTGGTTTCTAATTCATTCTATCGTTCCACTGTGGCTGGGGGCTTCCAAATCCGATATAGTTTATCTGAATAATCGAAAATCGTTTGCAATAAATAGAGATTTTTGTGACCTTTGTGGGCAAACTAATTATCATATGAACTTTCCAAGTGAATTAAAATATACTCAAGAACACGAGTGGATTAAAGTAGATGGCGATGTGGCTATTGTAGGTATTACTGATTTCGCTCAAGGTGAACTAGGAGATATCGTTTTTGTAGAAGTGGAGACCGTAGGTCAAAACATTGCAAAAGACGGTGTTTTCGGTACAGTTGAAGCGGTTAAAACGGTTTCTGACTTATTCTTACCTGTCGCTGGTGAAATTGTCGAATTTAATACAGCCTTAAAC
>JAURHT010000170.1 GCA_030833145.1 Aquirufa sp.
TATCTGCTGCAGATTTAGATACAATTTTCAACACGATTCGCAGCTTTTATCCCGTTGCCAGCGACGCTGAGATTACCCTAGAGGCGAATCCAGAAGATTTAACTTTGGATTATTGCCAAATGATTGCCTCAAAAGGAATCAATCGCCTGAGTATTGGTATTCAATCCTTTCAGGAGAAAAACTTAGTCCTGATGAACCGGAACCACCAAGCATCCGATTCGATTCAAGCGATTCACAATGCCCAAAAAGCAGGGATCAACAACATCAGCATCGATTTGATCTACGGCATTCCTGCTAACTCCGAAGCAGAATTAGCCGAAGATCTAGAAAAAGCTACTAAGCTTGGTGTCCAACACATTTCAGCCTATAGCTTAACGGTAGAGCCTAAAACGGTTTTTGGCGTTCAAAAAAAGAAAGGGGCTTTTCAGGAAATACCGGATTCCGCCATGGCAAATAGCTTTACGCAGGTCCACGAATATTTAGAATCCAAAGGTTATGAGGGCTACGAAACCTCTAATTTTGCCAAAGAAGGCCATTATTCAGTCCACAACACTAGTTATTGGCAACAGGAACCCTATTTAGGCATTGGCCCCTCCGCCCATAGTTTCAATGGCCATTCCAGGCAATGGAACGTGGCGAATAATGCCAAATACATGGCCGCAGGTCTCGCATTAGCAGAAAAAGAAGAACTCAGCCCAGCAGATCAACTTAATGAATACCTGATGGTTCGCTTGCGAACAAAATGGGGAATCGACCTAAACTATGTGCGGAAGAGCTTCGAAAAAATGGGACATCCTTATCCTGAAAAAGAATTACAGATCTGGGTTTCTCAAGGTTTCGCTCGAATTGAAAATGACAGTTTAATACTAGAAGGCGAAGGAAAATTAATTGCCGATCGTTTAAGCAGTGATATTTTTGTGGTCTAAGCCCTTTTTGTAATTTTACAACCCTATGGCAAAGCGAATCGAATACGATAAGAAATCTCCAATCCCATCCAATGGAAGTAAAAAGTTTGAACGCTTAGCGAAGAAAAGCCCCAAGAAACGCACTTGGCTCAAGAAAATCGGCTTTTTCTTCCTTTACCTATGGATTTTCAGCCTGTTTTCAGTCGTATTTCTCAAGTTCTTCCCGGTCTATTTTACGCCTACCATGGCTTCTCGAAAAATCGATGCGTTGTTAGAGGGAAAACCGTCCAAGATTCATAGCCAATGGAGTTCGTATAAGGAACTAGATAAAAATGTAGCTATTGCTGTAATTGCTTCAGAAGACCAGGCTTTCCCTGATCACCACGGATTCGATTTCGACGCGATGTGGGGTGCGGTAAAGCACAATATGAAGGGCAAAAAAATCCGTGGAGCGAGCACCATTTCGCAACAAGTGGCAAAAAACGTATTTTTATGGCAAGGAAGAAGCTATGTCCGAAAAGGCTTAGAAGTCTACTTTACTTTCTTAATTGAATTAATCTGGGGAAAAGAACGCATTTTAGAAGTCTATCTGAATGTGGCTGAGACGGGACCGATGACTTTTGGGGTGGAAGCGGCTTGTAGACAATATTATGGACATAGCGGATCCGAGATTTCGGCTTCAGAAGCGGCTAGGATTGCAGCGGTTTTACCGAGCCCAAACCGTTTTTCCATCGAGCATCCATCGGCTTATGTACGTAAACGCACATCGGCCATTCAGCGACAAATGAGAGGTTTAGGGGGTAAAAACTACCTGAAAAAACTATAATAACTCGATGGAAGGATCCCAGAAATGGGTAGAAAACTGTTGGATTTGATCGTTTTTGATCGTGAGGCCTTCTGCTTCTAATAATTCTTGCATTCTATTCCCTCCAAAAAAGTTCTTTCCCGTTAAAACGCCATTGCGATTTACAACACGATGCGCAGGAATGTTCGCTTGACCGTGCGACGCATTCATCGCCCATCCCACTAATCTAGCACCTCCTTTGGAACCTAAATAACCAGCAATAGCACCATAGGACGTCACTCTCCCCACCGGGATCAACGCTACTACCTGATATATTGCCTCAAAATCAGCCATTATTCTTCTTTACGCTCTTCGATCTCTTGACACAACTCTGCATACCACTTCTCTCCAAATTTGCGAATCAAAGGCTCTTTCAAAAACACATAAATAGGAACACCTAAGGACGCTCCATTCGAACACGCATCAGAACAGATGGACCAGCGATCGTAATTTAAGGCCGTGTAATCGGCTAATTTAGCTAAACGAATCGGGTACAAATGACACGAAATCGGCTTTCTGAAATCCGTTTTACCGGCAAAATAGGCTTGCTCTATGCCGCACTTCAAATGACCTTTTTCATCATATAAGGCATAGGCACATTCTCTCCCTTTAATTACTGGAGTAGAAAAATCACCATCATCATCTTTTACCCAAGCACCCGATTTTTCAATTTCTTTTAACCCTATTTCGGATAAAAAGGGCTTAATCTCATCTTGAATTCGCTCTAAAATCTCTAATTCATCTTCCTCCAAAGGAGCCCCTAAATCGCCCTCTACGCAGCATGCTCCTTTGCATTTTGCTAAATCACATACGAAAAATTCGTCTGCTACATCGGAAGAGATTACCGTATCGTCAATTAAAATCATCTGCTTATTTTTGAACCACAAAGGTACATATTATAGTTTATATAGGTAATTTTACCCTATGAAATCCCTCTGGATACTTTTATTAATACTTTTATTCTGTTTGCCGGTTTTTGCCAAAACCGAGTTTCCCGACTCCCTTTTGATCGGAAACGTAAAGGTATTCATTCATCCTTCCGCTAAATCCATTCTCGAAACAGAGCAAAAACGATTAGGCAGCAGCAAGAAATTCGTGGAGGGGATGAAAGAGAAAATGCGCTTCTATTTCCCCGTTATGGAGCCCCTTTTACAATCAGCCGGGATTCCCAATGAATTCAAATACCTTTCCGTTCAGGAAAGTGGACTAAATCCCATCGCCGTTTCGAGCTCGCAAGCTGTGGGATATTGGCAATTTAAAGCAGGTACCGCAACAGATGTGGGGATGAAGGTGAATGCGAATGTAGATGAACGAAAGCATATTATCGAGGCCACAAAAGGCGCTGCGAACTATTTCACTCGTAATAACCGGGTTTTAAATAATTGGGTGGGAACACTTCTCTCCTACCGGGTAGGTTTAGGAACGGCGAAGAAAACTTCCTACGTGATGGATTGGGTAGGAAAATCAGACATTCAGGTGGATTCGAGCACGGATTGGTATGTGCTCCGTTTTTTAGCTTACCAAAAATTCTGGGCAGATGAATTCAAAAAAGATGATTCATTGGGTATTCAGCCGGTAAATCAAGCCAAACTCATTTGTTATGATAATTCCTGCGGCAAAAACCTCTATGAAATCGCGGATGAATTGAATGTCAGCTACGATGATTTGAAGAAATACAATCCGTGGATCTTGAACGATTACGTGCCCAGCGATAAGAATTACATTATATATCACCCATCCACAGTTACCTTCTTTGATAACTCCATCCAGATCCCTGAGATTTTACAGCCAGTCGATTTTCTGTTACCTCCTAAAAAGAAGTTAGATAACCCGCAGAAGGAATAATCCATCCCGGATAGCTAACAAAAGAGGCTCCACACGTGGATCATTCGCTACTTTGGTGTTGAAATCACGCAAGGCTTGTGTCGATTTGTCTCGAGCAGCTTCCTCAATGATTTTGCCGCTCCAAAGCACATTATCCACTAAAATAAGTCCTCCTGAACGCATTTTGTCGATCACTAAATCAAAATACAGCGCATAATTACGCTTATCCGCATCGATGAAAACTAGATCAATGGGACCTTCAATGGCAGGAATTTCTACAGCTGCATCTGCGATGCGGTAA
>JAURHT010000240.1 GCA_030833145.1 Aquirufa sp.
GGTGATCAAAAATCAGAAATACTTCAGATACTTTCCGAGGCTGCTAATCGAGCAGATGTCGTTTTTATTACCGGTGGATTAGGTCCTACGAAGGATGATTTGACGAAAAAGATTCTGGCAGAGTATTTTGGTTGTGAATTAGCCATGCATCCAGTCGCCTTACAAGATGTGACGGAATTCTTTGCTAAACGAGGACGGGAATTATCGGATATCAATCGCGATCAAGCTTTATTACCCACTAAAGCAGAATTTGTTCGCAATAGCCAAGGTACAGCGCCCGGCATGTGGTTTAATGAGAAAGGGGTGATATGGGTTTCTATGCCCGGTGTACCTTATGAGATGAAAAATATCATGGAGCAGGAAGTGCTTCCTCGATTAGTTAAACACTTCCAAATGCCCGTCATCTACCACAAGGTCATAAAGACGGTCGGAATAGGTGAATCTTATTTATCAGATCTGATAGAAAGCTGGGAATTGCAATTACCTGAACATATAAAATTAGCCTATTTACCCTCCATGGGGATCGTTAAGTTGCGTTTAACGGCTATTGGTGATGAATTAGCGCGACTAGAATCGGAGGTTGAAGTAGAATTACAGAAGGTCAATCCGTTGATTAAATCCTATATTTTTGGGTATGAAAAAGATGAACTGGCAGATGTAGTGGGTCATCTATTGATTGATCAAAAAGCTACCTTGTCAGTAGCCGAAAGTTGCACTGGTGGACATTTAGCCCATCAATTCACTCAAAATCCAGGTAGTTCTGCCTATTTCATTGGTGGGATATTATCTTATGCGAATCAAGTTAAAATAGATCAATTAGGGGTAGCTGAAGAGATTTTGGTTTCCGATGGTGCCGTATCAGAAACGTGTATACAAGCTATGGCGCAGGGTGTCCAAAAAAGACTTGGAACTACCTATGCTTTAGCCACTTCTGGCATTGCTGGGCCAGATGGAGGAACGGAAGAAAAACCGGTAGGGACAGTTTGGATTGCTTTGGCACATCCCACAGGAGTTATTACCCGAAAATTGACTTTAGTAGGAACGCGCATGCAAAACATTTATTTAAGTTCTTTAGCTTGTGTAAATTTGTTACGCAGATATTTATTAAACGATTTAAGCTAAGCATATGGCCATTACAGAAGTGATTATGCCCAAAATGGGTGAAAGTATCATGGAAGCGACTGTTTTAAATTGGTTAAAACAGCCGGGAGATTACGTGGAAGCGGATGAATTTATCTTAGAAGTGGCTACGGACAAGATTGATACGGAAGTTCCCTCTCCTGTGGCGGGTTATTTGCAGAAGATTTTAGTACCTGTGGGTTCTGTTGCCACGATAGGAAAGGCGATTTGTGTGATAGATGCGGTTTCATCAGAGACTACTTCCACCACAGATTCGTTTTCGTTAGATGAGAGTATGTCTGCTTTAATCGATTTAACGGTAGGGTCTTCAGAATTAAGCACGGAGAAATCAACTAATCCTTGGATTTCTCCTTTGATTAAGCAGATTTGTCAGTCGGAGAATGTATCCCAAAGAGAATTAAACCAACTGCCCGGTTCTGGGCTTGATGGTCGCATCACGAAGAAAGATGTGTTGAATTACATCGCGGTTCGAAATTCGAAGCGTATGATTTCATCCGGAACCTTGAGTCAAGGGGCTGGCATGCGTTTACCAGGTGACGAAGTAATCGAAATGGATCGTATGCGGAAGATGATTTCTGAACGCATGCTTGATTCAAAACGTATTGCACCCCACGTTACGTCATTCTTAGAAGCTGATGTGACCAATATGGTGAATTGGCGTGCTAAAGTGAAGCAAGATTTTCAAGATAAATACAAAGAAGCCCTAACCTTCACTCCACTCCTATTTAAAGCGACTGCGGACGCCTTGAAGGATTTTCCAGGTATGCTCATATCCGTAGAAGGAAATTACATCGTTCAACACGCTCAAATAAACATCGGAATGGCTGTTGCCTTGCCTAATGGTAATTTAATTGTTCCTGTTATTCACGAAGTGGATAAAATGACCTTGGCTGAATTGACACAAAAGGTCAATGATTTATCTGCCAGAGCTAGAGCAAATAAATTGAAGCCCGCTGATTTAGAAGGAGGAACATTTACGATTTCGAATATCGGTGGTTTTGGTAATTTAATGGGTACGCCTATTATCGTACAGCCTCAGGTAGGTATTTTAGCCTTTGGGGTTATCGAAAAGAAACCAGCCGTCATTACGAACGATAAGGGCGAAGATGTCATCGCGATTCGTCAGAAGATGTTCATATCCCATTCATATGACCACCGAGTGGTAGATGGTTCATTGGGTGGCGGTTTTGTGAAGCGGGTTTCGGATTACTTGGAGAAGTTTAATATGTATTCAGATATATAAAAAAAAGAGCCTCAATCGAGGCTCTTTTCATTTAAAATAAATAAGTCTTAGAACTTAGCATCCGCCGGTTTCACATTCGGACGAATGATCTTAAGCAGCGTTAGTAATTTAATTACCGGATAAGTAGGGTCGAATTCAAACCATTTAGCACCAAAATTAACGCGATTCGGTAATTTATGGTGGTTGTTTTGGAACAACTCGCCCATCATAACTACATCGAAAATTAAGGAATTTTTAGAATTATCGTGGTTATCAAAGTTTTGGTAGCCATATTTATGTCCTGACCA
>JAURHT010000294.1 GCA_030833145.1 Aquirufa sp.
AAATACTACGAGCGTATGCCTAAGCCATCTGCTTTAGCTATCGATGATTTCTTAGCTGATAAAGTAGATTTCAGAAACCGCGAAGAAGGTACGACTGAAAACCAATAGTTTTTATTTGATCGAACGATCATGAAATCCATCCGATTTCTATTGATATTTGTTTTAAGTTCTTGGGCTGTTCATGCTCAAGAACTTTCTACTTTTATAACGATCAGCACAGAGCAATTACAGCTCGATCAACAGCGAGGCAGTTCTCAAGTCTACGCTGAATTACAAAGAACGATGCAAGAATTTATGAATGGCCGCCGCTGGTCATCAGACAATTTTGCGCCGGAAGAAAAAATCAAGCTAAATATCAATTTACTATTAACGAAGTCATCTGCTCAAGGTGATATTGAAGCCACAGCGCGCGTTCAAGTATTGCGCCCTGTTTATAATACGTCTTACGAGACTGTTCTATTGAATTTAGTTGACAAGAACTTCAATTTCAAATATCAAGTCGGTAACCCCATCACGTATAATGATAATAGCTATACAGATAACTTGAGTTCTTTAATGGCCTATTATGCCTACATCGCATTAACCTATTCTTACGATTCATTTGGACCAAAAGGAGGGGAGCCCTTCGTTCAAAAGCTCACTAATCTAACTAATTTAGCCCAAAACTCCGGCTCAGGCTGGGGCACAATGGCTGATATTCGCAGTCGCATCGGTATTTCTGAAAATCTGATTAATCAAAATTTGCAAGCGATGCGCGAGGTTTACTATGATTACCACCGCGTCTATTTAGATAAAATGGCTGACAATCCGGATGCCGCCCGAAAAGGCTTGCTCGAAATCCTCAAGCAAATTCGTCAAGTCAATACCTTGCGTCCAGGAGCAGCCTCAATTCGGGTCTTTTTTGATGCAAAATCTGAGGAGATTATTTCCATTCTCAACGAAGCAAGTCCTTCGGAGCGCCAGCAAGCGTTTACGTATTTGAGTACCTTGGATCCGATTAGAACGGAAGCGTATCGGGGATTATTAAAATAGAAAAGGGCTCATAGGAGCCCTTTTCTATTTTAATAATCAGTCGCTAGTCGAAAATAGATGAGAGATAAGAGAGTATAGAGTATAGATGATTTTTATCTCTACTCTCTACTCTTTACTCTATTATCTTCTCTACTCTTTTGAATTAAAAAGCTCCGCTTTTTAATTCAAACACCGCTACCAATTCCGTCTTATCCGTCACCTTGTTACGGTTATCGATTCGTTGTCCTAATATCCAGGCAACGGAACCTTTACTTAAGAGGATTTGGGTGTTCTTTTTGATGGCTAGTGGGACTTTTTTATCTGTTAAGAAATCAGAAATCAATTTCTTTTGATTCATCCCAAGAGGGCAGAACCAGTCGCCTTCCTGGACTTTGCGAATTTCTAAAGGGAAATCCAAGGTGTCCGCATCAAGGCAGGCTACGTTTGGATCCGTGATGGCTTTCCAGTCTGCTGTTCTTTCTTCTATGAAAATGTGCAATTCTTGGTTGCCGATGGTGATTACCTCGTCTTCTTCTGAAATGACGATGGGTTTATAATCAGCCTGGCTTTTTAAGCTGATAATCCATTGGCCGCGATCGATGTTTAACGAGTGGCTAGGGGATTCAAAGATGGCACCTACTTTATCTGCCTGTAAAATTGCTTCGATACTTGCCGAATTAAAGTGGTATGAAAGCAATAGTTCAGTGAGTAAAACAGTGGTTTTGGAAGAAATGGCAGGCAATTTAACGCTGGTGTTTCCAGCGGAATCTGTCATGCATGATTCACTCTTAAAGGCCTGTAGTTCATCTTGTAACCAAGCTTCAATTCCTTTGATTTTTGAGCTGGTGGACGCCAGTGTTTGTTCGAAATTGGCGTTTAGTTCTTGGAACTTCGGCATAATTTCATGGCGAATAAAATTGCGCTGGTATTTAGTGGATTCATTGGAAGAATCTTCTCTCCAGGCTAATTTATGCGAGACAACGAAATCAAAAATGGCGTCTTGACTTGCAAAGGAAAGGGGTCTGATTAAGTGACCCGATTTAACGGGAATGCCGTGAAAACCGGCGATTCCGCTACCTCTGACTAGGTTAATTAGCATCGTTTCGGCACTA
>JAURHT010000260.1 GCA_030833145.1 Aquirufa sp.
CATTGTATTCAACATTTCCTCTTTTGGGATCTACCACTCGACCTGTTCTTAAAACGGGTAAAATAGTCGTATTGTAATTCAAAACTTTGATGCCTGTCTTAGATGCCACCTGAATCATTTGTTGGAGTATCTCAATTTCCCGATCCCTTTCAGGGCTTTTTCCCAACATGATATTCGGATATTCAACTTTGTCAATGCCGGCAGATGTTAAAGGAAAGTGGTATGCGTCTAATTTGATCCCATATTTTTCGCAAGCTTCTTTCTTAGCTAATGAATCTTCTAAGTCCCAGCCTTTGCCAACGATGGTTTTTGGAGTTCCCCCGTCTATATTGAAAACGCCATGCCGAGCTTTAAATTCTAAATTTTCGATGGTTGTTCCTCCCGATTGGCAGCCAACGGTCATTAATGTTTTCTTAGGGGCTATTACTTTTATCGATGCTTTTGCATCTGTGGAATTTAATAGGGTTGCTCCTACAGAACTTGCTGTTATAGCTTTTAAGAAATTATTGCGTTTCATCGTTCTAGTGTTTAAATAGTTTAATTGATATAGTTCAAGGTTTATGATTCAAAATTTAATATAAGTGAGCTGTGGTCTAAATGCCCATTTCCCTTTTTAATTGCTTTTTCCATTAAGGAAGCAGCCATTTCGGTCCCTGGTAAGGTTAAACCTAATTCTTGACTTGTTTTTAATGCAATTCCTAAATCTTTGTTGTGTAAATTAACGGTAAATCCCGGAACAAAATTTTCCTCAATCATTCTTTTTCCATGAAGATCTAATATTTTACTTTGAGCAAAACCTCCTAGCAATACGTCTCTCACTTTTTCAACATTTACTCCTGCTGATTTTGCTAATGTTATTGCTTCAGATACGGCCTGTATCGTTATTCCCACAATCATTTGATTACATATTTTGGTTATTTGGCCCGCACCGGATTCTCCAATATGTACAATGTTTTTTCCCATGGCTTCGAAAATGGGTAAAGCATTTTTAAATGCCATTTCACTCCCACCCACCATGATGGACAAACTACCGGCAACGGCTCCTACTTGGCCGCCGGAAACTGGGGAGTCTAATGCCTCAACTCCTTTTTTCTTAAAAATATCATGGATGTTTTTTGTTGCCGCCGGAGCAATACTCGACATGTCAATAAACAAAGTTCCAGGTTTTATCGAATGAACGAGTTGGTTTACCACCTCTAATACTTCCGGAGAATCAGGCAGCATAGTAATGATCACTTCACTTTCTTCACTTAATGCTTCAAGGTTGGCGCACACATTCGCTCCCGCTATTCCCAATTCACCAGAAGCTTTACTTGTAATAAGAATGCTAACATCAAACCCTGAATTTAAAAGATTTAATGCCATCGGTTTCCCCATGATTCCCAAGCCGATAAATCCAATTTTTTTCATTTTGGAATAATTTTTATACTAATGGAAAGAGTTTTGCGCCAATAATGATGATGATAAGTCCCGTAAATCCCATGACGGCTAACATGGGAGTTATCGTTTTTAAAGCTTCCTTCTCGGTTAAGTTACTAAGCTTACAAATGATCCAAAAACCTGCATCATTCATCCAAGGGACTAGTTTAGATCCACAGCCAATGGCTAAACCTAAATAGACAGGGTGAAATTCAAGGTTTGCATTATTTGCCATGCCGGATAATATCCCTGATGCGGTAATTAACGCAACCGTCGCAGAACCTTGTGCCGTCCGAACGATTGCCGCGATAAAGAAAGCTAAAGGAATGAGTGCTATCTGATAATCCTTGGTCATTTCTGCGATCCTATTGCTTATGCCGGTTTGCTGGAGCATCCCTCCAAAAGCACCTCCAGCAGCTGTAATTAGAATGATTCCGCCACCGCTCATTAAAGCCGCCTGCACAAATGAGGTTAAATTTTCATCTTTTCCCTTTTCTTTTACCAAAACCATAAGAGCAATAATTCCGCCACAAATGATGGCTACATTCTTATCTCCAAAAAATTTAAATAGGGCGAGGGTATTCGTCAATAAGGAAGAATTACCTGAAGTATCCCCTTTGGTTACAAATGCATTGATGAACGTATCCAAACAAATGAATAGCAATGGGAATAATATAGGTAAAAGGGAAATTCCTAGACTTGGTAGTTTGATAGTCTCCTTGGCTGAAATAACTTTTATGTCTTCTAGCTTAGCATCCAGCGAATCCCTTAATTCGATGGGCCATTTTAAATTGGCCCATTTGGCGAAAACATATGCGGAGGTTATCGTGTATAGGCCAACAATAGTTCCCGAAATCATCATGAGACCTATCGGAATGTGCATTTCTCCAATCAGGAAAAGGGGGCCTGGCGCTGGCGGTACGAGAGAATTTGCCATAGCCGCTCCTGCCATAATACATAAGATGAGCAAAAGGTAGTTTTTGCCAATTCTAAATGTCATGGCTTTGGCTAATGGAATCATTAAGAACAATACGGTATCAAAAAAAA
>JAURHT010000259.1 GCA_030833145.1 Aquirufa sp.
ACGAAATCAGCAATTTTAGACGTGTTTTGAAAAGGATCTACCTCACTTGAAACGTAAAGAATACGTAATTTGGCCATTCTAAATTGATTACTAGGGGCAAATTACCCCAAAAAACATTACAAAAATACAAAAAAATAATCGGATTATCACCATCATTATACAATGAAAGGTCTTTAATTTGCCTTCTGATTAAAGAACCAAATGCTAAAATCAATCCTAAAATACCTTATTTCGAGTTTATTGGCAGCGGGCCTGTTGTATTGGGCTTTTTCCAAAAGCCAATTGCATTGGAACGACATCCTAACTACCTTCCAGCAAGCCGACTACAATTGGGTGGCCGTTTCCGTGGTCATTTCCATCCTGTCGCACCTTTTTCGTGCGCTGCGTTGGGAGCAATTATTGGGTGCCATGAACTATCAGCCAGGTACTGTACGCACATTTTCCGCGGTATTAATCGGTTATTTTGCGAATTTTTTGGTACCCCGTTTGGGTGAAGTTTCTCGTTGCGGGTCTTTACAAAAAACGGCAGAAATCCCCTTTGAGGAATCTTTTGGGACCGTAATCACTGAAAGAATTGTTGACTTATTGAGCCTAATTGTATTAGTGGGGATCACATTTCTAGTGGAGTGGGAACCCTTGCAAAACAGCCTATTCCCTACCCTTCATTTACCATCCGGCACCTTAATTATCACGGCATCTATTCTAGGTTTAATCGGTTTAGGAGTGTTATGGAAGTTCAAAGATTTGCTCCAAAACCTAGGCACCGAATCGAAAGTAGGTAAAATGATTCTCGGATGGGTGGCAGGAATCGGAAGCATTCGCCACTTAGCTCAACCTGGCAAATTTATCGGATACAGTGTGGGCATTTGGTTGTTCTATTATTTAAGTACTTATACACTGTTTCTGGCCTTCCCTATTAGTGAAAACCTAGGCATGAGTGCAGCATTGACCGTTTTAGTGATGGGCACCTTTGGAATGGCCACACCTACGCAAGGGGGAATTGGCGCTTACCACAGTTTAGTGGCCTCAGCCTTTGTATTCTATTCACTTGCCTACAAAGACGGCTTTATGCTGGCCACCTTTTTTCACGGAACTCAAATGATTACCCTGTTGTTATTGGGTGGATTTAGTTTTATTTTAACCTTATTTTTACCCAAAATTAGCGCACGTGTCGAACAGAACTGAACATAAAATTGTCTCATTAGCCCAGGGAATCGAACTCCGTAAACAATGGAAAGCGAGCGGAGATAAAGTCGTTTTCACGAACGGTTGCTTCGATATATTGCATTTAGGCCATGTGGATTATTTAGAAAAATCGAGCGAATTTGGCACGCAAATGATCGTTGCCGTTAACTCGGATGCATCGGTTCGTACCCTAGAGAAAGGAGTCGAAAGACCGGTGAATGCTGAATATGCCAGAGCCCGATTGATAGCTGCGTTAGGCTTTGTTTCGATGGTCATCATTTTTGGGGAGCCCACGCCTTTAGAACTCATTCAATCCCTCAGCCCAGACGTGCTCGTAAAGGGAGACGATTATACGATTGAGACGATTGTGGGGGCCAAAGAAGTGATAGCAGCCGGCGGCGAAGTAAAAACCATTGCGTTAGTGCCCGATTATTCCACTACTAAAATCATTCAAAAACTTAAACAATAAAAACTATGTATTTCATTGCCATCATTTTCGGAGTCGCAGGTATGCTTATCTCATGGCGACTAAAATCTAAGTTCAAAACCTATTCTCAAACCCCTTTACAAAGTAATTTATCTGGCCAAGAGATCGCTCAGCAAATGCTCGCTGACCACGGCATCTCAGATGTCCGCATCATTTCAGTAGAAGGCCAATTAACGGACCACTACAATCCGGCTGACAGGACGGTTAACTTGAGTGCGGATGTATACCACGGCAGAAATGCGGCCGCAGCCGCAGTGGCTGCCCATGAATGTGGTCATGCGGTTCAACATGCAAAAGCTTATGCCTTTTTGCAATTCCGCAGCGCCATGGTTCCCATGCTGAGCATCGCCAATGGATTTATGCCCATCTTATTGATGATTGGAATGATGATCTTGTACTCAACTGGAAATAGCACCCTGCTAGCTGTAGGAGTGGCCTTATTTGCGATGGCTACCCTATTTAGCTTCGTAACGCTACCGGTTGAATTCGATGCATCTAACAGAGCCTTGAATTGGATCAAAGAAAAAGGAATCGTTACACCTACCGAATATGCGATGTCGAAAGATGCGCTTTGGTGGGCTGCTATGACGTACGTGGTTGCCGCGCTAGGTATGTTAGCGCAATTGCTGTATTATTTGAATTTGTTGGGTGGAAGACGAAATGACTAGCGTCATTTCTTAAAGCATAAAGAATAAAGCACAAAGAATAAAGTTTGAATAAAAAAGGGGCTGTAATTCAGCCCCTTTTTTATGTTTCAGAAAAATACATTTCATGAATCGTTGCGAAGCAACATCCATCTTTA
>JAURHT010000091.1 GCA_030833145.1 Aquirufa sp.
ATTGCGCTTTCCTTTATTGCGCAAGCCCAAGTAAAAATCAACAACTTACAGGTAGAATATCAGTCCTCTCCCCTTGGTTTAGATGAGGCTCATCCGCGTTTTTCGTGGCAAATGGAATCCCCTGTTCGCGGCGAAAAACAAAGTGCTTATCGCATTGTGGTGCAAGACGAAACTGGACGTGCAGTTTGGGATTCGAAAAAACAAAACACCTCCGTTTCTGTAGGAATAACTTATTCAGGCGAAGCGCTGAAAGCAAAGACGGCTTATCGCTGGACACTGGAGGTTTGGAATGGGAAAAATAACCTATCGAAAGCCCACGCAAATTTTGAAACAGGGCTGATGAACCCTTCTATCGATGCGTGGAAAGGGGCAGAATGGATCGGGTCAAATGACCTCAATTTCTATGCTCATTATCTATCTGTTTACAAGTTTCAATACGGTGTTCAAATCGATAAGGGGACGAAGGCAAGTTTTGTTTTTGGGGCAAATGACCCTCGGTTACAAAACCGAAATTTGAATATTCAGGATGTAGCGAATGGTCAAAATCAATCCTATATCAAATTAGAATTAGATATCTCTGAACTAAGTAAATCAGATTCAGGGCAAGCACAACTACACATTTACCGCGTTGGTTACGATAAAAAAGACCGCGCAGATCAGGCATTTAAAAGCTTTAAAATTCCAACAAACATTCTTAACCAGACGAATAAATCCGATAGACATACGGTATATGCTGACTGTAATTTCGGGGTGTTTGATTTCTACATCGATAAGGTAGATAAGGAGCATAAAATCAATCCGACTCCTAAAAATGCGAGTCCCTATGCGGCCACTGGGGTGAACCTTAATCCGATCGGAGCAGGCAATAATTTCATCTCTTTCCCCATGCTTTCAGAGATTGGATTTGCTACGAACGAAGGAGAAACAGCGCGTTTTTCAGATGTCATAATCCGCAATTTTAGACTTCCGAGTAATCCCTTATTTCAAGCCTCAGAGAATCCAAGCTTATGGAAAGAAATACCTTTCGATGGGAAGAGTTTCACGGTTTCTGGGAAATTTATCGTGGCTAATCCAAGTCGCCACGCAGCTCCCATGTTGCGTACAGAATTTGCATCTGCCGCTGGAAAAATCGTTAAAAGTGCCCGCATTTATGCGACGGCTAGAGGAATTTATGAGTTGTATTTGAATGGGAAACGGGTGGGGGATGAGTTTTTTAATCCGGGGTTAACTCAATACAACAAGACACATACCTACCAAGTTTTTGACGTGACTTCGTTGTTAATTAAGGGCAAGAATGCCTGGGGTGCCTGGTTAAGTGAAGGCTGGTGGAGTGGAAATATTACATATAGTGGGGATAGCTGGAATTATTTTGGCGATCGTCAATCGCTGCTAGCCTCATTAGAAATTCGTTACACGGACGGTACAGAACAAGTTATTCAGACGAATCCTGCTGACTGGAAATCATTCTCTGATGGCCCCATTCGGGTGGGTAGTTTCTTCCAAGGAGAGGTTTTCGATGCCCGGAAAAAAGTAGCTATCGAAGGCTGGTCTGCCACAAATTTCGATGATAAAAACTGGACGAAAGCAGCTAAAATAGACTTGGCTGGAACGAGTTTTGCCTTAGACTACAAGGGAATGAAACTCGTTAATCACCTAGATGATCGCGTAAGAGTTCAGCAAGTTTTACAAGCGAAATCAATAGCAGAGCCGAGAAAAGGGGTCTATGTGTATGATATGGGCCAAAACATGGTCGGTTTCCCTAAGATTTTCATCAAAAACGGAAAGCCTGGCCAAGTCATCACGATGCGTTTTGCGGAAGTTTTATACCCTGATTTAGCCGAATACGCTGGCCAAAAAGGAATGATTATGCTCGAAAATATCCGAGCTGCATTAGCACAAGATATCCATGTCCTTCAAGGAGGCGACGAATACATTCAACCTCGCTTCACCTTCCACGGTTATCGCTACCTCGAAATTACAGGTGTAGACCAAGCACCAGCATTAGCTCAAGTAGCTGGCGTCGTACTTTCCTCTATAAAAAATATCAGTTCTTCTTACGAGACCTCAGACCCGATGGTGAATAAACTTTGGTCTAACATCACCTGGTCAATGCGCTCGAATTTCTTATCTATTCCGACAGATACCCCCGCTAGAAATGAGCGCATGGGTTGGAGCGGCGACATCAACGTTTTCTCGAAAACCGCGACCATGATGGCTCCTGTTAACAACTTCATGCGCCGTCACTTACTAGCCATGCGCGATGTACAGCGTGCAGATGGCCGTTTCACGGACGTGGCTCCGATGGGCGGTGGTTTTGGCGGAACTTTATGGGGAAGCGCGGGGATAGTAATACCTTGGGAAACCTATTTGCAATACGGCGACAAGGCGATGCTGACAGAACATTATGATGCGATGAAACGCTACATGACTTTCTTGGATTCGAAAGTCAAAGACGGCATTCTGAACGAGGGACCGCTAGGAGACTGGCTCAGTCCAGAGGGAAATAAAAATGACAATACCTTGTTTTGGATGGCCTACCAAGCGGCTGATTTAGCCATCGTTTCTAAGGTGGCTCGCGTGCTAGGTTTTAAGGCAGAAGCAGATAATTATCTAGCCCAAAGTGACGCTAAAAAAGTCACCTTCAACGAAATTTATGTAGAGAAGACGACGCATAAAACCATAAAATCAGGCGTTAAAACAGGGTTTATGGGGCCTCCGAATGCGAATGCTGCCCCAGATGTTTCTGATAAAGGTCAGTTGATGGATACGCAGGCATCTTATGCGATTCCTTTGGCGCTAGGAACATTCAATGCGACGAATGCGACTCACGCTATAACGCATTTAGTCTCCACCATCACCCGATCGAATACAGACGACCAGGGTGTGGCTCGCCCTCCGTATTCGTTGATGACCGGATTCATCGGTACAGCGTCTATCTCCGAGGCACTTTCAGCGAACGGAAAACACGATATCGCTTATGGATTATTGACGACAAAAACCTATCCCTCTTGGTTGTATTCGGTAGCGAATGGAGCGACCAGTATTTGGGAAAGATTAAACTCGTATACGATCGAAAATGGGTTCGGAGGGAACAACAGCATGAACTCGTTTAACCACTATTCGTTCGGAGCTGTGGCAGCCTGGATGTACACACATTCGCTAGGTATTCAACGTGATGAAGCATCACCAGGATATCAGCATTTCATCTTGCAGCCTACGCCAGATCCGACAGGCCAAATTACCTTTGCTAAAGGGCATGTAGAAACGATGTACGGCACCATCAAAAGTGAGTGGAGAAAGAACGGAAATCAGACAACTTACCGATTCATGATTCCTGCGAATACCTCAGCACAGGTGAAACTAGTAGGTCAAAAAATAGTGAAAGGCTTAACGGGTGTGAAAACAAAAACCAGCGCGGATCGAATCGAAATCGAACTCAGCGCTGGTCTGTATGAAGTAGTCGTGGAGTAGATTAGCCTAACGCTTTTCTACCCTGTGCATCTGGATTATTCACCAGTTGACACATGTCATCAAGGATCATGGTCTCACCATTTTCCTTCGTGTATGGCTTCCAAGCAGGTAATCCTCCTCCATTCGGGTTACCTGTTTTAATGAAACTCAAGAAGGATTTCGCCATCTTTGTTGACAAGGCTCTCGGTCTTTTACCGCCTCCTGTATGTGTTAACATCAGGTCGGTATTATAGAACCAAAAACAGATATCATCGCAGTGGAACGCACGCATACGTCCATCAAAAAGCGGTGGTTGCCAGCCGAACCAAGACACGTACACAGGTGCCTTTCGTTGTGACACTTTAGCATCTGCAGCAGCAATGGCATTCTTCCGGTTTGACATAATCATTGCCCAAACTTCAACCGGTTTTGCTTTCGGGAAGTTTTGGCTATATGCCTCTACAATTTTTGCCGAATCAGCTCCAAAACGAGGCTTGATTTTCTCAACCACCTCTGCTAGGCTGATTTCTTCTAATTTAGCATCTGTTCTACTCGGACTAGATTCATGGAAGGTGGTATTAATGATCATCGGAATATCCGCAGAGAAATGATTCGGATCTGTGAAAAACGGCTGATCATTCATCGTCACCCCATCCGCTACCGGCGAAAATCCACCACGTGAGACATTCATTTTCTTCGCTTCCTCTGCGAATTTCTCCACTGCACGTGTCGTAATATCGATGTATTCTCTCCACGGAATTTGCTGTAATTTCTCGATTTCACCAGGCTTTAATCCGGCCTCTTCCATCACCTTCAAGCCCAGCTTCTCCGCATATTCTTTATTTACTCCCGTTAATGAGGTGCCACTCAGAGCCACTGCCTTATGGAAAAGACCTTTTGCCGCAGGCATATTCATTAATGAAGTCACTTTCGCTCCTCCACCAGACTGTCCAATGATCGTCACATTATTGGGATCACCACCAAAATTCGCGATGTTATTCTTCACCCATTCCAGCGCAGCCACCATATCTAAATTCCCCACATTACCCGAATGCGGATGACCACCCGCCGCCTTCAAATGTGAATAGCCAAATGGTCCCAGTCGATGATTAATCGAACAGAAAACAATGTCCCCTAAACGACTCAAATTCTCCCCGTGGTATCCATCTTGTTCGATCGCATTTCCATTCGTAAAGCCGCCTCCATGCAACCAAACCACCACCGGTCTTTTGCCTGAATCAATCTTAGGCGTCCATACATTTAACTTCAAACAATCCTCCGAAACATCATCATAATTCCAGTGATCCACGAAGGAAGCATAGGCATTTGAATAACGCTTTTCCATGATTTGGGGAGCGGTATTTCCCCACCACACCGTCGGTTTAATATCTGTCCAAGGTTCTGGTTTTACCGGTGGCATAAAACGGTTTTTGCCGGACGTATCCGCTCCGTAAGGAATACCTAAAAATTGATTAATACCCCGCAATACAAAGCCTCTGACTTTACCATATTGCGTGTTAGCGACAGCGATATTGTCGCCCACGAATAACAACTGATCATCGGAATCAACAGGAACTGTTTGTCCCGGATTCAAAGGATTAGAGCCCACACTTAACGTCGCGGCTCCTAGTCCTAGGGATTGGATAAAATTTCTACGATTTGATTTCATACGTTTTTAAATAGGTTTAATTAGTGAAATAACTTAGCGCAATCCAAAAATCTTCATACTCCGCATCGACCAGGGGGTAATATCATCCGCGGCGGCCGTGACTCCTTCCGCTAATTTTAAGCGCAAGAACTTCGTACGCGTAGGTGGAAGCGCTACGATATTATCGCCTTGCGTTCCTTTCACGTTTGCCTGAACAACCTTCCAGTCTGTTCCATTTGTGGATGCTTCCACTAGCAAGTTTCGTGGATAGGTATGCGTGTATTCTGGGGTAACCCCGGGTTTAGGTCTTTGCCCTTTCTTGAAGCCTGAGTTAGATGTAAAATGGAATTCCGAAAGTGTATATTCAGTTGGGAATTCCACTTGAAATACCATGTCTTTTTCCTGTGTTTTCCCGGTCGACCAGCCCTCATAATTGAAGGCGCTTTTAGGGGAAGCATTCCCGCCCACGCGAGTGGAGGCAGTGTGGGTAGCGTAGAATTTCCAGCTTTGGTCCGGAACAAATTCCACCGGAACTTGCTTCAATAAAGACTCGAATTTATACATCCCCGCTTGCTTATTTGTGTTCGCCCGAATGGCGGCTACCTGCTGCGGTGTGACGAAAGATGCGTCATTCGATAAGCCATTTCGGATGTAAGAAACCACGTCCGATATCCATTGATCGGACTGCTCTTTCATGGGTTGCATCAAACCGCCCGCATAGGTTTTGCCTTCGATCGCTCCTTCTAAACCATGCAAAATAACGCGCACCGCATATTCTGGGTGTTGCTGAATGCGGAAGGATCCTGCTAAAGCCGGTGCCAATAACTTACCATTTCCCATCGGCTTACCCATACCATCATTTCCATGGCATTGAGAGCATAATTCAGCGAAAACTAATTCGCCTCTTTCTAAAATTCCCTTCTGCTCCTTGCTCAATTCCGGCGCATTAAATGGACCATTATTTCTTGACTTTGGAGGCGTTAAAATTTGTTCTCCGATCAATTTGACCCCGGCTGATTTATTCGAAGCCAAGGTCGTTTTGATGGCGGTTTCATGTTCCGGAACCTTCAAGAATTTCTGTGTGAAAATCGCCTGCATCACCACCTCATTATCCGAATCGCTCATCGCTTTTTTATACAACTCTGCCAATCCTTTCTCCCCCGCCTTGTACAAGGTTTCAGAAGCCTTTAAGGCTTGAATCCGAATACGTGGATTCGCATCACTTGCTAGCTTAGTAACTGTCGCCACTTTTAAAGCACCTAAACCTTCCAAGGTCCAAATCGCATGAATTCGACCATTCACATTCGTACCTTTCAAAGCCATCGCTGTTAATACTGGCACGACCGATTTATCCTGGCGTTGCACTAACACTTGTTGCGCCATGTCTTGCCACCAGCCGTTCGGGTGGTTTAAATAAGTCACTAGCGTAGCACTCTTATCGTCGTACATGCGCGGTTGCTTTGTATCCCGCTTAAAGCCCTCATGACTCAATCGCCAAATACGTCCCAAACCCACCACTTTATCTAATTTATATTGCTCGATTTTCGTGCGCAAATACGACCCCTTGGGTGTCCATTGCCCTTCTTGAATAATTCCGTGGTACATATCCACCACATACATCGTTCCGTCTGGAGCCGTCGCCATATCGATAGGTCGGAAAAGGGGATCGGTCGAGCGAATGAACTCGGATTTTTGATCTTGGTATACGTTATGTAAAGTAGTCAACCCTTCATTCTTCACGGGGTTGATTTGGCGGACAATACGCGCCACTGGTTCTCCGTAAAAGAGCTGGCCACGTAGAGAAGCCGGCAAACGATCGCCACGGAAAATATCATTTCCGGCAGATCCCGTTACTCGATTTAAGGAGCCATCTGGCTGGCGAATCTCGTCCATTCCGCCTTGCATATCGGATACTTTTACCGCTGCACCATAAGGAACTACGAAGCCTGGGGCTAGTTCATTAGGCCCCTCAAAATTGCCGTATTGAATCGGAAATTGGAAGTGTGAGGGAACACCAGAAGCTCCGCCTTGGAAGTATAATTTTCCATCATCGTCTTGCGTAATTCCCCATTGCGCGCGGTTTGCACCTGTTTTTTCCCGGATGATTCCGTTTGGCGTTTCTCTGATTCTAAAGGCATTCACTGTCGAATACAACCAGTTATCCATGCCGTAAAATAAAAAGGCTTGCTGGTGTTCTACGTTCCCAGAACGACCGTATTTATTCGTAAAAAATTCTTTTTTATCAGCCTTGCCGTCACCGTTTGTGTCCGTGTATTTGTAGATATTGTCTTGATCAGACTCCATCGTCAAAACGCTGTTTTTGCCATAGGGCAAGACGAAACGAGGGAAGATTAATCCGTCCACGAAGGCTGTTCCGGTCTCGTAAATACCGTCATTATTTTTGTCTTCCCAGCGGGAAATACGGCTGGTCGGTTCAAGTTCGTTTTTGGAATCCGCATCTAACATATAGGATCTGAGTTCCAAAACATACATCCGTCCATTCCCATCAAACACAATTTCCGCGGGCTGCTGAATTTGTGGCTCCGCTAAAACCGGCTGCATTTGATAGCCTGCCGGGAGTAAAAACCTCTTCAACTGCTCGTCGATCGTCAAAGGCAGCACCGGATCTTTGGGCGCTAAATCAATCCCTTTCCAGTTCTCATCATTCGGATCGACTCCATCCGGAATCTTCAGGGTATCAACTAAAGTAGTGCGAGTAGAAGTGGAATGAAAGGAGGCCAAAAGAGCTAGCGTCAGCATTCCTGCCAAAGATAAAGCGGCTAATTTTTTCATGATAGGTTTAGAATTTTACACAAGGAATGCAGAATTTCACTGAATTACAATAGCTTACCCGGATTTCTCCGGTCAGGTCAGGCTTCACAAAAATGTGTATCTTCGTTTGACGATCTAAACAACAATGAAAAAAATCC